>CAZFDW010000554.1:0-4492 GCA_964517865.1 uncultured Chitinophaga sp.
GTTGAAATCCGGTTCCGCCCGTCGTTCTTCCCGTTCACCGAGCCATCCGTCGAAGTCGATATGAAGTGGGGCGACAGCTGGATGGAGATCGGTGGAGCAGGAATGGTTGATCCCAACGTCTTCGCGGCGGTTGGCTACGATCCGGAACAGTACACCGGATTCGCCTTCGGCCTGGGTATCGAACGCTTCTGTATGAAACACTACGGCGTCGATGACATCCGCCGTTTCTACGAGAACGATATGCGGTTCCTGGCTCAGTTCTAATGCACTACTTCTCAGCCACCGGCTTCCGCGGGCGTGGAGCCGGAGCGGTTGCGGGTGATGTCGCAGCCAGGGCAGCTTCGCTTCTTGGAGCCACGACGGCTCGCTCACGCAGGGCTTCTGCGGAAACCAAATGCACCAGTTCCTGACCGAGGCGGTCCATTTCCATCACGATCGAATCGATTCGGCCAGCAAGGTACAAATAGGCGGCCATGGCCGGGATTGCAATCAACAGCCCGACGGCTGTGGTCAGCAATGCTAAAGCGATGCCGTTCGCGAGCGTTTGAGTCTGGCCCATGGCACCGGCGGTTGCGATGTCGTTGAAAGATTGAATCATCCCGACAACGGTTCCGAGCAGTCCGATGAGAGGGCTGAGTGTGGAAACGCCGTTCAGAACTCGCAGACCTTTTTTCAACTGGGACACCTGCCGTTCACCGCCATCGAGGACCGCCTGTTCGACTTCCACGCTGGGGCGACCCCATTTGCGGACGCCGTGCATGAAAACATCAGCCATCGGGCTTTGATTCTGATGGCAGATCGCGATCGCTTCGTGCTTATCCATGCGGCCCGCGCGCAGATGCATCAGAAAACGTTCGACAAACGCCTTCGGGATTACCCGTCGCCGTCTCAGGATGACAAGTCGCTCGACAACTGACCAGACCCCAATCACAGAGGCCAGAATGAAAGCCACCGTAAACGGTCGCCCCATCGCATCTGCGATTCCCAGCGGGTCCATGGGAATACCGGAGCGAGTCGCGGGTGCGGCATTTCCTGCACTATCAACCGGCGCTGCAGAACCCGTGGGTGAACTGCCAGCATTATCCTGCGCCATCGACTGGCAAGTGATCAGCAACGCGACGGCGACAATTGCCATGACAAGAATTCGAGTCGTCACAGAAGACCGTTCCCTAGATTTTAGTGTGTTGACGGGCTGAAGATTCACGATGTGTGTTCAGTTTGATGTATTGCAGACGGTTCGCGGATACTAATTTCGTGATTCAAGTAGGGTGTGTGCAGCGCCAGCGGAACACACCAGTTTCTCTAAATCAACACACCGCAAGCGCCGTGCGGCTCTGGCTTACGGCCCGGCAGCACCAAGCTTTTTCAGTTCTTCGCGCGCCTTGTTCACGAGATTTGACTCAGGAAACACTTTGATCAATTCCTGAAAATCCCGAATGGCAGGTTCAGTTTTCTGCAGCGCCACCTGGCAGGCAGCGCCCTGAAACAGAGCCTGAGCCCGAAGATCATCGTGACCTGTATAGTTGAGATAGACCTTGAAGTATTCGGTCGCGGCCATTTCATGATTGGCTTCCATGACGTACGTCTCGGCGATCAGGAACTGACAGCGAGCGGACGTTTCTGTGCCTTGTGCCTGTGGGTCTCCGGTGACACGCTGAAAGTACTCCCTTGCTTTTACGAAGTCCGGCGGCGTCTGTTGTTTCCACCTGCGGCCCTGAACGTCGTTGAGCTGAAACGCGAACAGTGATTCAGGACTGCGTTGTGTCAATTCTGCCTGCAGCAAATCAATCCTGTCATATTCCTGTTTCGCCAACGCCGCTTCGGCCAGGACCACCCAGACGCGATCGACCCAGTCTTCTTTTTTCACTTTTTCACTGATGATGTCTTCGTGCAGGGCGTTGAGAATCTGAATAGCTTCATCAGGCTTGCCCTGCTGCAGAAGCGCGTCGCCGGCAAACTGTCGCACCTGCGGCGTGAGCGGGCTGCCGGAAAAATCGGCAAGAAATGTTCTTGCAGCCACGATCGTTGGCTGCCACGCGCGCGCCGTGGCCCGAATTTCGATCACGTGAAAAAGAGCTCGCTCTTTTTCCATCTCGCCATACCGTACATCAGAAACAATGGCTTCCATTTCTGTCAGCGCCGGTTCAAGCTGTCCAGCCTCCAGCAGACTCTCCGCCAGAGACAGTCGTGCCTGTCCCGCAAACGGGCTGTCCGGAAACTGCGCCAGCAACTGCCGATGAATGGCATCGGATCGTTCAAAGTTCCCGGCCGAAAAGTGCATCCACGCCCACTCATCCAGGAGTGAATCCAGATCTTTTGCATCAGGAAACAATGTCGTCAGTTTCATCCATGCCGTATCAGCGTCAACGAATCGCATCAGTTTCGCCAGGGATCTGGCCGCTTGTTTTCCGGCATCGTATGCATAGACCATCGGAGGCATGGATTCAGCTCCCGCAGGAATCACCGCAGTATCTTTCGTCAGTTGGTCAAACACACTGCCGAACGCGACCGCGATCCTGTCTGTCTCGCCTTGTTCTTCCACGCAGCGAGCCTGCATGAAAATCGCCTGGGCGGCGTCTTTTGAATCCGGAAACTCAGCCGCCATTGACGCAAACGATTTCTCTGCCTCAGGATACTTCTGCGATTTGAACTGACTCCAGGCAATTCCGGAGAGACCCGCTTCACGTGATTTTGAGTTTTCCGGCCCCGAGGCAGCCAACACGAACAACTCCTCTGCAGATTCCGGGGCATTCAATCCCAGGGCCGTTTCAGCAGCCTGCAGAACCGCGGTCCATGTCTGCGGCTGATCAGCGTTCGTCGCGGCAAGCGACTTCAGACTGGTAATGGCCTCCGGGAATCTGTTGAGATGGCTGAGTGCGACAGCTCGTGTGCCGATGATGTCGGCTTTCTTGATTTCATCTTTTGCGAGCGGCAGAAACTCATCGGCAAACTTCAGCACGTTTTCATACTGTTTGAGTTCAAAACTACTGATCGCTGCCAGCGCCAAAGCCCCTCGCATTTCGGCGAGATCATCGGACTTCAGAACTTCGGTCATCAGTGACGCCTGCTGCACGACCTGATCATACTTTTTGCTGTCAAATAAGGCTCGCACAAGATAGTAACGACCAACGGCTGCCACGCGATCTGCCGGGTCTGTCATTGTTTCTGTCGTCTGCAGCAGCGTGTCGGTCGCTTTCCCGAGATCACCTCGGGTCAGGAACAATCGCCCCAGCAGAATCTGTTCGCGCGGTTGCTTTGTGACCTCTGGAAAATCCCTGTTCAGCCGACTGAAGAGGCGTTCAGCACGTTCCGTGTCGTTCAGTTCCAGTCGTAGTTCCGCAGCGTTGAACAGACATTCCGCCGTGCGACCAGACTGTGGCCAGCGATCTGCAATGTCTTCAAACATGTTTGCAGCCAGGTCACGTTCTGTCCCGGTGCGTTCCAGCTGGGCCTGCTGAAACAGGATGTCTGCAGCGAGCGGAGAATCTCCTGCGGCTTTGAGTGCCTCGGAAAATTCCTGACGGGATTCTTCCACACGACCAAGATCCCGCAACGACATCGCCGTCATCAGAATCGCCTGCGCAGCTGACGGGGAATCTTTCGGCACGGCACGAAAACGCTGTAGCGCCGTTTCGAATTCACTCGCTCGATACCACGCCATCCCGGCGCCAAGATTTGCGGACGCGACCTGCGGACTGGTCGGATACGTTGTCAGCAGAGCGTCGTAAGTGGCCGCCGCCGCTTTGTACTGTTCTGCCGTAAACTGAATCGCCCCGATCCGGAGCATGGCCCGCGGAGCAACCGTTGGATGTTTTTCGGCCACGATCGCATGGTACTGCTGCAAGGCGTCGGGGACCTGCTGGAGTGCCTCCAGCACGATGCCCAGACTCAATCTCGCATCAACGACAACGGCAGGATTGGTCGTTTCCGACTTCACCAGCGGACTCAGAATTGCTTCGGCCTTTGGCCATTCTTCGGAGATGACAAATGATTCGCCAAGTAATAATTTCGCCCAGTCACCACGACCATGCGACGGATGTTTTTCCAGGTACGCGGACAACTGGTCAATCGCCGCAGGATAGTCGCGCAGATAGTAGCTGCATTCCCCGATGCGGTATCGCGCTTCTGCCGCGTTCCTGCCCTCCGGTTCGGCTTGCAGAAACAAGGCGAACTGCTCGCGGGCGGGTGCGTATTTCTCCAGCGAATCAAGTGACAACGCAAAGTACAAACGAGCCAGATTGGCGCGCGGATGCGCGGGGAATTCCTTCAGGAATTGGTTGAACGTATCGACCGCCATTTCGTATCGCTGAGTGCGGTACAATCCAACGCCCAGATTGAAATCGTCACCTGCTTTGTCGGCAAATGCGGACGCTGGAGCCAACACACAGGCCAACAGAAATGCGATGATCGTTCCTGCAACTCGTCCGAGAGGCAATTGCAATCGCCGCCCACAATGCGACATTTGGTGTGTCGTCAAAAGTTGTTTTCGCAT
>CAZFDW010000555.1:0-4476 GCA_964517865.1 uncultured Chitinophaga sp.
CTGACGATGCCTTCCGTGACGGACATGTCCAGACCGAGAGGTGCCCCGATGGCAACCACGGCGATGCCTTTTCGCGGCTGCACGGTCGCAACCGGAATAGACATCAGCGGATTCTTGCAGCGCGTGGCATCAAACTTCAGGATTGCGATATCCTTCTTGTGATCGATGTACAACAGGCCATCGACATCAATGCGATCCTTGTTTGCAAATTCGACCCACGCACGGTTTGCTCCCGCAATTACATGATAGTTCGTGACAATAATCCCGGCGGCATCAATCACGAATCCGCTGCCGTTCCCGGCTCCCTGGCCGGACGACACGTTGACGCGCACGACCGACCCTTCCACTCGCGAGAACAATTCATCAATCGTCAGCTCTGTCTCGGAAACTGCCAGCACGGTGGAAGACGCTGAGGACGGGATGGATGCTGTCGCGGGTGCGTTGCCGGGGGAAGTGGCGGGACTTTCCGGCAGCGCGGGCAAAGTTGGTGGGTGCAGGTTCGTTGTGGGATTTGCGGACATGGCCACCCCGGGAACCGATGAACTTCCAGACGCACGACCATCGGCACCGGATGGCTGGGCTGCAGGTGACATGATTGGAGCCCTGACATTGCCTGAACTGATTCCCCTGTCGAATGTCGAAACGGTGTTTTTTCCATTGTCGGTTGACGGCGCTGCTGAAGAACTGTCGGCAAGCGTCGAAGTTGAATCCACGCTGCCAGGGGGTTGCAATGTCTGTGAGTCCGTCGCAGAAGCCGATTGGGCCAATTCTTGATTGCTGCTCATCCCCTGCATCACATTGAACAGGACCATTCCACCGATACCCAGTGTGACGACCGCGCCAGCCGTTGCGAGTATGATTTTCCATGGTGTACCGCTTGTCTGAGCGTATCGATTCTGGTCTCGCGGCTGGCGAACCAACGTCTCTTCGAACACCCCGCTGCGACTGCGTCTCGGTTCCGGCGATCCCGCCTGAGCACGGCGACTTGCCGGTGCTGCTTGTCGTGCTGCGGCAACGGGATGAGCGCGTTCCGGGCGAGGCGGAACTGCCGGGCGCTCAGCGACTGGGACAGTGATCACGCCCTGACAGCTGGGACAGCGGATTCGTTTACCTGCGTGGGCTGGATCCACACGAAACTGACTGTTGCATCCAGCACACTCAACGAGGATCGTCATCTAAGTCACCTCAACAGACAGATTCAAGAACTCAAAGTAGTGCTTTGTCAAGCCAACGAACAGGAGTTGATTCTGTCGGCCGGACCAGGTGGAGCGCCGTTCCGGCAAGTCGGCCAATTGCCGGAACTGCGATTCGCCTGGTCCGGCCTACAACAAAATCGAGTCTTGAGAAAGCACCATGCAGTGTAGACCCCAGGAAGTGGGGGCTCAACTCATTTACGACAGTCATAGGCCATTTGGGATAAAGTAGACACAGTCGATTGAATCAGGCGTTTTCATGACGAAATCCGGGGGGAAAGGCGCGATTCACACCATGTCGTTGGCTGTTTTTAAGGTAACTGATACAACTCGAATCGGAGATTCAGGTTACGAGGGACTTTGCATGCATCACGTATTGTTCTTTGATATTGATGGCACAATGCTCAGCACTGGCGGGGCTGGGCAGCGGGCGATGGAACTTGCACTCGTGGAAGAATTCCGCATTCAGTTTCCGCTCGAAGGCGTCCTCATGGCGGGCCGCACGGATCGTGGGATCGCCGACGAGATCTTTGCAAGGTATGCACTCGTGGATACTCCTCAGGAACGCGAACGATTCATGTTGAGCTATCTGGATCGACTGCCCCAATGTCTTCAGACTCTGCCGGGTGTACTTCTGCCGGGTGTTTCTGAACTGCTTCACCAACTGCATCACGATGAGAACGTACATCTGAGCCTGATCACGGGCAACTATGCCGAAGGTGCATGGATCAAATTGCGGCATTTCGGGATCGATCGTTTTTTTGAAACCGGGGGCTTTGGAGATCATCACGCACACCGTGATGACGTCGCCCGAGTGGCCGTGGAAACGGTGCGTGGACACCTCAATCGCGAGGTGCCGGATGGCATGGCTTGCGTCATCGGCGACACTCCGGCCGATATTCAGTGTGCTCGAGCTATCAACGCGCGGGCGGTCGCCGTCGCCACGGGCATGTATTCATTCGTTGAACTGCAGCCACACAAACCCGATCATCTGTTTGCGGATCTGAGCGACACCGCGACCGTCGCAAGAAGCCTGCTGCAAGCCTGAAGGCACGGAAACTTATGACAGAATCCAGTCCTTCGGCAGTGCTGATCCCGAATCGGCTGTGGCGCACACTGCACTGGCCGTGCTGGGCGTTGTGTCGGACATGGCTTCGTGTGAATTGCTCCGGGCTTGAAAATATCGACAGCACAAAGGGGGGGCTGTTGCTGGTCAATCATCAAAGTTTTCTCGACCCATTGCTGGCCGCGTTGTGGCTGACTCGCCCCGTGTCCTACCTTGCCCGCGACAGTCTGTTCAAATTGCCGGTTCTGGGCTGGCTGCTCCGCAGCACCTATGTGATTCCGATCAGCCGGGAAGCCGCGCGCGGCGGCAGCATTCGTTTGGCATTGGAACGTCTGACAGAGGGATTTCTGATCGGCATTTTTCCGGAAGGTACGCGATCCTCAGGTACGGAAGTGCGTGTTTTCCGACCTGGATTTCTGGCGATGGTGCGACGGACGAACCAGCCCGTCTATCCGGTCGGCATTGTTGGTGCCGACCGCGTGATGCCGCGTGGAGCGTGGTTTATTCGCCCCGGGAAAATTCAGGTTGTCTATGGAACTCCATTCACGCCGGAAGAGATGGCTGGCGTGCAGTCCGGCGATGACGCAGCCTTCTGTGAACTGGCGCGTCAGCGCGTTTCAGAATGCGTTGCACTGGCACAGACGCAACTGAATGGAGAGCTTCCGCAGATTTCCCACGGCGTCTAAACCATCGGAAAGGCTCCGGTCCGTCCCGCTTTTCGGGTACGACAGGAAGTGGAATCGAGCTGGACAATCGAATTTTGGACAAACGAATGAAGCTTGATTTTGCAAAATATGATTGGACATCAGAAAGCACTTACGGCCGTATCGTCACGATCCGCAGGCCCTGACCTGTCCATAGATTTGCAACATCCTGTTGGCTCCACAATTCCGCATGCTTCTGGGAGGGATCTCCGACAACATAAACGTCTTCATCAAAAACTTTCATGTATCCGAACAGAACGGCGGAATGGGCAACGCCGGGCTTCCATCCGGCATCTTCCCGATATTCGGGGTTTGCGCTGTCCACTTCGTTCGAAAGCCGGCAGCACAAGAGCACGGGAAAATCAGCCGTTGCCGCATCGAGATCTGCGAGGTCGCCTTCGAAGAATTCCACTCCAAAGCCGCTTCCCTGCAGGCGAATAGACAGCCCGTGATAAAGGCCAAGCCATGTTGTTCCTTCTCCGGTCAGGCACAATTCCGCCATTTCTTTTTCTGATGACAGTACTCCCACCGAGTGCAGAATTGTGGCGGCGGCAGCCGCAGAACATGTGTACTGGGTTGTCTGCAGACAGATACGAAACAGGATTTCCGGCGTAGGCTCAATCCATTCATTGCCACATTTCGGCGGCTTTCGGGGAATCACATAAATCTCAGACCAGACTGTCGCTCCGATCAAAAGTAGTTGGATCGGAATTCGTCGCGGAATGGAATGCGGCTGCATCCGCAGCCACAGAACAGCGGCCATCATTCCCAGCAACACAGGAAACCAGTTGGCGAGAATCACCACGGAAGGCAGCGGAATCCATTCGACGATCCATAGCTGTCCCCAGACAAATCGAATGTATATGCCGATCATCAACAAATGGGCAGCCGCTATTGTATCCAGCAAGCGAGGGCCTGCTTTCGCGCAAATTCGCCGCACCCCCAGAAAACTGGCGATAGACAACAGCGCCATGAGCGCCATCGCCAGACGGAGATCGGCCATGTTATTACTTTCCGAGTTTTTGGTTTATCACGAAGTGCGGAGTTTTAGCCATGCGGATTCGAGGTTTGTGGATCACCGCGAATCATAGATGTTTGGAGAGGATTAGAGTATGGTGTGTCGAACGGAGCGGAACACACCAGCTGAAATTTTCCGCGATGACGGCGCGTTTCGCCTCACTCCTGTATACGATGAGCCATCTGAAGTCTCGGCTGTGAGTTGCCATGTTCCTGCGTTGCCGTTCATGTCACGGAAACCAGAATGGCAAGGGTGGCCTGAAGCTGTCCCTGCGCGGGCAGGATCCTGAGTCCGATTTTGTCACTCTCACGCGGCAACTGGGGTCGCGGCGTATCAATGTGCTGAGCCCGAGCGACAGTCTGCTGCTTCGCAAACCGTCGATGCAGGTGCCGCATGAAGGTGGCCGACGGTTTTCGTCGGAAGCGGCCGAGTATCAGATTCTGCGAAACTGGATTGCGGAGGACAACAAAAGGGTCAGGTCTCAATTAAAAGAGA
>CAZFDW010000556.1:0-4473 GCA_964517865.1 uncultured Chitinophaga sp.
TGGCATTCTCGCTCATAATTGCAGGGCAGATTCCCAACAACTCAGCGGGCCATTGAAAAAGATGGGTCAGAAACGAATAGCCAAATGGCCCGGAGGGTGCTCCGCACTATTGGTTCCGGACCCCTTTTATAGTCTTTATTAGTGCGCCGCCGGGTAGCGAATGCTGGTTCTCTTCCGTAGACTCCTTCGACCTGTAGAACAGTTCCTGTTCGTATTATTCGTCGAACCGTCAGAGCGTTGAGGAGACTCGATATCATGCCCGCATGGCCTCATCAACTTTTCATTGACGGTGTCTGGTGCGACAGCCGGTCCGGTCGTACCTGGAACGTCACGAACCCAGCCACAGGAACAGAACTCGCCAGTGTCGCTCTGGCCGACGCTTCCGACGTCGATCGCGCCGTTCAGGCAGCGAGGCGGGCGTTTGACGATGGCGAATGGCCTCGCATGGACCCGTTGCAGCGGGGTCGATTGCTGTTCCGTCTGGCCGAACGCATCCGGGAAAACCTGAATGATCTGGCAATGACCGACACGCTGAATGTCGGAAAGCCGATTCGAGATACGATGGGCTTTGACGTTCCCTGTGCGGCCGATCTGTTCGAGAGCTATGCCGGATTACCGGACAAAATCTCCGGCAGGTGCTTCGGGACCCTGCCGGACAACGTCACACTGCAGATTCGCGAACCGGTGGGAGTCATCGCGGCGATCGTACCCTGGAATTTTCCGCTTACGAATGCCGCCATCAAACTCGCCCCGATTCTGGCGTGCGGCAACACGGTTGTCCTGAAGCCGTCCGAAGTGTCGCCGTTGTCTGCGCTGATGCTGGCAAAGCTGGCGGTCGATGTTGGCTTTCCGCGTGGAGTCATCAATGTGATTCACGGCACAGGCCATGAAGCCGGTGCATCGCTGGTGAAACATCCGGGCGTGGATAAAATTACGTTCACCGGACGACATCAAACCGGTGCCCGGATGCTGGAAGCTGCCAAAGTCGGTATGAAAGGCGTCATGCTGGAGCTCGGCGGAAAGTCACCCAGCATCGTGTTTCCGGACGCGCCGATGGACAACGTGATTAACGGTGTCATCACAGGGATTTTCTATAATCTCGGGCAGGTCTGCGTTGCCGGGTCGCGCTTGCTGATCCACGAAAGTCAACATGACGATTTACTGGAACGCATCGTCGCCAAAGCCCGCAGCCTGCGGCAGGGTGATCCCACAGATCCGGGCATGCAACTTGGCTGTCTCGCAACACCCGGGCATTGCGACACCGTCCGCAAGTGCGTGGAGAAAGCCGAACAGGAAGGCGCGCGGTGTGTGTTGACGGGGAACCGTCCGGTTGATTCCATGGACTGTTTTTATCCTCCAACGGTGTTTGACTGCGTCACGCCAGGCATGTCGGTGGCTCGCGAAGAAGTGTTTGGTCCCGTTCTGAGCGTGATGACCTATCGTGACGAAGCGGAAGCCGTGCGGATGGCGAACGACAGCGAATTTGGTCTGATGGCAAACCTCTGGACGTCCGACGGAACTCGAGCGCTGCGCGTCGCCCGCCAGATTCGTGCGGGACGAATTGCCATCAACGGTGGTGGTGCCTTACGAGCCAACGTGCCGGTGTTCGGATATAAACTCAGCGGCATCGGCGCGGAGTTGGGTTTTGACGAAGCGGTCCACGAGTATTGCAGTTCAAAAGCCATTCTGTATTCACTCGCCACGGAGAAGTCAGCATGGCCGGATTGAATTCGTCTTCATCGACGTCATCGCCCCGCGAAAGTAACATGCAGGATCCGCGGATCGGGCGTGCGATAGAAGAACTCGATACGCCCACACTGCTGCTGGATCGAGCGGCCAGTGACCGAAACCTCGCCCGGATGGCAGGCTTCTTTCGTGATCGACCAGCCAAACTGCGTCCGCACTTTAAGAATCATAAATGCGTGACTCTGGCACAACGCCAGATGCTGGCCGGCGCGGTCGGGATGACATGCGCGAAGCTCGGTGAGGCCGAAGTGCTGGTTGACAACGGTTTTCGCGATGTGCTGATTGCCAATCAGGTCGTCGGTGCCGCCAAGGTTGAGCGACTTGTACAACTCGCCAGGCGAGCCCGCATCAGCGTGGCCGTCGATCACATCGATCAGGTCACAGCGATCAGTCGCGCCGCAGCGGCCGCGCAAGCGGTGGTGCGTTTGCTGATCGAGGTGGACATCGGCATGGGGCGCTGCGGACTCCCGGGCAGCGAAGCCGTGCTGGAACTGGCAAGGAACCTGCAAGGCATGCCAGGCGTGGAATTCGGCGGACTTCAGGCGTACGAAGGTCACCTCGTGAATGTGGTTGATCGTGAACAACGGCAGATTCAGTCGCGGGCCGCAATGGGCCTGGCCGTGGAGACTCGTCGCCTGCTGGAACGTTCGGGCATTCCCGTTTCATGCATCAGTGGTTCTTCAAGTGCGACTTATGACTCCACGGGAGTTCTGGACGGAGTCGATGAGATCCAGGCGGGCACGTATGCGACGATGGATCGTCAGTATTTCCGTTTGGCACCCGAGTTTGAAGTCGCGTTGTCGATCCTCGTTCGCGTCATCAGCCGTCCTGGTCCAGGCAAGGCTGTGCTGGATGTTGGCGTGAAAGGTGCAGGAGCGGAATTTGGCGTCCCCGGCATTCGCGACTATCCGGAGGTGGTCATACCGTTCTTTCTTGCGGAAGAACATGTGGTTGTCAATCAGACACCAGAGTGGCCGATTGGCCAGCCACTGCACTTGATACCAAGCCATGCCTGCACGACCTGCAATCTTTACCGCGAAATCGTGGCGCATGAAGACGGCGTCGTCGTGGACGTCTGGCCGATCGAAGCTTCCGGGCGGCTGGCGTAAACGAGGAAAAAGGGTCCGGAACCAATAGTGCGGAGCACCCAGTGGGCTATTTGGCTATGGGTTTCTGACCCCTTCTCCAGGCCTTCTAACCAGGAAGCAAGCGACAGTCATTTGGAGTGCGGCGACTTGTCGCCGCTTTGCCTTTCGAATTCGGCATTGTTGTCAATCATCGCGAGAAAACAGCAAGTAATCCATTCGAATTTCAGGCGAAATCAACTTTCATACCCCCACGAATACACCCACTAAATTCCGAGAAGAACCAAAGGTTATCCCACAGATCGCCGAATGAGCCTGTGGATTGTTCTGGGGGAATTTGTCTTCCACCGGATTCGAGTGCGGATACTCGACGGCGGCAGCGCCGAGACGCTGCGTCCCGTTCCGGGTACCCCGCCCTTCCCGGTGGCGAAGCAGGAATTGTCACCCGGGGATGCCGACCGCCCGGCCATTGAGCCGGTGCGGTCCTCCCCCGGCGGAACGATACCGGCAGAGTAGATTTACTTTTGAACTGTGAAGAAGAACGTGGATTCGGCTGTCGTGCGTAACAGTTTGCGACGGTCGTCGGTGGAAACGAAGTCCAGATGATCGCGGACGAGGGCGATCGACGCTGCGTAGGTATTCGGATCGGTGAGTTGATACGGGCAGTCGCTGGCCCACATCAGGCGGTCGGGGCCGAAGGCATCGAACAGGCGTTTGATCATTGGCACCAGATCAAGATACGGCGGCTGCTTTTTTCCGAATGCGTAGTACGCAGAGATCTTGATGCGGACCAGCTTGTGTGTTGCCAGGTTGCACAGATTCTGAACGTCCTTGTCTCGAATCGTGCCATCGCCGCCGATGCGGGCGAAGTGATCGATCACGACCGGCGTGTCAGGATACTTCGCGCACCATTCCGCAGCCTCCCCGATATTCGAAGGGCCGATCAGACAGCACATCGACTGGCGTGTTTCAGCGGCCGTCTTCCACATCAGCTTCATGCCGTCACCAGCCAGCCAGTCCGGTTGATCGTCCCGCGGTCCGATGCGAAACCCCGTGACGCCGGTCTGCAGCATGTCACGCATGAGTCGATCGACGTGGGGTTGAGCCGAATCAATTTGTCCGACGATGCGAAACCGATCCGGATATTTCTTCCATGTGTCGATGAGATACGAATTGTCGTAACCGTGATGCGGATAGTGCTGGATCAGCACCACACGGCCGACACCCTGCGGCATCGCGATGGCCATCAGCTCTTCATCTGTAAAGCTGCGTGGCTGAAGTGCCTCAACAGTCTGATTGTCCCGCAGCGGATACTTCGTCAGATCGGTGGACCAGATGTGCGAATGTGCGTCGATCCAGGGATGCGCGTCGTTGTCATCGGCAGCCTGTGGCTGATTTGTCGCGTGCGATCGACGCACAACCGTGGCCGCGAGCGCTGTGAATGCGGCAGCAACCAGCATCTGTCGACGGGAAGGAACAGAAAACTGCGGCATAACGGAGGACTCCTGAGTAGAATGACGTATTGTCGGCAAATGAATAGGATAGGTGTTACTACTGCTTCAGTGGAATGACGCCAGCGGGGTGTTAATTTAATCGTTTAACCCGGATTATTCACCGACAATGTAGGCCGGACCAAACAAAC
>CAZFDW010000557.1:0-4462 GCA_964517865.1 uncultured Chitinophaga sp.
AAAGGCAAAGCGGCGATAAATCGCCGCACTCCAAATGACGGTCGCTTGTTTCAGGACCAGGTTCGCTTCGGCGGTGTTTCATCGGCCATGCGACGGACATGAATGTCCATCCGACAGAAATCGCAATTCGACTCGGAGAGTCAAGTTACGGGCAGTCGCAACTTTCCGGAAGGACTTCCCCGCATCGGGCCAAAAAGTGCGTTTTTTTCAGCATTTTCGCGGCTTTCAGAAATATCCAACGTCTGTCGACGCATGAGCGTAGTTGTCCATGCGGCTCGGAATGCGCTCCGGGGCCGCTGTTTTTGCATCGAATCTGAAAGTACCGTCGTGATGAATTCTGCCCTGACGTTTGCTCAAGTCACTGCTGTTGCCAATGAGATCGACTGGACATGGACATGGCTGACCGTGTTCGGAATGGTCGTCGGTCTCGTGACGTTGTCATACAGCACGCGGATTGGCGTGATTGCCAGGGCCACGACGAAAGAAGCGATTCGCCAGCCGTTGTTCATTCTGTTAGTACTGATCTCAGCTGCCATCCTGATCCTCAATTCTGTGATGCCGTTCTTCACGCTGGAAGACGACGTCAAGATGCTCAACGAATGTGGTCTGGCGACTCTGCTGATATCCGGGGCTTTGCTTGCGATCTGGACGGCGGGAACCAGTATCACAGCTGACATCGAAGGCAAGACGGCCATGACGCTGCTCAGCAAGCCGATCGATCGCCGTCAGTTCATCCTTGGAAAGTACGTGGGAATTGTACAGGCCGTAATCTGGATGTTCGTGATCCTGACCGCCATCTTTTCTGTGCTGATCTTTTTTAAGGTCGGATACGACCAACGAGAACGATCTGAAGAAGTAACGCCGCGATGGCAGTGGCATGAAGTGTCAGGGGTTGAACTTCCGATACCCCATCCGGATCGCACGCGCGTCATCGGCCAGATTCTGCCCGGTGTCGCGTTGGCATTCCTGCAAGTGTGCGTATTGGGCGCGATCGCTGTCACCGTGGCGACTCGGCTTCCGATGGTTATGAACCTGGTGATTTGTTTTGCGGTGTTTGTGATTGGTAATCTGACCGAAGTGATGGTGAATCGAAGTGTGGCGGGCGACGCGAATGAATCCGTGACCTTCATGGCGAGGTTGATTTCGATGGTCATGCCGTCGTTGTCGGCATTCAACGTTTCGTCGGCTGTCGCGACCGGGCGGGTAGTGCCGCAGGATTATCTGGGTTCCAGCCTGCTTTATGCGTTGGCTTACATTGCGGCTATGATGTTGCTGGGCTTTATCCTGTTTGAAGACCGTGACCTTGCATAATGCCTGTGGTGTACCCAGTGCGACACAAACTGGGCAATCCGTGTCCGTTGACGTCCGGTTGCTGCATGAATCTGTGGCATATTAACTGCCGTCGCCGCGTTTGACTGTTGTGATCGCCTGCTTCCGCGACTACCTTGCGGATTGGCACATCCTGGCGTGAATAGTCATCGGAGGCAGATTTCGTGTCCGATCCGAACGTACAAGACTTCGATCGTGTTATTTCATTGCGGTCACTTGCCCGAGTGCGGTTTCTTCCGGCGGTGGCATGCGCGTTGTTTTCAGCAATGGCGCTGGCATGCGCGCTGGTATGTGTCTCCGCCGGATTCTGGCTGCTGGTCCATGTGGATTCAGCGTCCGCCACAGCCGTGGTTCGCACAACAGGTCTGCGGGACCTGGCCGAACGAATTGAGTCGCATCCGGCAGGCGCGGTGTTCGCCCGACTGATCCGTTCTGTGGACTGGCTGCACTCAACCGGTTCCGCCGTCGTGTTGCTTCTGTCCACGATCTGTGTTCTGGTGCTGTTGAGATGGGCCTTACGATCGGGTGCAGAAACGATTGTGGAAAACCGGGTAGCCGAGTCAGTCCAGCGCTTGCGGCAGCATATTCATCGCAAATCGATTCGCCTGGAACCGTCAGATGTTTCCGGAGAACACGCGGGGATTGCTGATCGCTTGTTTCGCGAATCGACCGTGTTCCTTGAAGCATCAGGCAGCCGTTGGGGTAGTGTCGTCTTGACGGCGGCGGCAGATATGATCGTGCTCACAGTTGTGGCGATGCTGACTCAATGGCGTGTGGCACTCGAAACGCTCGTTCCCCTTCTGCTGATCCGATTCGCGATTCGCATTGAAACGCAGCGCAGTGATTCGTCGTTACGGCTGCTGTCCGAACAGGTCACCCGAGGTCTTGCTCGTATGGCAGAAGGCCTGAGAAAGACCCGGATTGTGACTGGTTTTGGCATGGAGCAGGCAGAGCATGAACAGTTTCTGAATAACCTGACCCAGTATCGTGCTCGATGCCGTCATGTGCGGAATCAACAGCATCGTGGCGAGTGGGTCCGTCGCATTCTGGTGTTACTGCTGGTTGCTGTGCCGGCTGCTTTTCTGGTGACGCACATCGTGAGGGATGGATCGATTGGCGTGACTGCGGGTCTGTTGATCGTGGGATGTCTGTCGTTTCTGACCGTGGCCATTGGCCGGTTTGAAGACGTACAGTCGCTGAAGACTGAAGGAAATGTGCGTGCGGCAGAAGTCATCGCGTTCATCAATCGCGTGCCATTGGTAAGTCAGGCTCCCGGGGCCAGCTTTCAGGAACCGATGTCGAGAACCCTGTTGTTTGATCAGGTCGCTTTTTCGCCCGTTCAGTATCCGGGGTTGATCCGAGGATTGGATCTTCGCGTCAGTTTTGGTGAAACGCTGGCATTGTTATCTCTGCACCGTGAAGCCGCGTTCGCCGTGGCCAGTATGATCCCTCGGTTTATTGATCCGGACCAGGGCCAGATTCTGATTGATGGTCGCGATATCCGCCTGGCGACGCTGGAATCACTTCGAGCCGAAGCCATCATGGTCGGTGGCAACGACCCCGTCTTCAACGCCACGGTGCTGGAAAATATCACCTGCGGCCAGACCGATATTACTCGTCAACAGGCGTTGGATGCGGCAAAGCTGGTTCATGCGGATCACTTTGTGCGAACTCTGTCGAAGGGCTACGAAACCGTGCTGGGTGAACACGGCGTGGCGCTGGATCGGGGACAGATGTTTCGATTAAGCCTGGCGCGGGCAATCGTGCGTCAACCCGCGTTGCTGGTGATTGAAGAGCCGAATATCCAACTGGACGCACCAACAAAAGCGATGCTGGATGACGCCTACCAAAGGATCTCAGGGAACCGCACGGTGATTTTCCTGCCGACGCGATTATCGACCGTAAAGAAATGTTCTCGAATCGTGCTGATTCACGAGGGCAAAATTGCTGTCGATGGCGTCCACGATCAACTCGTGCGTTCCAGTGAACTCTACCGCCACTGGGAATACGTCCGGTTCAACCCTTTCCGCAGTGATCCTGATCCCGGGTAACGATCTGCTGCGTCGCAGGGGTCGGACATGGATTTCCGACGTTTCCAGCGACGTTCTCAGCGTCAGGACACGATTGTCGAAACCGGTCTCTGTGACTACAGTTCGCAGCTTTCCCCAATTCAGCACACACGTTACTGGAGCAATAACACATGGTGTATCGACCGCAAACCAAGGCAAAACTGGCAAAGAAATCAAAACGCTGTGCCAAATGCGGCAAAATTGTCCGCGCCGCTGTCCGCTGCAAACGTTGCCACAAGGTGCAGGTCTAGTCGATGCAGGATCCCTGCCATTCAGAACTTGTGACCTTCCTGAGGTCCGTTTTGAGTCAGGGTCAGTATCTCAGGCCCTGAATCCGTCATCAGAATTGTGTGCTCGAATTGAGCCGACAGCGCGCCGTCAATCGTACGAACTGTCCACTTGTCCCTGGTATCGACGCGTGTCTTCCATGAACCGATGTTGAGCATTGGTTCGATGGTGAAGCATGTTCCTGCTTTGAGCAGATCTCGATTGGATGTGAGCACTGGATAGTGTGGCACGCCGGGCTCCTGATGAAAGTCGCGGCCGATGCCGTGTCCCTGGTATTCACGCACGACGGAAAATCCCGCTTTTGTCGCAAATGACTGAATGGCCCGTCCAATTTCAGTTACGGTACCACCCCGTCGGCAGGCATGAATCCCCACAAACAATGCGTCGAAAGTTGCCTGCACCAGACGTTTTGCACTGTTGCTGACCGGGCCTATCAGAAACGTTTCAGACTGGTCGCCGTACCAGCCATTGACGATCGTCGTGACATCCACATTGATAATGTCACCATCTTTCAGAGGACGAGTATTCGGGATGCCGTGGCAGACGACTTCATTGATGCTCGTACAAATGGTCTTCGGATATCCAAGGTAACCGAGACATGCTGGCTTGTGTCCGTGGTCCAGTGTGTATTGATGAGCCAGCTTGTCGAGCTGCAGTGTGTTGGTTCCAGCCTTGACATGGTCTCGCAGGAAATCCATCAACTGCGCATTGAATCTGCTGGCCGCGCGCAGACCTTCACGCTCTTCTTCGCGTTGGTAGAGCGGGATCGATTTTTT
>CAZFDW010000558.1:0-4458 GCA_964517865.1 uncultured Chitinophaga sp.
AGCAGCGCGGCCAGCCGCCGACGATCGGCGAGGAGCGCCCGGCGCGCCAGCACGCGAATAAGTCCGGACCAACACGCGGCTGACAGCGCCTGCCTTGCTCGTGGTAGCAGAGATACCAAACACGGCCGCGAAGAAAGATGCGTACGCGACCAATTCGAAACGGGGCGGCATTCCGGCCGGCCGGATGGCTGTCAGACGAACGGGGCATTTTCGGGTCTCCTCAGAGAAGTTTTCCGCTACAAAACGCTACAAAAAGCGCTACAAACGGAAACTTCCGGGAGGAACCCGGAAACGCAAATGCCCGTCAGCGAATGACTTACGCTGACGGGCAACATGCAGGAGCGGAGAGACAGGGATTCGAACCCTGGGTACCCTTGCGGGTACTCCGGTTTTCAAGACCGGTGCGATAGGCCACTCTGCCATCTCTCCGGGGCGGATGCTATGGAGATCCGCGTGTTGTGTCAACGACGACACATTGAGATCAGACACAAAGGCCATGCACCGGTTCGAACCTGAGAAAAAATCAGGCTGCGCGACGCTGTGGCAGCGGCGCGGCGGTGGGGAATGCGATCGTGGACTGGCGTCCAAGAGCGTTTCGTAGTCCTTCGACAATCCGTTCCAGATGGGCTGCGGGCAGTTCTGTGTAGATCGGAAGTGAAAGCACCTCCTCAGACGCGCGTTCTGCTTCCGGCAGATCGCCCTTCTGATAGCCAAGGTACGCAAAGCATTCCTGCAGATGCAGAGGTATCGGATAGTACACAGCGCACCCGATCTGCTGTTCCTTCATCGACTTGATCACGTCAGCGCGGCGCCCGCCAGTGATGCGTGTGGTGAACTGGTTAAAGACGTGGCGACGATCCGGCAACACCGTGGGCAGTGTAATCGTATCCGTCAGGCCGTTGGCAGAAATGAGTTCTTCGTATCGAGCGGCATTGCGGGCTCGTCCTGCCGTCCAGGAATCCAGATGACGCAGTTTCACTCGCAGCACCGCCGCCTGCACCGCATCCAGTCGACTGTTGAAACCCACTTCCACGTGGTTGTATCCACCCTTGTCACCGTGGACTCGGAGACGTTTCAGGCGTTCCGCAATTTCAGGATTGTCGGTTGTCATAATACCGCCATCACCGGCACCGCCAAGATTCTTGGTCGGGAAGAAGCTGAAGCAGCCAACGGAACCCAGGACGCCTGCACGGCGGCCCTGGTATTCAGCGCCGATTGCCTGAGCTGCATCTTCGATAATCGGAATGCCATGCGCTGCCGACAAGCGCCACAGCGGTTCCATCTCAGCGCACTGACCAAAGATGTGAACCGGCATGATGGCGGTGGTCTTCGAAGTGATTGCGCGTTCAACCTGTTCCGGGCAGATGTTGAAACTGTCCGGTTCGATATCCACCAGCACCGGAACGGCGCCCACGCGGTGAATGGCACCGGCTGAGGCAAAGAATGTGAACGGGCTGGTGATGACTTCATCACCTGGTTTCACCCCCACGGCCAACAGGGCCAGGATAAGCGCGTCGGTTCCGGATGCGCAGCCGATGGCATATCTTGAATCGCAGTACGCTGCAATTTCCTGTTCCAGAAGTGCAACTTCATCACCCAGAATAAAATGCTGCATTTCGAAGCAGCGATCGACAGCATCGCGGACTTCACTGCGAATTGTCTTGTACTGTGCGACCAGATCGATGAAGGGAACCGGCTGAGACGATTCTGCAGAATGAGTGTGGGGCTGATTGACGGACATGAAGCGACTCCATTCGCTGCTGTAGTTCAACGACTCAGGCTCGGCCTGAATTGTGGTCGGAAGGTAAGGCTTCTGCTGGGACATTGTCAAGACGAACGGACCGGCAAAGATTGCCGATAAAGGCTTGTCAAAAAACAACTTACAGCCACGCAGCCGCCATAATACGTTCTCCCGTTATCGACTTTTGGACTGGATGAGTTGGATCGATGATTCCGGATTTTCACGCGCGGGAATCCGCTGGTTTCATGGCAGCGGCTCAGAAAATGCTATCAGATCCTTAAAATAACTGGGGAAACGTCCGCCACGCAGACTCCCGGAAACCACCAGATCTCCCGTCGATCCATTCGCGACGGTTGCCTCAATCCACTGGCCACCTGCGATTCGGGCGTCATCCAGAAACATTCCCCGCGTACGCGCTGTCTTCAGCGGGCAATTGGATTCCCAGAGAATTCGGGGTTCATGACCGCATTCTATGACGACAGCGCGGCGATGCGAGTGGTCCGTTCGTTCCAGACCCAGCAGCCAGGAATTCGGCAAGGCCTCTTCGGATTCTCCGACCATGCGGCTGAGGTCGCCGTAACAAAACACGAGAACTTCATCGTCCCGCCGCAGCTCAAGAAAGCCCCTCGCGACACC
Source organism: uncultured Chitinophaga sp. (assembly GCA_964517865.1). Lineage (GTDB taxonomy): Bacteria > Planctomycetota > Planctomycetia > Planctomycetales > Planctomycetaceae > SXXK01. The sequence continues at coordinate 2,378 of CAZFDW010000558.1, forward strand.
GTCATGTAAGTGATCACAGACAGTCGGATTAGTCGAATGCTGTTTCGCGCGAGATCGCCATGCGGCTTCCAGCGAGTTCTGCATGTCCTCAGCCGGGCGGCGAAAGTAGCGACTGACTTCTCTGGCCAGTTGTTCCACATGCTCGTTAGGCCTTTCAGAAACAGTGCAGCAGGTGGCAAGGTCCCGCAGATAGTCGTTCATTATTCCCACACCGGGATCCAGGGCTGGCGGCTCGAAAGACTCACCCGCTGCGGCGCGACCGGCTGCTTCGATCATGGCTGCACGTTCGAATTCAGGGATTCGGGCCGTCACCTTCAAGCCGTCCAGTGCCTGGATTGCGGCAGAGACCGAAAGGCCGGCAACGGACTGCAGGAATTCGGCGAGTGATTTGAGGGCGGTGTGCTGTTCGTTCTGTTCTGCATCGGATTTCGTCGTTCGAATTCCTTCCAGAGTCAGTCGCAGATCAAAACGCTGTTCAAAACCCTCACGCCATTTCTTCAGATTGGAATCAGTCGCGCCGTGAATGTGGCTGGTGAAAAAGGCCTCGAGATGTTTGGCAATGGCTTCCCGCTCTTCTCGAGTCAGCATCGCTGGGTCTGCCAACTGCAGTCCGACGGATTTGTGATCCGCAATGCAGCGATAAAGATAGACTCGATCGTATTCACTGCGGAGCGGCAACGCTGTGATCTGTCGTAAGCCGTTGCGCAGACTTTCTCCGGACATCGGAAAACAATGAATTAGTTCCGCCAGTTCCGCTCCCAGAATCCAGCTCGCATCGCGCTGACGAAACCCGGTGCCGTAGATTCCGGCGACTTCCACGCCGATCACAGTGACCAGATCATGCAGTGTCGCAATCGCCTGGCGATCCACCACATTTTCGATGACCTTCTGAGCGCCGACTTTGCCGAGTTCTGTCGCCAGCCACCACGCTCCCAATGTCGCCGGGTTTGTCGCTGCAAACAGTCGTCCGGCATACAATCCTCGTGAAAGATATGTGAACCACGGCGATGCTTTTTGGTAAACACCGTAGCTGGCGATTGCTTTTTGCATGTACCCGTAAAGCTTATTGGCGTTGTAGTGCTGTACGCTGACGGGAAGTTGCTCAAGCAACACAAGCACATGCAGGCAGATACGGCTGGCGGCGCGAGCCAATTGGTCGAAGCTGGTTTCCAGCAGCGGATTCTGGCTGTGCGGATTGTAGATTTTTGCCACGCGCTGGATGAGTTGCAGGGTTTCCTCACGGATCGCAGTCACATCCACTTTGTGATCGACCGTGTAGCCGTTGCGTCGAATTTTTTCGTAGACGCGTTCGGCCTCTGCTTCCAGAAGTTGCCGAACGGTGCGATCCTGTTCACTCAGCTTCTGAAGCTGTCCTGTCGATTTTTGGGCATGCACATTTTCCAGTGGATACTCAAGGAATTCGTGGAATCTCGCAAACCGCGATGCCAGATCGCGTTCTCTTTCCTCCAGTCGTTCCGCGCGGAATTGCAGTTCGGTTTGCAGAGCCAGTCGGACTCGTTCAAACTCTTCCTGCTGTTCGAATCGTTGTTTCTGTTCGAACGTCAATTTCGCCCGCAATGCCACAATTTCCGGATCCTGATCGCGGAGTCGCGTCCACATCCAGAAGAGACTGCTCGGTCCGATCACTGCTGCCGCCATCAGCGCCCACCACGCAGGAGTCGCAGTGTGCAGGCTTGTCACGGCAACCACGATCATCGTGACCGATGTAAAACTGATCAGTGACGCGGCAATCCAGAATCGTCGGCTGGTCATGGAACGTATTTCCAGCAGCTTTGATGGTCGATGAACGATCTGCAGGATGGACATTCATGTCCATCGTATGGCCGGGAAACGCTGTCGAAACGAAGACCAATGTGCATCGAAAGTCTTCCTGCAATTGAACGTTGTCCGGCGAGCGCCTCGGACATGAATGTCCAAGCTACGAAATGCCAGCGCGGAACATCCAACAAAGAAACGCCAGCGAGACATGCAGCTCGCTGACGTTTTCGATGAGTCGCAGCACACAGTCGCCTGCGGCTTGCCGTTAAACCCGGATTATTCACCGACAATGTAGGCCGGAC
>CAZFDW010000559.1:0-4454 GCA_964517865.1 uncultured Chitinophaga sp.
GGGGCGATGCCCACGCGGTTAAACGATATGATGCCAAACGACTTTTGCCGAGGTGCTTATTATGGCCACGAAATGAACAACGCAAGACAGACTGACCGATCGACTCCTATTGCCAGGTTCGCGATGCTTGCGGCCTCGTCTGCCGCGTTGCTTGCGGCGATGTCCTGCGCCTCGTCGTCGGCCGATGATGCGGGCAAAGAGACACCGAATGTCACGTTTGAAGATCACGTCCTGCCCATCCTGAAAACACGCTGTCTGAAGTGTCATGCAGGAGCGGAGCCAGCCGGGGAACTGTTGCTGACAAGTCGTCGTGAGATCCTGCGAGGTGGAAAATCGGGGCCCGCCATCCGCATCGCGGCAGCGGAATCGAGCTTGTTCTGGGAAAAACTGACCTCTAACGAAATGCCCAAGGGTGGTCCGCCGCTGTCGGCAGAAGAGAAGGGCGTGATTCGCACCTGGATCAACGAAGGTGCCGCTTCGACGAATGAGTCGGACGACGATGTGAACGAACTCAATCCCGAGGACGGGCAGCAGTCCAGCGAGCACTGGGCGTTTCGACCTCCCGTTCGTCCGCCGGTGACGCAGGTGCAGAATCCGGATCGCGTTCGGAATCCAATCGACTCGTTTGTGGTCGCAACTCTGGAAGCGAACGGTTTGAGTCTGTCACCGGATGCAGGTCGCGAAGTATTGTTGCGTCGCGCGTCATTTGATTTGATCGGACTGCCACCGACTCCCACGGAAGTGCGTGAGTTTCTTGCCGATCCGGATGAGCTTGCCTATGAACGGATGATCGATCGCTTGCTTGCGAGTCCGCATTACGGTGAACGCTGGGCAAGGCACTGGCTGGATTTGGCCGGATATGCGGACTCGGCCGGCGTGCTGTCCGAGGACCGTCCGCTGCCGACGGCGTTCCGTTATCGCGACTATGTGATTCGGGCTTTCAATAACGACAAGCCCTACGATCGCTTTTTGCAGGAGCAGATTGCCGGTGATGAACTGACAGACTACTGGACGGCGTACGAGACGCTGGACCGATTGCCGGAAGAGGTGGTCGAAGCAGTCACAGCAACAGGCTATCTGCGCTGTGCTCCCGATTCCAGTCGCCCCGACTTCTCGACGATCAAGAATGCCGACGCACAGTATTTCTATCCCACGATCAACGACACGCTGCAGATTGTGGCCTCGTCCACAATGGGCCTGACCTTGCAATGTGCGCGGTGCCACAGCCACAAGTTTGATCCGATTCCGCAGGTTGAGTACTACCGGATGCAGTCCATTTTCATGACTGCATACAGGCCAAAGCAATGGGTTCCGCAAATGGAGCGAATGGTGCTCGTCGCCACCGCTGCTCAGAAAAAGGCGGCGGATGAACAGAACGGCAAAGTCGATACAGAGATCGCAGGGCTGAAGAAAGAGCTGACCGACCTGCGGATCCAGTACAAACAGCGGCTGCTCGACGATCGGATTGCGGCTGTTCCGGAAGCGATTCGCGGCGACGTGCAGCAGGCGCTGAACAAGTCGGCCGACCAGCGTTCCGAGGTCGAAAAATACCTCGCCGAAAAATTCCAGACATCGCTGCAGCCGGACGACAAGACACTCGACACGCTGTTGCCCGAGACGTTTGCGGATTATCGAACAGGTGTCGATGAGCGGAACAAAGCGATCACAGCTCAGGAACAGCAACGAATCAGCTTTGATGAACTGCGAGCCCTCTACGATCTGCCGGGACCAGTGATCGTTCCATTACTTCGTCGCGGTGACGCATTGACTCCGGGACCGCCGGTGGATCCTGGTGTCGTGTCAGCGCTGGCGACTCCGACTGCGTTCGAGTGGACTCCGCCAGCGGCTGAAGCCAGGACCAGCGGGCGGCGACTGGCGTTTGCGCGCTGGCTGACTCAGCCCGATCATCCGTTGACGTCTCGCGTCATGGTCAATCGCATCTGGCTGCACCACTTTGGCGAAGGATTGGTCTCCACGCCGGAAGATTTCGGCACACTGGGCTCTGCACCAAGCCATCCCCAACTACTCGATTGGCTGGCTCGGGAATTTGTCGAGAGCGGCTGGAGTGTGAAACACATCCATCGATTGATCATGACTTCGACCACTTATCGGCAGCGTTCGACGGCTGAGGAGACGCAACTCACCCGCGCACGGGAAGTCGATCCCGACAATCGGCTGCTGTGGCGACAGCGTCTGCGGAGAATTGATGCGGAACCATTGCGTGACGCGATGCTGAGTGTTTCCGGATTGCTGGACACAAGCATGTTCGGAAATCCTATACCGGTCGCACGGCGTCCGGACGGTGACGTGACCATTGCCGACGGGCAAAACGATCGCCGACGTTCGATCTATGTGCAGATCCTGCGCGGTAACCCGCTGACGATGCTGCACGCTTACGATCAGCCGGTGATGGAAACCAACTGCACGCGCCGTAGCCGCTCCACAGTTTCGACTCAGGCTCTCACATTACTCAACAGCGATGCGGCGATCCAGTACGCAGGCGCTCTCGCCGATCGCGCCTTGCGTGAAGCTTCAGAGTCGCCGGCCAGCTTCGCGTTTCTTGCCGCATTTTCGCGAGAACCAAACGCCGATGAGCTTAGCGTCTTGAATAATTTCATAACAACGCAGCAGGCACGATACTCTACTGTTGGAGAGCCGACTGAATCAACAGGGCAAAAGGCATTGGCTGACCTGTGTCATATGCTGCTGGTGTCGAATGAGTTTGTGTATGTGGATTAGCCGAAATATAGAACCAGATCAGGAGATGCCGCCATGCACGCATTGAATAAGGACCTTGAAGACCTTCCTGTGTGGGTTGATCCTGATCGACTCAGTGGTGCGCCCTGTTTCCTCGGGACGCGGTGTCCAGTTGAGGCAATGTTTGCCAACCTTCAATCCGGTCTGAGTCTCGACGAGTTTCTGGATTGCTTTCCAGAAGTGACGCGAGAACAAGCGGTCGCGGTCCTCGAACATTCGAAACGCGAATTTACGTTGTCGCTCGTTTAACCGCGTGCCCAGCGGGCCGCGATTGTTCTATTTGAAATTTGAAGCGCGGGGCGATGCCCACGCGGTTAAACGAATGTGCCATGCTCAACAGCGCGATATGATGAAACGATCATGAATAAACACCAACATTCAAACCGTGTTCATCTCTCCCGACGAGAGTCCATCTCCCGCATGGGCAGCGGCTTTGGCGGAATTGCTCTCAGTGCGCTGCTGGGTGATTTCGATCGCGCGGCTTCGGCGGTGGAGAGCGTGTCCCACGACGTGCTCGCAAGGCCGCCTCAATATCCGCCGCAAGCGCGGGCTGTGATACAGCTCTTCATGCATGGCGGTCCAAGTCAGGTGGATCTGTTGGACGAAAAGAAAGAATTGTCTCGACTGAGCGGTCAGACTCCGCCTGCAGAAGTCGCAGACGATGAAAATCGTACGACCTATCTCCTTGGCAGCCCGTTCAGATTTTCGAAGCATGGCGAGAGCGGTCTGGAATTCTCCGAAGTACTTCCCCACATTGCTCAGCACGCGGACGACATCGCCGTCATCCGCTCGATGTTTACCGAGCATCGCAATCACGAACAGGCGATCTGGATGGCGAACACAGGTCTGATCGTTTCCGGTCGTCCGAATATCGGGTCGTGGGTGGCGTACGGTCTTGGTGCTGAAAGTCAAAATCTTCCGGCGTATGTTTCGCTGCCGGATCCTGGTGGAATGCCGGTCGATGGTGCCCGCAACTGGTCGAGCGGTTGGCTTCCTCCTGTTTATCAGGGCACTGCGATTCGGTCTGAAGGATTACCGGTACTGCATCTTCAACCTAAGGCAGCGCGGACGTCGGAGATTGATTCGGGGCGAATGGAACTGCTGCGAAATCTCAACGCCAGACATCAGGAAGTCCGGCCCGGTGAACTCGAACTGGATGCCCGGATCGCCAGCTTCGAACTCGCCGCGCGGATGCAGCTCTCGGCCACCGATGCGCTTGATCTCAATCAGGAAACCGCTGCAACTCAGCAGCTTTATGGTCTGGATAACGACAAGACGCGCTCGTATGGCAAGCGCTGCCTGATGGCTCGACGTCTGGTCGAACGCGGGGTCCGGTTTGTCCAGATCTTCATGGCCGGGCAGCCGTGGGATACGCACTCAAATAACGTCTCCGGCATTCGCAGTTGCTGCGAACAGACGGACCTGCCGATCGGCGGCCTGTTGACGGACCTCAAACAACGCGGCCTGCTGGATTCAACACTGATTCAATGGGGCGGTGAGTTCGGTCGAACGCCCGGTGCCGAGCAGCGCGACGGCAACAAGACACCCGGCATTGAAGGCCGCGACCATCATCCGTACGGTTTCAGTGTGTGGCTTGCCGGCGGGGGCATTCGTGGAGGTCAGGCATATGGAGCAACCGACGATTTTGGTTATCGAGCCATCACCAACCGCACTCAAACCGCCGATCTGCACGCCAC
>CAZFDW010000560.1:0-4409 GCA_964517865.1 uncultured Chitinophaga sp.
ACAGAAAAACAACAAGATACCTAAACTCCCACAACTCCAGATTTTCAACTGGCCACGGCTTGCCTACGCAGGTTCGCCGCCCCGTTGGCGAAAATGGCTTTCTCTCCAGCCTCAGAATCAAGCATTGACAAAGCACTAGTTCGACTGTTCCATTTTGTTCGTAGTTCCGCCTTTAGGCGGAAATTCAACCTGCCATACCATCAGCATTCAGCCTATCTTCCGGCTAAAGCCGGGACTACAAGCGAATCTCGGACAGTCGAACTAGTACTTTGTCAAGACAACGAATTGTGCTTGAATCTGTAGGCCGGAACAAGCGAAGCGCCGTTCCGGCAGGTCTGCCAAGGGCCGGAACAACGCTTCGGTTGGTCCGGCCTACCACTACAAAAGGCAGTCGGACAAGAATGTCCAACCTACATTTTAATGTTCGCAGCGATCTGGTCCCGTACTATTCAAGCTGAAAGTCGAATTTATTCTCACCGGATGATTTGACTTCAGCAGCCATCCCGTTCCCCGGCTTTCCATACTTGGGATCCAGCGTGGCGCCACCATCTTCTGTCTCGGCATCTGCTGCATTATGAACCGGTGCCGAACTCTCCGTCGCTGTGCCGGTTGCATCGTGAGCCGGTTCACTGCTTCCCTTTGCTACTGCCACCTTCGAAATCATCACGTCGTACTTTCCGGCGGCAGCGCCGTCATACGAATCGTAAGTTGTCAGCCGATAAACACCTTTACTATCTGTGATTCCAGTCGCCACCGGCTGATTGTCAAGAGGACTAAACATCACGGTCGCTTTCGCAACAGGGCCACCGCCAAATGTGACAGTCCCGGTGACTTCGTAGACCGTCTTTTCGCCATCGGAACCTGAGCAACCACACAATGAAAGTACCAACAACGCTAATCCAGAATATCTCATAAACTCATCCTTATTGTTGGAAGTAAGCATTGGTGCATAAGTTTTTTAGTTTAACGGCGAGCCGTAGGCGTAGGCGAATCCAGCGTGCTTCCGCCTACGCCTACGGCTCGCCGTTAAACGATTTGTGCCAACTTACTTATGCACCAGTGCTTATAGAAGAAGTAAAATGACTCAATTACACCGCACGCGGCTGGCATTGATTCGTTTAACCGCGTGTCCAGCGGGCCGCGATTGTTCAATTTGAAATTTCGTATTTGAAATTTGAAATACGAAGCGCGGGGCGTTGCCCACGCGGTTAAACGAATATGTCATTCAGGAATGCACGCAAAATGATCGCATCTTACGCATGCAAAACGGAAGGATGGGAAACCCCATCCTTCCGCCATGAATTATGAAACGCGACGATCGGCGATCAGAAGCTGGCCACTTCTCCACCGCCGACCGACCCCAAGGCACCCCAAACACCGAATGGTGATCGGCCAAACTGAGTGAACGGAATACATGCACCAGTACGAGCGCCGTTATCGTCCGGTCCCGGACATGTTGTCAATCCCGTGTCGATACTGTCACTGAAGAAATTCACGGCACCATCGCCCATCAGTGCCTGCACACCACCCGTGTGCTTGCTGGTGGGCTCATAGATCCCGTCTTCACCGTCCCAGCCACCCTGCACATAGGATCCTTTATTTGGACCGAGCTGGGTCGTGCAGCCTGTGAACGCAGGTGCTCCGTCCGTCCACCGAGTACCGGACCATGTGGCAAAATCTCCAGTAAACTCGCCATTGACAAGTTTCGGCAGCACACTCGCTGGATTTTGCCGCATCGCACCGCCATTGTTAATAGAAAGAGCACCGCTGTTGGCCTTTCGATTTCCGGTCTGACCTTTCGTACGCTCAGACATCGCAATCGTGTTGCTCAGACCATCCAATACGTCGCGGAACTGGCGGTTGACGCCATTATTGTTATCCCTGCCGTCGCCTGCAGATGTGAAGAATCCACGCTGGCCACGTCCACCGTTGCCCGACCACTGATTGTGGTCCCAATTGCCGTCACCACGACTGAACATGTAGTTGGTTTTTCCGATCCTTCCACCTTGGGTCGTGTCTGGATCGGATGGACAGAGGATTCCAGGAAGTTTGGTTGTGTACGGTGCAAAATTCTGATCCCACGGCACAGGTCCTCCGCCAGTGCTCGAAGTGAGGCCTGTTTGAATCTGCTGGTAGAGGTTTGCCTGCTCGAAGTAAGGCAGAAGATTCACGAATCCACTCATGCGTCTTGGTCCGACGATTCCGGCACCCAAGTTGTAATCGGAATGCGTCGAAGCAGGGCAAATTGCATTGAACACATCGTGGTAGTTGTGAATCGCAAGACCCAACTGCTTCAGATTATTCTTGCACTGTGTACGACGTGCTGCTTCACGGGCCTGTTGAACTGCAGGCAGCAGCAACGCGATGAGGATCGCAATAATCGCGATCACCACCAGAAGTTCAATCAAGGTAAAAGCCTTGCGGCCTACGCGAGGACGAATCATAAACACCTCCGGAAATTGGAAAAGTACCACCGGGCAGCCAACCTGCCTGTAATAGACGATGCCATTATTGTAGAGATCTTTAGGTCTGGCACTACAGGGAATTGAGCAAAATTTGAGCTTAATGCCCGATGATTTCTCAAAAAACACTCGAACACTGCTCACGTGTTTACACCTGCAAGGCCGCAGTTCGCGCTGGGCAGTCAAAAATCCTGGGTTGTTGCCAGGTTTTCATGATGCAGGATTTGAACGGCCCGTGTTGTCAGCGGGGATTCCAGAATGCACCGGGCTTTGCGTATTGTCGGCTTTCCACCCTGGGAGGGGTGTTGATTTAATCAGCCGGAACACGCTAGCCTGGATTGCGCACAGGTTTGTAGGCCGGACCGAGCAAACCCAATGAATGCCGGAGCGGCGTCCGCCAGTCAAATCCAGATCAACGCGACAGGGTGTCACGACGAGGAATCCGGGTTTGCGCTGTTCCGGCATCGGAGGCGGACTTGATCCGGCCTACACCGTGCGCAATGCAGGCTAGCTTCCGGTTTTCGGTACAAAAACACAGCAAAAATAACCGATGGCCCGCTTATTCACTGGGATTGAAGCATCTGGATTTCATTTGCCTACGCGAGCAATCGGGACGTTTTTTCTAGCCACGAAACAACACAAAAAGCACAAAGAAAGCAAAACACGATCCATTAAATGAGTGAATTTTTGTGTCTCTTGTGCCTTTTCGTGGCTAGAAAACAAGACATCCTGTCGGGCTGTCAGATTCCAGAATGGTGAGGTCGCATGGACGTACCACGGAAGTCTAATACTGGATCCCAAGTGGCATTCTCGCTCATAATTGCAGTGCAGATTCCCAACAGCAAAGCGGGACAGTGAATTTTAAACAGTGCAGGATTGTCCTTGCCTCGAATGTTCGCTCACCGAAATCCACGACCAAACCCTTCTCGAATTACCCATTTGCCATTTCCAGGCAATTGGACTGATTCGACGAGCCCATTCGGCCATGTAAGTTCTAAGTCCAAACCCGTCGCTGGGATGCTGCCAATGTGGATCTCGTTCACGCACGCGGCCTGAAAACTTCCACCGCCGAGCAGTTGTTCTTCCGTGCGTAACGGACTACCTAAAACACGGATTTTTGTACCGATCGGTGTCCGACTGGACGAAGTGCCAATTAGTCGCAACGTGACGGAATCACTGCAATCCGTTTCGTTTTTCAGGATGACAGACGGAGCTAGTTGATGCGAGACGATTGCATCAAGGCGGCCATCGCGGTCGAGATCACCCATCGCCACTCCACGTCCCAGAGTCGGCTTTTGAAAGTACGGGCCTGCTCCGCCCGAGGCATCTCGGAATGTCCCGTCTTGCAGATTTTCAAACATCTGTGGCAGCATCTTAAAGGGTTGGCCCGCCTTCATCCAGGTGCGATCATCGACGTGGCCATTTGCAATTAAGAGATCCTTCCAACCGTTGTTGTCAACATCCATCGCCACGACCCCAAACCCCAGAACACCGCGACTTGGCGGTCCCAGAAGTGACTGACGAGTTGCGTCTTCGAACATCATCGTGTCGCCCTCGGTGCGATTCAAATACAGCGTGTTCGTGTCGCCGAAGAAGTGTGTCAAAAAAATGTCCAGCGCTCCGTTGCGATCGAAGTCCGCCGCCACGACTCCCATACTTGCCTGCGCATAGCCCTGTTCGTTCAACGCCACATTTGCGGCTGTTGCTTCGTCATGCAATCGGATTCCCTGAACATTCCCATCGAGTAAACCAGTCCGTTCAACCGTCAGCAAATAATTTGGTTCGCCGTCATTGGCCACATAAATCTCGGGACGAGCGTCTCCACCCAGGTCGCAAATAACAACTCCAAGTGCTTTTCCGGGGAGTTCGTTCAATCCCGCTGCTGCGGAGGCTTTGATGTAACCACCGGCTCCATCGGAAAGAAAGAGTGTGTCGGGGACTCCTTTG
>CAZFDW010000561.1:0-4383 GCA_964517865.1 uncultured Chitinophaga sp.
CCCTTTGTTTCTTCACAATTCCTGACCACCAATTTAATAAGTCTCGATCTCTTCCGGGGCAACACCGAGGGTTTTGGCGATACGATTCAATGTAGTCCCATGTGGCTTCTCGATTTCTCCTGTCTCAATTCGATAAATCGTCTTGCGAGCAACATTTGGAAAATCTGACTGAGACAAGCCCCGCTGCTTCCTCAACCGCCGAAGTGACGGCCCAAATCCGGCCGCATGTGCCCGTTCTTTCGCTTTTGCTCGCTGACGATAATCTTGATCGACCTGGCAAAGCACAACATCTGCCGTGGCTTCGTAGTCGCCGAATCGCAACGTATGGCCGTAGTCTCCTAATTCAAACTTGCTGAAGTCAGGAGTTGCCCTGCCGGACGGACGAAACAAGCAAAGCGGAACGATGACTTGTTCGAGATTTCCTCGCACAAGCACCAGAGTACCAAGCTCAAGATTAAGATCTCCGCCAATGAATACGTCACGACGTTCATCTCTTGCGGAACTCAACACCTCTGCGAGTTCCTCCAATGGCAGTTTTTTGAACTGGCGAGAAACGCCAATGACCTGACTGAAAAAACCTTGTAAGGTTGGATGCATGTCCGCTTTGGCCGCTTCCAGCGTCAAAAGGTTTCCATAGGTCGCACGACGTTGTGTTGTCGAGGAGATTAGCTCCACCAGAGTTTTCGCAAGTTCCTCGGTCCGCTCAGAACGGCGTGAAATCCAAAGGGAATCAGCATCGGATCGCTCTAATGCTTTGAGCACTGCTGCTTTGGAATCGCAAACAGCGGTCTGATCCTCTCCAAGTTCACCAAGCCAATGCTTCTCCCCATCAAGAACGATGTAGCGAAGCACCTGCTCCACCTTGGGGATGGTGGCTTTCTTTTTAGCTGTTTTCTTCACTCTCAGGATCGTCATCGCCTTCTTCTTCGTTATCAACTGGGTTGTCTTCATGAATCGTGTTCCATTCTCTCTGGAGACGCTTCCAGTTCTTCTGATCCTGAATGGCGTCCTTTACGGCTTCATCAATCTGGCTCCACCTGTCGCCCTTATCCAGAAAAGTCCCATCTCGCAGCGACAGCCGCCATTTTCGCATTTTCTTGTAAATCGTGACGTGTGGTGGCTCAAGTCTCTCGGAGTCGTAAATCTTGACCTTCCATCCCGCTTGTTTTAAGGCAAGGAGTAATTGAAGTACAAACGGCATTTTGAAAGCTCTTCCTGTGCATTTGCTTTCCCCCGTCACAATTATGTCCCTTTTGAGTTCAAAAGTCAAATGGGACAGTTGTTGTATCGACGGTATCAAACGAGAACCTGATAGTTGGGGGAAGATCCAACTGCCGATGTCGCAATGAGATACGGCATTTTTGAACTACTTCACTTCAACAGCCATTCAGCAATGGTATTACTTCGGTCAGAGTGGCACTTGCCGAGCAGGACTTCGCGGCCACGCCGCGACCAGCGACGAGTCGCGGTCGCAAGCACTGCCACGCGGCGACGTGGAGCGGATATGCGCCCCAGGGCGGTTCGCCTTACGGCCAAGTGAAAATCCTTTCCGGCAGACTCATCATTACCCACATCTTTTCAGGAAATCCCTTGTAATCACACAGCCTTCAATCGTTAAGTCGGTCCCGGGATTGCGAGCGACAGAGGGGACGACACGCGAGTCTCGGCCCCATCCCGGCTTTACGCCGGGTGAGCCAGGGTTTGGAAACTACAGAGCAAACCAACATGTGGACTCGGCCCCATCCCGGCTTTACGCCGGTGGACCGCTGGTTTGACAACTACTCTCCGCACAGTGTGAAGGTACGGACGCGTGTTCGCGGGGTGCATTTTGAAGACGACACGGATTCTTTGCTGCACACGAGCCTACTTCTGACCGGATTCATTGATCCACAAGTAGAGTTCATTTGCCAACAACCGCAACAGCATCTCATACGAGTCCAGAATGCCGTCACCATTCTGGTCGTAAATACGCACGAAACCCGCCTCACGGTTTTGCACGTCGGTGAAGCTGTTCGTGGCCTTCAGCAACTGCATGATCGTCAGTGTTGAGTGGTTCGCGACCCCGAACGCCGCTCCGCTGGTCCCCACATTCACCTGCCGCAAGCCGATTCCTTCCGAGGTGACATTGAAGCCATAGTCCAGCCCTGCTGTGCCAGCCAACTGTGAACTGGTGAAGTACGTTGCCAGAGCCAGTGCCATGAACTGCGCATCCACTTTCGCCGAGGTAGCAGAATTTCTGGACAGCTGTTTAAAGAGCTGATCCCGGAAGAACGTAGCCACATCACTGCCCGTACCATTGAGGAACTGATTTCCGAAGATGTTTCCAAAGTTCGAACTCAGCCAGGTTGGAAGTGAGCTCCCACCTGCCTTAATCAGTTCCTGACCGTGTTTGTTTTGCCAGAAGCCGATACCAGCCGTATCGCCGGAGGACACTTGCTGCCCAACCTCCGAGAAGAGGTAGTCCAGTGCGTCCTGATGGGCGAGCGTCAGTTGCATCGTGTCACCATCAATAATCGACCCTCCGAGCGAACCCAGGAAATCAGCCCCGTCAGTGACGCTGCCTGGCTGCCTCTGTTGCAGGCGATACGTGCCAGCCGGCAGATCCTCAAACTGGTAGTACCCGCCGAAGCTCGTCGTCGCCTGGATCGGAACTCCTGATCCATCCAGCGCGGGCAGTCCAAGTTCATTCAGGAGATCGATAATGACCCCGTCGATACCAGTCTCGTTGGCATCGAAAAGACCATTCCCGTTCGAGTCCACGAAAACCCCTCCCGTGATGGAGGCCAGGTTTCGAAGTTGGATGACAATTTCGGCGGTATCACTCTCTCCGTCCTCATCCTTCACCTCGACACGCAGGTTAAAGCTCGGTGTCGTTTCGTAGTCAAGGAGTGCGGAGTCAGCGACAGTAATTTCACCCGTTACTGGATCAATGCTGAAGGCCGCCGCCCCTGTCCCGCCGATGATGCGGAATGTGTGCGTGTCATCCCCCGGATCTGTCGCAGAAACCTGCCCCACGACGGTCCCATTGGCAAGGTTTTCATCGATGACAATGCTTTCAGGAGCCAGAAGCGTGGGAGCCACATTCCTGACCTCGACCGTGGTCGTATAATCCAGGTACTGACCCGACTGATCAACCACGCGAGCAAACACCGTAAAGCTTCCGTTGTCGGCAAAACGAACCTGCCACGTGGGGTCGCTCGTAAGCTCTGCTGAGGCTAATCCTTCAGAAGTCCGCGCGAACCTGTAGCGGAAGCCAACCGCAGGATCGATCGCTAAACCCTCAAACGAAATGTCGACCACCTGGCCTTCATTCACAGGACTACTGTTGGCCAGGGCTGCTGGTGCCACTCGGATCTCGGCAGACTGGACGGCATAATCTTCGCCCGATCCAACCCGTAACTGCACAACGTATTTTCCGGGGTGTTGAGGCGTGAACGAAGCGACGTGTCCGTCGCCAACAACGTTTTGCTGGCCGTTATACATGACAGACCACTCGTAGGCCGCAACCGTGTTCTCGCTCCATTGCGAGATCAGGGCGGATAGTTCGACGGACTCCCCGGCTCGGGTAAGCACCGGAACATTGAACTCGGACACAACCGGAGCGACAGAGAAAGCTGCAACCACGGCACCAGGCGGAGAGATCAGTGCATCATTTCCTGGGCCACCATTCACATCGAAGGACACACTGGCTGCCTGGATTGTGATTGCGTCATTGCCTTCGCCGGTGTTGATAAAGATATGAGCCGGAAACTGAGAGTCGAGATCTTCAACAGTCACGGCATCTGCGCCGGCAGTTGTCATAATGTTCAGCGTTTCCAGAGGGCTTACAAAGGACACCGAAAGCCTTGGAATCATTAGCACCGACCGTCCGTCCGCCGATTCGTTGTCATCGCCGACGTCCACTGTTACGGAGCTCAAATTTGAAAAGTCAAACGTCAAGTCAAGTGTAGCCGCAGCCAGATCGACGTGTGATACTCCGCTGTAGCGGACGGAACTTCCAGCCATCACCAGACCGCCGCTATCAGTCGTTGTCACCTGATGAATGAGACTGTCAGCAAACACCGCAGACGCAAAGGTTAGGGACGACGTACCTCCGCCGACGAAGTCCACCCCTCCCACCGGCAAAGTTCCGCCTTCTTCAATGATCACCGTGAGGGAGGTTTGCGTGCCAGTGGCAGCATTAATGCTGATCGCAGCTTCGGACAGGGGCCCCTCGAAGATCACTTCCCCGTTGCGACTGAGCTCGGCCCCATCGCGTCCAAAAGCAATGACAAGATCGCTGTCCTGCCCCGCTGGGGAGACATAGGCGAAGTTTTCGTCATTCAGAATCACCCCAGCCGCCCGATCACCCGCCGCACCACTTACGCAACCAGCACCTGCGCG
>CAZFDW010000562.1:0-4375 GCA_964517865.1 uncultured Chitinophaga sp.
ACTGGAATCCGCAATTGCCCGCGTGGCCTGGCCATCGCTGCTGCAGCCGTTACGCAGCCGTGAGTCCTTCCGATCCACGTTGCAAACCGACGACGAAAGGGCGGCATGGCATGCGTTCGTCGAACGTCCGCTTGGCGAAATTATTGAACAGCTCGCTGAGCATGATGTACTTCGCGGCCTGCTGCTGACCGATGCGAAGATCGGCGTCTTTACTCAGCCCCACGATGCGTCGCTCCTGCAGAATCGTTGCTTCCTGTATCACGTCATTGGTAACGAAACCGGTGAATGGCGCGTGCCTGTCGGCGGCATGAAATCTTTGGTCGATGCATTGACTGGTCGCTGCCACGCACTCGGAGTGACTTTCCTGACCAGTTCGCCCGTCACGCATGTGGAGTGCGGTCCGATCTGCCACACGGTTTCCTATGCGGTCGATCAAACAGAACATGCCGTAGACGCCGTGCGAGTGCTCGTCAATGCAGGGCCAAAAACCTTTGCTCGACTGCTGGGTGAATCATGGACCCCGATTCCGACGGACGAAGGATCAGTCGTCAAAATGAATATGCTGCTGCACCGCTTGCCGCAGGTAAAAGCGAGCGGCGTGACGTCTGAGGAAGCATTTTCTGGCTCATTCCATATCGATGAAAGCTACCAGCAGCTGCATACGTCATGGCAACAGGCATCAGGCTTTGAATTACCGGATCCTGCGCCAGCGGAGATGTACTGCCATACGTTAACCGACAATTCGATCCTGTCTCCGGAACTGCGATTGAAAGGCTATCATACGCTGACTCTCTTCGGCCTTGATATGCCATACCGCTTATTCAAAGACGACAACGACGCGCGTCGCGCGGAAGTCACGCAGCGCTACCTCGCCGGCCTCGATCGGATCTGTGCCGAATCCTTTATCGAATGCGTCGCTCGCGATCGCAGCGGCCAGCCTTGTATCGAAATCAAAACGCCGGTGGATCTGGAACGAGAAGTGGATCTGGATCAGGGAAATATCTTTCATAATACGCTGTCATGGTTCTTCACAGACGATCCTGATCAGATCGGCAAATGGGGCGTCGAGACTCATCATCCCCGCATTTACCGCGCCGGCTCATCGGCCCTCCGTGGCGGCGCGGTGAGCGGCATCCCCGGACGAAATGCTGCGATGTGCGCACTTGCGGACCTGGAGTGATTTGTTACGGACGTCGGTTATGTTGCGTTCCCGTTGATTCCTGACATCAGAGTCACAACGATTGGGCGCATAGCCTGTCCCGCAGGGCACGCCAACGTTTGTGAGTGAGGCTCTGTTCGAGTACGCTGCAAGGCAGGGTTTCGAAAAATTCCAACCAAACTGACCTCGCGCTGATCGAGTTTCGTGCGACGTCCGCCACGGGATTGAGTGTGATGACAATGCTGCCAACCCGCACATGGGTTATCGTTTGCCTCGCTTTTTTTGTCGTGCATTGTCCGTCGGTCATGCCCGCAGAACCTGGGTCCCCAGGCTTAGCGGCTGGCGTTGTCGCAGAGCCACGGGAGCCGTGGACGACGTCGCACCTGCAGGGATCGCCGTCGCCTCCCGCAGCGTTCCGGATTGTTTCCGCGTTTCCTCTCATGAAGTTTGACCATCCCACGAGTCTGCTGGAGATCGAGGGCACGAATCGCCTGCTGGTGGCAGAAATTGGAGGGAAGGTACTCACATTTCTCAAAGACGATGCTGCGGCTGCACCTGATCTCGCGATTGATCTGCGGGACCTGGCTCAGGGAAATGTTTCGCTGTTTGCCGCAGTGCTGCATCCACAGTTTCAGCAGAATCGCTTCGTCTATCTGTGCCTCGTGCATCCGGAAAATGGATCGCATACACGAGTGTGCCGATTTACGATGTCGAACGATGCTGTTCCCGTGATCGATCCGACGAGCGAGACTGTCATTATTACCTGGCCTTCGGGTGGCCACAATGCTGGCTGCCTACGCTTCGGCAATGATGGATTGCTCTACATCGCAACCGGAGATGGATCAGGTCCCAATCCTCCCGACGGATTGACGACAGGTCAGGACGTCACGGACCTGCTGGGTGCAATTCTGCGAATTGATGTCGATCATCCATCCAACGGCAGGAACTATTCTGTACCGGCAGACAACACATTTGCAAATCATGAGTCGGCGCGTCCGGAGATTTTCGGCTACGGGCTACGGAATCCATGGAAATTCGGAATCGACCGAAAGACGGGCGAAGTCTATGTGGCGGATAATGGCTGGGAAACGTGGGAGATGATTTATCTTGTCGGCAATGGAACGAACTGCGGCTGGCCGATCATGGAAGGACGAGCCCTGTTAAGAAGCGAAGTGGCTCCAGGCCCAACTCCAATCACTCCGCCGATTCGCGATCACCATCATTCGGAAGCAAACTCCGTCATTGGCGGCCCCGTCTATCGCGGCGACAAATTGAAGACCCTCAACGGTGAATTTGTCTATGGCGATTACATCACTGGCACAATCTGGTCTGTCGGTCGCGATGCAGTCGGATCCTTTGTCGGCCGGACTCTGGTCGATACAGATCTCCGCATTGCGGATTTCCTGGAAGGCGCGGCGGGGGAACTTTATGTACTCGATTATGACCTCACGGGGCAAATCTACGAATTGTTGCCGAACAACGTCGAAGATCTCTCGGCCGACTTCCCACGGCTGCTGAGCCAGACGGGAATCTTCAAATCAGTGACCCCGCTTCAACCAGCCGAAGGCGTCGTGGAGTATGACGTCGTTGTTCCTCAATGGACCGATGGCGCGGTGGCTCAGCGTTTTGTCGCAGTACCCGGCAGTGAGCAAATAGAGCTGTCACCCCACAGCGGTGTTCGCGGCAGATACCCGGAAGGCACCGTGTTTGCGAAACAGCTTTCGATCCCGGATCGTGACGGCAGACCAATAAAGCCCCTGGAAACACAGATCCTGCAGTTTCAAAACGGCGTCTGGAATCCCTACAGCTATGTCTGGAACGAGGCTGGCACTGACGCAGAACTGGTCAGCTCAGTTGGCACAACCCGGACTATACAATGGCCCGACGCGCATGCTGCCGGGCAGTTCACGGAACACACCTGGCACACAAACGCGATCAATGAATGCCGATTGTGCCATAACGCCGGGCCCGGATTTGTGCTTGGCTTTGTGGGTAATCAACTCTCACGACTGACGACCAACGCCATCAGCGGCACAGATCAGCTGGAATCCCTTTTAAGGCAGGAAGTGATCGCCACCATCCCGGACGATGCCCGTAGCCCGGCATTTCGTCTGGTGGATCCGCACGACGAGTCTCTCGATTTGACCGACCGTGCCCGCTCGTATCTGCATGGCAACTGCAGCATGTGCCACCACAAGGGTGGAAATGCGATCGTGTCCTTCTACCTGACCCGGGATCTGTCGTTCGATCAGTTGGACACAGACAAGGGAACCAACATTGGTACCTTTGGAATGCAGAGGGCAAAGATCATTGTGCCCGGTGATCCGTTTCGATCTGTAATGATGTATCGCATGTCCAAACTGGGCTACGCCCGCATGCCGTACATTGGATCTCAGGTGGTCGATAGTCACGGAGTCTCGTTGATTGCACGCTGGATTCGATCGCTGCCCGCCGATCCATCTGCGGAACATTCAGATCCGCTGGTTCCTGCGTCGTCACCGGCGACGGCTCTTGCGTCGCTGGCACTGAAGAGCTCAGATGCGGAAAGTCGGACTGCAGCAATTCAGCAACTGACGGGCAGTACGGAAGGGTCGCTCGCGTTGATGATTCGATTGCACTCCGGGGAACTGACGACTGCGGATCGCGAGACAACAATCGAGACGGTGCGTAACGCCAGCAGCGATGTCCGCGGATTGTTCGATCACTTCGTCCCCGAGTCAATGCGAAAGAAGACTCTCGGAAGAACGTTTGAACCGTCGCTGGTGCTCTCGCAAACCGGTGACCCGCTGCGGGGCCGACTCATCTTCTTCAGCGATGCGGCACGCTGTCGAGCCTGTCACCATACCGACGACGCGGCTTTGTCGGTCGGCCCGACGCTGAAAGAGATCAGCAAAAAATATATGCACACTTCCGAATTGCTGCAGCACATTGTGCAGCCGTCGCAGAAGATCGATGACAAGTTCGCGGCATGGACGGTCGTTACCAATGACGGTCGTGTACTGAATGGACTGATGGAGAGTCAGTCAGCAACTCAGCTCGTTCTCAGGATGGCCGACCGACAACTGGTCACTATTGCAACAGCCGACATTGAAGGACTACAGAAGAACACAAAGTCACTGATGCCCGACGGAGTGTTTGCCGATCTGACCGCTCAGGAGGCTGCTGATTTACTGGTGTTTATTCGTTCGATCACCGAAGCGGTCAGGTAAAGACCAT
>CAZFDW010000563.1:0-4345 GCA_964517865.1 uncultured Chitinophaga sp.
TCGACAGCCGCCTCAGCCGCGAAAATCGCCTCTCGGTTGCGGATTCGTGCCGCATCTCACGGGAAATTGCAGCGGGACTTGCAGCAGCTCATGCGCATGGACTGGTGCATCGGGACATCAAACCCAGCAATATCTGGCTGGAGGGAACTCAGGGCCGCGTTCGGATTCTTGACTTCGGTCTGGCCCGCCCTGCCACCGACGATCAGAGAGTCACTCAAAGCGGTGCTGTTCTGGGAACCCCGGCGTACATGGCTCCCGAGCAGGCGGCCGGGACCGAGGCCACGTCACGCAGCGATTTGTTCAGTCTTGGTGCCGTGATGTACCGCATGACAACCGGACAACAGCCGTTTGCGGGTCCGAACATATTGGCGACGCTCAATAACCTTGCCAACCGCAATCCGGAATCACCTCGGAAACTGAACCCCGAAATCCCTCCAGACCTTTCGACTCTGATCGAACGCATGATTTCCAAAGCGCCGGAACAGAGACCAGAGAGTGCCGATGCCGTTGTCGATTCCCTTCAGAGTGCTGAAACGCTGGCACCGCGAGTCAGTACGAAGACAGCTACGGCACCGAAGAAGATCGTGAAGGAAAACAAGGCTATCAAGGAAGTGGCCAAGGCCGGGCCGGAATCGCAAGCGGCGTCCGATGGTTGGTGGCCGCGAATTCCCCGGAATGTCCTTGTCGGCGGGCTCGGTGGGTTCCTGCTGCTCTTCGCCGTAGTCGTCTATCGTATTCAGACCGACCAGGGCACTTTGATTCTGACCATCGAAGACGATGATCAGGTGGAAGCCAAGCTGAACAAGGAAGGACTGGTCATAGAAGATGCCAAAACCGGCCGCATCTGGCATCTGACTCCGAACAAGCCTGAACCAATACCATCGGGCAATTACAAGCTTCCCAAGGTGCAGGGGCTGCTGCTGAGTGTCACTGATGACTCCGGCGTGGAATTCACGACCGCCGAATTCAAGATCAAGCGAGGGGACACGACAACGGTGCGTGTGACGCTTGAGCCTAACGCCACTGCCAAGGAGATGCAGACCAACACTGCACCGGCCAACGAAGCTGCGGCATCCACATGGAAGGGCTGGCCAAAAGACGCACCTGCCCCGGCGATTGCACCATTTGACGCTGCACAGGCCAATCGCCAACAGGAAGAATGGGCGAAGCATCTCGGCGTGCCTGTTGAATACACAAATTCAATCGGGATGAAGTTTGTGCTCATTCCGCCAGGAGAATTCCTCATGGGCTCCGCACCGGAAGAGATTTCCGAGGCACTGGCAGCGTCGAAGATTCTGGATCCGGGTAACAGCCGGCAAGGAGAAGAGTGCATTCGCAGCGGAGCCACGCAGCATCAGGTGATTCTCACAAATCCCTTCTATCTCGGCGTGACAGAAGTCACCCAGACGGAATACGAACGCGTCATGATGACGAATCCTTCTCAGTTCGCTTCAGCGGGCAAAGCTCGGAACGCTGTTCAGGGACTGGATACGGCACACCATCCTGTGGATTCGATCAGTTGGCATCGTGCGGCGGAATTCTGCACGACGCTCAGCAAAGCAGCAAAGCTGTCTCCGTACATCATGGACAAAGCCGACTCACCAGTGCCGACGCAAGGGATCGGTTATCGCTTGCCGTCGGAAGCAGAATGGGAATTTGCATGTCGCGCTGGTGGGACTGGCAGAATCACCACGTCTGCCGATCCGTCTGCGTCTCCGCTTGCATGGATCGAACCATTTTCCCACGGAAGGCCGCATCGAGTGGCTGAACTGGCACCGAACCCATTTGGACTTTGCGATATGCACGGCAATGTCTGGGAATGGGTCGAAGATTTCCTCGACTATGAGTACTACGGCAAAACCGGCGATCAGCCCGCCATCAATCCTCGAGCTTTATCGCTCAGCCAAAAACGCGTGTTCCGTGGCGGCAGCTGGTCGGACACTGCACCGTTTTGCCACGGCTCGATGCGCGGCGCCTTTGATCCACTGGCGCGCATTGGCAGCTTTGGAATGCGGCTTGCGCTGTCCGTGGAAGGCGTGCGTGCAAGTATTGCCAATATCACGGATGCAAGCCCCGTGATGGAAAGGTCCAACGAAGTTCCATCGCCGGTAATCACCTCCGTTGATTCTGAAGCCGGGTCCGGTCGTCGGTCACCGCTGGACTTACTCGATGCGAGTTTGATTCCTGAGGAAGAACGTGTCAGTTATCTCCCGAAGGAGGTCGTCGCTGTTTTAGGAACACATGAGCAGAAGACCTGGGGGGCGGAACCATCGAGCGGCCTGGCTTCGTGGGGTTGTTTGAATTTCAGCCCCGATGGAAAATGGATTTGCGCCTGTGACCGCAGCAATTTGTATTTGTTTGATGCTGGCACACTGACACTAAAGTCGACAATTCGCGGCATCGATACAAGCTGGTCGAGTAGACCTGTCGTGTTCAGTTTCGATAGTAAGAAGCTTTACATTGGTGAGATCCACTCAAATGGATTCTGGGGAGCAGCATTTATTGATCTGACAAGTCCACAACCAGCGGTACAACCTGTTTCAAACAGCGAGACAAATCTCTTTGGCGATGTCCTCGCAAGTGCCAAAAATGACGAACTGGTGTCGTTCGTTCGGAACGCTGGAAAGATCCACACTGGAAAGCGGGACGTGACAACGGGAGCGGTGACCGATCTGGGATCTCTGGCCTATCACCAGGACACGACTCACAAATCTGACTTCGGTAAAGCACTTGAAATTGCGTTTTCGCCGGACGGACTTTGGCTTATAAGTGGGCATTGGGAAGCAGGATACCAGGTGTTTCATCAGCACAATGGTGCATTTCTTCCTGTATCCTTTGTCCAAAGTAAGACGCGAGACGACAATTTCCGAGTCGTCTATTCGTTTACCGATAGTCACAAACGCGCGTTAGTGCTTGGACGTGAGATTTGCCATTTGCTGGACCTGTCCCTTCTGGATGGTCTGCCGGCAGAAGTGCCCATACCGTCACACGTGAAACTTGAACTCGATCCTCCGCCGGAACTGGCCCAGGTCTCCGATCTGAGTATTTCGGCCGATGGCCAAATCTGGGCTGCTTCGAAACTTGTGTCGACAACGACCTCAAAGTTACTCATCGGAAACTGGATTGATGGACGTCCGAATCATCTGTCTACGATTGAAATTCCAGAGTGTGCGGTAGGTCGAGTGGCGATATCGCCGGACGGCAATTCGATCGCCGCACTTGCAAATGGCAGATCGCTGATGGTTTTCGATTTAACGCTGAATCCTCCTGCAAAACGGTCCACGCACGAGGAAACTCGCATGGCGAGCAATCCCGACGTTTCCAGAACTGTCACCGTCGGATTTGACGGTCTCATTCGACTGGAAACTATGGGAGCCAATGGAGCTGAACTTCTCGACTCTCGGCAGATTGCCCGAGGTTGGGCAGATGTACGTGTCTCCGAGGATGGCAGAAAGGCCGTTTCTATCACGTGCACTGAACTCTACACCGCGATGCGCCATCAGGTTTACGTGTGGAACATCGAACACGACAAGCTGGACAAGTTTGCGGAATTTGAATTGTCGACAGGCTACGAAAATGCCTGGCCATTACTCTTTGCCCAGGGGACTCGGCTTCTGTTCGGCAACCAGGTATGGGATATCTCAACGCCTTCTCCGGAAATCATCGCCACGTACACTGAATTGCCACCGAAGCCTGCAGCAGCGGCGGTGACCCGTGATGGACAACGCCTTGCTCTGGCAACCTCGGATGGCCAACTATTCCTTTACAAAGTGGGCGGAAGAGCGGACAAGTCTCTGGCAACTGCCAAACACTCAGGGGCGCCAGCCTGTCCGCGCTCTCTTGCATTCAATCACGAAGGAACCAGGTTAGTCGCTTCGTTGGATGGCGGCATTTGTACCGTTTGGGACCTCGCAGAGGGACAACTCGTCGAATCCCTGCGATTGCCTGGAGCTGGGCAATGGGAAATTGAACCACATGGTCCTCCATATCATATGACGTCAGCGGTGTTCTCTCGCGACGGTCATCGTGTCTATTTTTCTGGCTGGGGAGGCGTCGGTGAATGGAACCTCGACAAAAACAAAGTCACCCGATTCTGGCCTCTCCCTGGTTTCGCATGGCTCACCATGGCCGAAGACGACCGCCATCTCATCCTCAACAACAGCAACTGCACCACATACATCCTGCGTCTGAAGTAATTCCGGTAGGCCGAAATCGCCAGAATGACCAGCCGCGATTCACGACGTCACAAATGGCTTTATCGCGAGGCCACCCGGGGAATTTCGACCGGTCCACCACCAGTCGATTGACGACGATTTTCACGCCCTCAACTTCGCGCGCGTCGGAC
>CAZFDW010000564.1:0-4332 GCA_964517865.1 uncultured Chitinophaga sp.
ATGATCGAATTCAGACAGCCGACCATGTGGCGACACTGCTGCAGAAGTGCCTCGCACATCTTCAGCAGCCGACGATTATCGAGTTGCCTGAAGAATGCCGCGTGCCCGTACGTCGAAAAGAGTTCTGGCCAACGTCGCGGCGCGCGTTTCGAAACATGGCATTGATTTCTGTGAGCTGCATGGCCATTGCTGGAATCTTTTCCATCCGCAAATCGTTCTTTGAGAAAGCAGACCCTGCGGTGGGTTCCAACGCAACACCGCTCAGTCCAGGAACAACAAGCGGCGAAGACTCATCGTCGTTCGCTGAGTGGGATTCGATTCAAACGGAGATCGAAGCACTTGACAAAGAACTCGGCCCATCCGAAGCCGACGCCGGGACACTCTGGCAGATAACACCAGAGGCGATACCACCATGATCACTCACCGCAGGCGAGCGGCTGGGCGTCAGCCCTCCGTGCATCCCGCAATTCCTTCCGCGTTTATCCGTGTCCATCTGCAGCCATTTTCAATGACGCAAACATGACAGAAAACATATGCAGAATTACCACAGATCAACACAGATGAACGCAGATATTCGAAAACTCCACGCTGATGCCGAGCACACAAGCCAATTCATCTGCGTCCATCTGTGGTCAACAAGTAGTTCCGCGTTCGTAAACCTGGCGACTTTGCGCTCTCAACCCACATGCTTCCCACACTCGAATTCAGGATGCCCCACATGTCTGATGTCTTCAAATGGATATTCGCAACTATCCGTCTCTGCGCGTTGATTACATCGCCAACGCTGATGGCGCAGGAAACGCCACCGGCCGTGAATGCGTCCGACACCAACGTCGCGAGGCCAACACTTGATGAACTCATGTCGATGTTTGCGAAAATCGAAACCTCCTACCTGCCGTTTCACGTTGATTACGCTGAGTTCCAAAACAGGAAGATAGGTTCTTTTTCGGAAGAGACCAACACAGGGAAAACTGGGCCCAATCCGTTCGAGTACCGCACTCAGCGTGGTCACCAGGATTCCAAAGTCTGGATGCTTGAATCTACCGTAGAAAATCAAGGCGTTTCCAGAACAGAGCGACATGTGCATTCCAAGTCGGGACTTCATCGCAAGGAAACTTCCCCGTTACAGTTCTTCGACTCCGATGACGACGACACGATGGAACCCTCAATTCGTCCACTGGAAGGCGTATTTCCTCTGATGTTCGACACCACGAGCCCCATGCTGCTTTCGCAATACTTCGCTTCCGCACCGACCGAATTCACGCTGGAGTGGTTCGAGACGCTTGCAAAAGTTGTGTGTCACTATCGGCCTGCCAAAGATCAGTACGTAACAGTTGAGCTTTGGCTCGATCCTGATTTTGCATGGCACCCAATCTTCATGCGGCGATATGACATGCATACTGGCAACCGCCTTCCCGACGAGTGGAAAGTGACTGAGTTTCGCGTGTTGAAGGAACTCGTTCGTGTGTCTGCAGGGGAATTCATGGGACCGATCAGACGAATGCATGTACCGAAGGATCAGCCCATAGCCTTCTTTATATGCCGTTTTCAGATTGAAAAATCTGCGTATCAGGATCGTGTTCCTGGTGCTGTATTTTCGCCGGAGACTCCCATCGGGGGCAGTCCGATTCTGGAACTTGAACCCATTGGCGGTGCACAGGTTGCGGTGACCAGTTTCGAGCAAGCTGAAAGAACGATGGCTGTTTTCATGACAAAAGAGATTCGTGAGGACGCCGGTGAGGCTATGGAAGAACCGGCAGCAACTGAAATCCCCGTGGCGGTCGCAGCAATCGCCGACGATGAGATCTTCGATCGACTTGTGCCACTTTATATTGAATTGGCTGAACTCAGAACGAAATTTGGGATTAGTCATCCGAAAGTCGTTTCCCTTGAGAGGAGACTGACTTCTACGAAAGATCTTCTGAATAAGTTTCGAGGTCCGGAAATGCCACAGTCTGCCACCGAACAGCTCAAGATCTTCAACCTTAAAAACAGCAATGCAAACGATATCCAGTTAACCATTGCGCATCTATTCGACGGGACAACGGTTGGGATCTCGGTTGACAATCGCACCAACGCATTGATCATTCGGGCCAATGAATCGCAGCTCCGCGAAATTGAAGCCATCCTTCTGAAACTCGACTCAACTGAGACTGCTGCTAAGAATTCAGGGACATCCAATCAGCCATCAATTGATGCCAACGAACCCGTTACGTCTATCGCCGAATATCGCCGCCAGCTTGATGCTCTGGAGCAACCCGTGCTGCTACTTGCCGAGCAGGTTCGAGCTGCCGAAACGAAGCAGGGGAAAGATCACCCCGCCTCAGCAAAACTGCGAGCCGATCTTCGAGCAGCCGTGCAGCTAACATTCGCCGCCCGTCAGGAAATTCAGCGAGCTGAACTCGCCGAGTTCACGCGCCGCCTGAAACGCATACAGCAATCCATTGATGCCCGGGATCGGATCGCGGACAAGATTATCGAGCGTCGAATGGAAGGACTGCTTTCCACTCGGCCCGCCCAGGATTCGGAAGTCACAGAATCGAGCAAATCGAGGCTCCTTAAGTCGAAAGACGGGTCAGGCGAATCAACGAAGAGTATTCAGAGGTTTAAGAGAACATCCGTTACAGCCAAAGTGACTCGAGCAGACTCACGACCAGGCTTTGACGAACAACCCGTCTTGTATGGATTTCCTCTGGACAAGACGAATCGCGCGATCCTTGTTCTGCGTGCGAAACTTTCAGAAGATGACTTGAAGTCCATTGCCGTCGATCTCGATGACTTTGTGTTTCCTGCAAAGGTGATCGCATCAAATCCTGCGGCAAAATTACTGTTGGTGCAGGTCAGTGCAGACATCTCGTTTGACTCAGTGCCTCTGGCAATGGAACACATCCAGACTTATCAGCGAGTTCAGATCGGCGGCCACAGTAGCTTCGTTAAGGAACTTGTGGTGGCGGATGTGAAGCCAGACCAGAACACAGGAATAGGCCAGCAGATTGTGACCGATGCTGCTTTTGGAATAAGCAACACATCTCTGATTCTGAACCACGATGGCACTCAATTGCTCGGACTTGGAATTGGCGACAACACCATCATCCCGGCCCCGGAAATCTCAAAGTGGCTCAATGCCACGATGTCGAAAATTGGCGTTGGCCTGATCTCTGACCGCAATCCTGATCTGACCATCTCCGAGTCGGTTGCTACATCTCGTGCTGATGACAAACCTTTTCAGATCCAGAGCTGGCGTCCGAAATCAGATGCTGAGAAAGCGATTAGTCGCCTTGTTCTGGTGTTTTTCCAGGACAAGGCACGGCGTGCCGTGCCAGCCCTTCTGATCCAGCATGGCAGCGAAACGATTGCACTCACAACCGGTCCAGCGACGATCGTTCCTGAGAACATCGAACATGCCATCGATCGCACGTTTCTGGAATTCGACGATCGCGAAAATATTCCCACGACGTATGCAGACTTCAGTACTCCGGATCTGGCGTTGCACATTGTAAAGGAGCAGCTGACTTCGTTTCAACTCGAAAATCCCGTGACGCTCAGGACAGGCGATGTCCTGTCAGCAATTCTCATGCACGGACAAGCCGATCTTGATGTCACGCCCAATGCCGCCCGCGTCACCGCAGTCGATCAGAAGACCACCTGGCAGCTTCCGAGCCACGAACTCAACCGTGAATTCTTCGGACTCATCCAGATCGACCAGCGACTCCCCGAAGGCACGCCGCTTTTCAAAGATGGCCAGCTGGCCGGTATCACTCTGCTGGGAACTCGGTTCATGAAGGCCGATGTGGCGGGTTCGTATGTCGTCACGGCGAGTCGGATTGTCGAGGTTCTTCAGCAACTGAAAACCGAATGATCAGCCAGTTATTGACGATGGGCTGATTGTAGGGTGTGACAAGCAACGCGCAGGCACACCAAGTCATAGACATGGTGTGCCTGCGCTGCCGCTGGTCACACCCTACAAATTCACAAACTGAACAGCCGCCGGACTCCTTGCGACTCTGCCTCGTCACGGGCGGCACATTCGTTTAACCGCGTGGGCGACGCCCCGCGCTTTGCATTTCAAATTTCAAATACGAAATTTCAAATAGAACAATCGCGGCCCGTTAGGCACGCCGCTTTTCAAAGACGGCCAACCTGCCGACTTCACTGTGTTGGGAACTCGGTTCATAAAGGCCGATGTGCCGGGTTCGTATGTCGTCCCGGCAGGTCGCATTCTCGAGGTTCTTCAGCAGTTGAAGCTCGAGTGATTAGCAGGCGGAGTTGCTGATGATTGTTAAAGTAGGTCCTTTCTGCCGGACTCATCCTTACCCAGAAAAAGTTACAAGT
>CAZFDW010000565.1:0-4319 GCA_964517865.1 uncultured Chitinophaga sp.
TACCGACACTTCCCGAGCGTGTCTTTCTGTGTGTCGGATCCGTGATCACTCTGACATTGCTGGCCAAAGCGGCGATGCTGGCGAACGTTGCCGTGATCTGCGTTGCGGCCGCTGCGGTGCTCTGGCTGGTTGGATACTGGTTCGCCGTGCGTCGCACAGAACCGAATGGCGTTGGAAGAATCATCGCAAATTTTGTGACAGTGTGGCTGCTCTACAGCGGTTCGGGAAGAATCATCAATGCGATTCAGCGGCCCGATTGCGGCGAATTGCTGCTGTCGTGGGATCGCCAATTGTTTGGAGAAAGTCCCGCTGTCGCCCTGCAAACGCTGGCACCACCATGGATGAACGAATTCCTCAGCGCCGGCTATCTGACCTATCATATGTACCTGCTGTGGTTCCTCCTGCACACGATCTGGCTGCCGCCGCACGAACGGGTATTCTTCACTCGTCCGCTGTTTGTCGCGTTCGGACTGGGGTTTTCAATTTACTTTATGATGCCGGCAGCGGGAATCTGCGTGTCCTTTCCGGAACTTTTTCCTCGACCCATTGAGGGCTTTTGGATCACGTCGTTTGTTGACGCCCTGGTCGCAAACATGGCAGCATCTTACGATTCGTTCCCAAGTATGCATGTGTTTGTGACCGGTGTGATGCTGTCGTGTGATTTTCTGCATCAACGCCGACGATTCTGGATCATGCTGCTTCCGTCGCTCGTCATGGTGGGATCAACGATCCTGTTACGAATGCACTTTACCGTGGACTTGATCGTCAGTGCGATTCTGTTGATCCCGTTTGTCTGGTTCTTTATCGACAGGAAGCCACAGTGAACACACCGAGCGATTCTCCAGACGTCTGGGCCACGCAGGCATCTCGTTTGCCGCTGGCCTTTGCTCAGGTTCGCGAAGATCCTCAACTGGACCTGGAGATCATTGCGCAACTCCCAAAACACCCGGTCATCGTCATGATTACATCGGGCGGTGAGACGGCGATTCAGGTGGCCCGACAACTGCCAGCTCAGCTGCACCTGGTGGACATGAACCCAGCTCAGCTGGCGATTACGCGACTGAAATGGAGATTGGCGGAATCATTTTCGGTGAGAGAATCTCGTTCGCTGCTCGGACACGATTTAATGGATCCGCGTGACAGGGCAGGGCGGTTGGCACAACTGCTGGAGCAACTGAACATTCCCTCGGAAACCTTCGGACCTCGTGAACAGGTTGCGATTTGGGGTCCGGATTTCAGCGGCCGATACGAACGCACATTTGCCGAGCTGCAGCGGGAACTGGCACCCATTGCCGCAGAGATTCAGCACGTTTTGGAATCTTCCGACGAGTCCCTCAACGCCACGGCATTTTTTGAACCAAACACTGTGTCCGGACAGATCTTTGATGCAGCGTTTGACCGAGTCATGTCTCTGAAGAATCTTGTGTGTCTGTTCGGAAAGGATGCAACTCAGAATCCCCGCCAGTCGTTTGCCGCCCACTTTGCCTGGCGAACCCGCTTGAGTCTGTCGCGACCGGATCGGACGCAAAACCCGTTTCTGTGGCAATTGCTGGTTGGTCGGTTTCCATCGACGGCGGCCTACGACTGGTTGCTTCCTTCTTCACGAGATCAGCCACTTCAAACACTCAATCCGCGACTGCATTCCGGTCGCATGGTCGATATCCTGCAAACGTTCGCCCCTGAGTCGGTGGATCTTGTTCATCTGTCGAATATCCTCGACTGGCTCAGCACGGATCAGGCCACCGAAACTCTGCGCTGCGCGTATCGCGTGCTGAAGCCGGGCGGTCGATTGATACTGAGGCAACTCAATTCGACATTGTGCATCCCGGATCTGGACTCGCTGCTGACATGGGATTTGTCGCTGGGGAATCGCATGGCCGAACAGGACCGCAGCTTCTTTTACCCGGCGATCTTCGTGGGAGTACGCGCATGATTGTGCGTTCGTTGACGCATCCGATCTGTCGATCCACGCTGGACGAACTGGCACAGTTCGAGCGACAGTTTCAATATCCACTGGGGCCGGATCATCATTTTTCAATTTCCCATGGTTCCGAGTACCTGCCATTCTTTGCGGCGATGGGAGCGGCAACATTGCTTGTGGCTGAGCACCTCGGGACCATCGTCGGCACTCTGGTGCTGGTGCATCGACAACTGGTAATTCGAGACTCAGGCTCCGGCGAATTGCAGACGCGATGTCAGGACGCACACTACATTTGCGATCTGAAGGTCCGCCCTGATGCACGATCGAGTTCCGCTCTCGCCCGGCTGATGACAGCCGCCGCCGATATCATTCGCCCATGCCAGTCTCATGCGTGTTACAGCGTTGTCATGGCCGGGACCCGTTCCGAACCGGCAGCGTATACGGGACGCCTCAACATTCCGGATTTTAGAGCGGTCGGCGAAGTCGCTATTCTGAGATTTCTGACCGCCTCCAGCCGTGAACCATCCAACGTTGTATTTGCCTCGCCGGATCAGTTCACGGCGACACAGGAGCGACTGCGTGCCGCCGGAGTTCACCCAGCCGCCGGAGATTCATCGCTCCGTTCTCTGATCGCTGTCGAGCGATTGTACCACATCAACGAAACGGCTTGCGGACTGCTGGAGGATACGCGATGCGGCAAGCGGCTCATGCTGGCGTCCGGGGAAGAAATTGTGTCTGCCCACCTGTCTCACTTCCGCTGGTCGGACCTCGCGGCGGCAGCAGATCTCGTGAAACACGCACTCGACAGAAGTTTTGAACTTGGGTTTCCAGCCATGTTCTGTTCAATGCCGTCAGCCGCATGGGCACAACTGAAACCGCGACTGCATGGCATTGAATGTCAGCACACATCCGCCACCATCTACGGATATCTTGTTCCGGACAGTCTGGAGTGGTGGATTGACACAAGCGAAATCTGAAGCGCCAGCGGCCTTGTCCGCATACACATTGCAGGCGCTCGAGTCGGATGCTGCTCAGTCGGATGCTGCATGCTGAGGGAACAGGCCGCGGTGCGTGGACTCCTCAGCTCCTCGCAGCAAACCCCATCGGCTCGCTTGCCAGGTCACGCGAGAATGACAGTCCAACGCAGTCAACCACCCGTGGCGCCAGCAGGCGGTATCTATGCAGATGGCAAATCCAAGGTCGAGGATTTCGGAATTCCTTTGTTCCGTATGTCCCACGACCACTGTTCGACCAGACTGATGGGGACGCATCTCTTCAGGTTCAAACAGTGCCCAGCGCAATTGATATTCGTCAGTCTGGCTGATCGGCAGGTCGGGAAGATAATTGGCATGCGTTAACACGAACTCATCGGTCTCAAAATACGGCTGGCACGATTCCAACAGTGCCCGGTGTTCAGGCGGAATGTCCGCGAGCACAGCTCCAAAACGGTACGAGTTCAGCGTCGCGACACCGCCACAGTTCTCCCAGTACCGAAGCGCGCTTTCGCTCTCTCGTGCCGCAAGAATCATCTCTTCGTGGTTGCCTTTGATCAGGACAACATCACACTGTTGCTGCAATTGAATCAGTCGATCCAGTACCGCACCGCTGTCACGTCCCTGATCAATCAGATCGCCAAGAAAAACCAACCGGTCAGATGATTTTGGCTCAATTTCCCCGAGGAGAACGTCGAGCGCATGAACGCAGCCGTGGATATCACCAATTGCGATGAGTCGCCCGAAATGCTCGGACATAGCCTGATCCTGAGAATTGAGGTTCTTGAACACACACCTGACGATGTGACAGTCTGATGGATGGACGTCAGATCTTCAATGCAGTTCTCGACATTGCCATCACGAAACGACTTCGTGAATCACCTTGCCTGCCACATCGGTCAGTCGGAAGTCACGACCAGCGTAACGATAAGTGAGACGTTCGTGATCAATCCCCAGCAGGTGCAGAATCGTCGCGTGGAGATCGTGGATGTGGACTCGGTTATGGACGGCGCGAAAACCAAAGTCGTCGGTTTCGCCGTACGTCTGACCACCCTTGACGCCGCCGCCAGCCATCCATGTCGTGAAGCCGAAATGATTGTGATCGCGACCGTTGCCGTTCTCGGTTGTCGGCGTGCGACCAAATTCGCCACCCCACAACACCAGCGTTTCATCCAGCAGTCCGCGCTGCTTCAGATCGGTCAGTAATGCAGCGATCGGGCGATCGATATCGAGGCACAGCTTTCGAGTCTGGTTGTCGTGATCACTGTGCGTGTCCCACGGCTGGCCGTCGCCGTAATAGACCTGGACGAATCGCACGCCGCGTTCACTCAGGCGTCGTGCCAATAAGCAACCGTTGGCAAAATGGCCTTCTCCGTACGATTCACGAGTTGCTTTGGACTCCTGCT
>CAZFDW010000566.1:0-4298 GCA_964517865.1 uncultured Chitinophaga sp.
CGGGTTAGTATGACCAGCGGCCTTCCAAATACATTAAATCAACAGACCGCTAGCGTCTTGCCGCTCACAAAACCTCAAATCTGACCGCGCGGGGTATAATCAACCGACGCCTGCATGCGGCGGGATGGGGCGGAAATGTTGCACGTGTGATATGAGCCTTCGGAAGCGTGAGAACTGATGGATTCACTAAAGATAATTTTGTGGCTCGTTCAACCATGATCAACCAGCACACCATCGAAATCCGGGTGCGTTACAACGAAACCGATGCGATGGGCTTTCTGCATCACTCGAATTATCTCAGCTATTTTGAAGTGGGTCGAACCGAGCTGTTTAGAGCTCAAGGGGGCAGTTATCGGCGCATGGAGGAACTGGGTCTGTACTTCGTTGTCGCGAAGATCGAAGTGCGTTATCGGCGGCCAGCTCGGTACGACGACATGCTTACGCTCAAAACTGAGATTATCCGTATCACTCCTGCGAAGCTGGAGCATCACTATTGTTTGATGCGGGAAAGCCATGTTTTGACAGAGGCTGACTCAATTATTGCCTGCGTAAATCGAGCAGGAGAGGTACAAAGAATCCCCGAGGATCTCGTGGGAATGACAACTTTAAAAGATCATCTTTGAAAAAATGGGCTGGTTGTTTGACAGATTCCTGTCAGGAAAGATAGGGTATCCGGGAGATGAAATGGGCCTACCGCATCCTGGACGCGTGTTTTGGGGGAATCTGCGGTGGCTGTCGTGCATTGAGATGTGCGGCATCAAGTTGATTTATGAAGGAAAGAATAATGCGAAATCTTGGACTCCTGTTCGCGTTGGCCGCAATGCTGCTCGCCAACACTGCTGAAGCTGGCCGAAACAATTGCTGTCGGCCGACAAAATGCAGAACCGCCAATCATTGTGGTTCTCAGCACCATAACCGCCATTGTGCGGTTAAAAATCACTGTGGCGACGCATGCCAGCCATGCTGCACAACCGCACCAAGCTGCGACGCATGCCCGACAGCGAGCACACCAGCACCAAGCTGCAATGCATGTGCAACTGCAGCGCCAAGCTGCGGCTCATGCCAGCCATGCTGCGTTCGAGCATCACGCTGCGGTCGTCGCAATTCATGCGACAGCGGCTGTAACACCTGCGGCAGCGCGTGTGGCGCAGGCGGATGCGGCGTTGCAACACCAGCAGCACCGACAACACCAGCAGTTGAAAATGCTCCAGCTCCTCCAGCTGAAGCACCACCAGCACCAGCGCCAGCACCAGCTGCGTAATTGCCTGGTGTTCGACGATGGCATTAATCAGCAACCTGATCAGTTTCGATCATGTGGCTGACGGCCTGAATCTACGACAGCGGCAGCGATGCCGCTGTTTCTATGCGCTGACGTAAATTCTCTGCACGAAACAAGACAGCCAAAAAATGCGGGAAATTCTGAGATTCAGCATTCCCTGAAAAACCGTTGTCTTGACAATTGTCGTCGCAACGGTGATGCTTTGGGAATGGCAATTTCATCTGTACCGCCGTCGTCGCGCAAACCGAGGTTTGATTCACCGGAGCAGGAAGCATTCCTGAATTTGTGGAGAACCTATGATTGCCTGAAGGCTCTGGAAGAAGAGTTGTTCACCAAATTCCAATTGTCGGCCCAACAGTATAATGCACTTAGGTTGCTGCGTTCGGTTTATCCGGCATCCTTGCAGACTCTGGCATTGGGAAAGCTGTTAATTTCCCGCAGTCCCGACACGACGCGAATGTTGGATCGACTTGAACAGCGGCAGCTCATTATCCGTGAACGTCGCAGCGAAAACCGGCGGGTGGTTGAGATTGCGATTACCCAACAGGGGCTCGATCTTCTTGATGAAATGGCCTCGGATGTTCAGGCGATGCATAAGCGACAACTGGGGCATTTGAATCGCACTGAACAGCGGGAGTTGACAGCATTGCTGAAGCGAATACGAGAACCTCACGAAGATGCCAGTTGCGACTGGCTGGATGAGTAAACGGACTGATGTCCAAAGAGAGTGCGATTCTCTCAGGGAGTTGCAGATCATCTTCTTCAATGACTTAAAAAACGATCAAAGATCCGGAATCCGGCGGAGGAAACAGGTCATGAAAACGTTACTTCTCACGTTCCTCAGTTTGTGCACCCTGAGTCAAGCCTGCTCAGGCGAAGACTGGCCTCATTGGCGCGGCCCGCACAACGATGGTCAGTCGTCAGAAACCAACCTTCCCGATTCCTGGTCACCCGAGGGTGAAAACCTGTTGTGGCGTAAGCCGGAATTCGCGTCTCGATCGTCACCGGTTGTGATGAATGGGCGTGTCTACGCTGTCTGTCGGTCATTTCCTGAGACCACTCAGGAAGGCGAGAAAACAGTGTGCCTTGACGCGAACACCGGCGAACTGATCTGGGAGAGCATTCACAATATCTTTCTGACCGATGCTCCGGCAGAACGAGTCGGCTGGTCCAGTGTTGTTGGCGATCCTAAAACGGATACCGTCTTTGTCCTTGGGCTCGGCAGTGTGTTTCAGTGCCTTGACGGCAAGACAGGCAAGACGATCTGGGAACACTCGATGAGCGAAGAGTACGGAATGCTCTCGACGTACGGCGGTCGCACGAATTTCCCCGTGGTCTTTGAGGACATCGTCGTCATCAGCGGCGTCCTGACCGGCTGGGGTGAGACCGCGATCCCGGCCTACCGTCTGATCGCATTCGACAAGAAGACGGGCGTGGCTCAGTGGCTGAAAAGCACAAAGCTGCGGCCGGAAGACACCACCTACAGCACTCCGGTCTTCACTTACTTCAAAGGTCAGGCCGCGATGGTTGTGGGTGCCGGCGACGGCGCGATTTATGCAATCCAGCCGCGGACCGGAAAGACAATCTGGAAGTATCAGGCTTCGACACGCGGGCTGAATACATCTTCTGTCATTGATGAAAACGGAATCGTGTATGGCAGTCACGCTGAAAAGAATGCGACCGATACCAAGACGCTGGGTGCGATTTTCGCGTTCGACGGAAATACGGAAGGTGATATTTCGGAAGACAAATTGCTGTGGAAAGTTCCGGGGAAAGCCGTCGGCCGAAATGCTCCAGTCAAGCTCGGTGGCCGGGTTTATTTTGTAGACGACGGTGCCGCTCTGGTCATTGTTGATGCGAAAACTGGCGAATTGATTGGTAAGAAAAAGGCCAACGGGACGGTCGAGCCGCTGAAGCTCGGACGAACGATGTTTGGCAGTCCCGTCGCCGGCGACGGCAAGATTTATGTGGCCGAGAACTCTGGTCGGTTTCATGTTCTGAAACCAAACGACACGGGCGTCGAAAAACTGAGCGAAGTTCGCCTGGCGCGGGACGAACTCGTATTCGGTTCTCCGGTGATTGCGAACGGCAGGATCTATCTGCCGACGATTGATGCATTGTACTGCATCGGCAAGCCGGATGCTGCTGTCGTCAAAGCACCCACGTCGAAACAGACCGACGAGACCTCAGCAGACAAAGACAAAGTCGTTGCCAAAATCATGCTGACGCCCGTTGAAATGATGCTGATGCCCGGCCAGAAGGCCAACCTGCAGGTGAGAGGTTACAACAGGAACGGACAGCTCGTCCAGACGATGAAGGATGCCGAAATCACTGTCGCAGGCGGAGGTGCGATCGGAAAAGATCATGTCTACACGGCACCTACATCGGGTTTAGCCGCTGTTGTGTTAACTGCGAAGTCGGGCGAGATGACAGCGACCGCGCGCATTCGCGTCATCCCGATGTTGCCCTGGAAGTTCGATTTCTCTGACGACAAAGTTCCACCGGTCTGGATCGGTGCGGATTATCGCCACAAGCCAGCCCCACTGGATGGCGAAAAGGGTCTCGTCAAGATCAGCACGATTCCAAAAGGAACGCGGAGCCAGGCGTGGCTCGGCTGGACGAATCTGCATGACTACACAATTCAGGCAGACTTCCAGGCAAGCCAGAAGAACGGACGATTGCCGGATCTGGGGCTGATCAATCAGCGATATACGCTCGACCTGCAGGGTGCTCAGCATCTGCAGATTCGATCGTGGACCGCGCGAGCGGAATTACGATTCGCAAAAACGATCGACTTCACGTGGTCAGCCGACACCTGGTACACCATGAAATTTCAAAGCGAAACAAAGGACGGCAAGGCCATTCTGCGGGGCAAGGTTTGGCTTCGCGGCGAGGCGGAGCCAAAGGACTGGCAAATCGAAGCCGCCGATGCAACTCCGAATCTGAACGGAAGCCCCGGACTGTTCGGCAACTCCACAGACGCTGAATTCTTTATTGACAATGTGCAGGTGACGGCAAA
>CAZFDW010000567.1:0-4268 GCA_964517865.1 uncultured Chitinophaga sp.
TTCCGGTTCCAGCCGAGTCGGCGTGAGATCGGTATAGACGTCGTTGCCAGCACGGAATCGAATCTCGAATTTAGCTTCGAATCGCGGACCGTGGAGCCAGGATTGATCCCCCCACTGGTAGCGGCTTTGGACAACGAGGATGTCAAGCATCGCCGCGTGGCCGCGTGGCTGCTGACGCATCAGAACGCAGCACAGCATCCAAACTTTTTGGATCAGGAGCAGCTCGCAACGGTGTTGAAGCGATTGGACGATGAAGACGGATTTGTCCGCGAATACGTATTGGAGCTGTTAGAACGGTTTCCGCCCCAGGCACCCGAGGCAATGACGGAGCTCGTGAAGGTACTGATCGATGAGCATGGCATCAATTCCTTTCGTGCAGCGGGAATCTTGGCACAGCTCGCACCGCAGAGCCTACCGGTGGTGCGTCGGGCGGCAAGCAGCGAAAATTCTCATGTCCGGCTGGGAGCTGCCATGGCCTTGGGTTCTATGAAACCATTTCCGGCCACGGAGATTCCGCTGCTGATTTCGCTGACCCGTGACCCGGTGCCAGACGTTCGCCGCTACGCCGGCTATTCCAGCACAGTAAAACCGCCGCCGACGTCATGGTGGGACTGCCATCGTCCTGCCAAAAATCGCGGCGGAGGGCGTGACCAACGCAGATTGCGACCGCGCACAACGTGGCTCCGGTCGGTCTCACGGACGACGGCTGGCGCATGGCGTTGCAGGTCCCGGAGAGTTGGCCTCACGCAAATTCAAAATCGTCGTGGCGAGCCAATTCACCCTGTGTTGTAGGCGATCATTCGCATTGCAGTGACACCAAACACGTCGGTGCGAGCTACCGCTCTGAGTTGCGAACCAGATTACTTGCGTTTATCAAACAACTCGGGATGGATGTTAAACCAACGAGGCCGATCTGCATTCGCCTCCATCGCCCGAGCAGCCGCCCTGGCATAGGCCAGACGCGAATTACTGATGACTGAGGCAGCCCGCAGCAGATAGTGATGGAATGCCTCGCGGTTTCGGTTGCGAGTAATATCAACGGCCATCTGCAATTTCGCGTCCTGCACCAGTCGCTTCAGATCGGCCCCGGAAAAGCCATCGGTGGCAGAAAGGATTTCGGGCCAGAATTCTTCGGCATCGACTCGCACTTTGTCCGCGAACAGTTGCTCCATCAATCGGCGTCGGCTGACATCATCCGGCAATCGCATTTCAAGCCAAAGTTCGATCCGACCAGAACGTACGAGTGCTGGCGGGATATTGCCAAGATCCATCGCCGTCATAATGACGCACACATCACTGACACTTTTGCTTTCCAGTCCGTCCAGCATCGTCAACAAATATCGGTACAGACCATGCTCGCGCCCACTCTCAAAAATCACATCACTGTCATCGATAAACACAATCGACGGAGCATTCTCGATCGCCATATGAAAAATCGAATTGATCTTGTGATAGAAATACTCGGTCCCTGAAATCACCGTCCCGTCGATCAGAAAGAACTTCCCTCGCAACCGCCGTGCGAGTGCTCGGCCAATCGTTGTCTTGCCGGTTCCCGGTGGCCCGGCGAGCATGACGCCGCGTTTGGGGGTCAGCCCAAGTTCCGCCGCCAGCTGCAGGTTTTCCAGCGGCATGATGATGTGATCTTCCAGAGCTGTGATGACGTCATCGACTCCGCAAAGATCTCCAAGCTGAACGTGCTGCACCTGTCCCATCTGCACGTTGCTGGCCATTCCCTGAGTCTGAATGAAGTCGAGCAGCTGGGCCGTAGTGACCGAATCCTTGTTCTTCATCCAGTGGCAGAGATGAATGATTCGATGACAATTCAGATTGGGAGCGAAACGGTAGATCGCGTCAAAATCGATTTCGTCCAGCGAACGGTTCAGGATTTGGCAGAACAGTTGGCGGTAGTCGGCAACGCCGAATTCGCTGATTGAAGTCGACCACGCGACTTCTGAGAATGATTCCGGCAGATTGCCGCTGCTCCCAATGACAATCCGACACTTGCGTGAGCTTGCCGCCAGGCGAATGGCATGCATCACAGTGCGGTAGTAAGAACTTCGAGGATACCCCGAGCATCCCGTCGCAAACTCAAACAGCAGCTGGAAATCATCGACGATGATATGAGAATGCTCCTCGATGGCCGCCATCAACACCCGCCATGCCGCATCTTCCATCGCCATCGGATGCCCGGCTGCGACACTTGCTACAAACGGCCGCACATCAATCCAGTGAGCCCCGGACTGTCGCTGAAATTCCTTCAACACTGTCGTTCTTCCCAGGCTGTCGGAAGCCGACAAATGCAGAATCGGCGTATCCGCCTGCCAGTGTGTCAGAAAGTACAATGCTTCAGACTGAACGGGACACAAGCTCACTTTCGCCGCCACATCTGCATCTGGGTCAATGGAGGAACTGGAGTCTACGCTTTCGCTCATGAGATTTGGTTCTATCGTGTTTAAGAACTAGCCTGGGGACTAATCGTCATCGTTTCGAATATCATTCGGACACACAGTTCCCCGAATTGGTTCGACCGCAGGACGATGACAAACACCTCTTGTCGAACCTGCTGGCGCGATCGCAACGTTGGCATGAAGAGACTGCAGCCAAAACTGCTCAGGAGGGCGTGTCCTGCGTCAGATTTGTGGAAATGGTAGACGCATCGGTCCGATACGCCGAATCTCAGGCAGTGTGATCGATGCAGACTGACGCAACTTCAGCGTGGATTCGGGAATTGCGGAGCAGTGTGTCTCAAGGTCTTCGTGCAGGCAAAGTTTTGGGATCATTCGCTGCGGTCTCGCAGGTGCTGATCGAACCAGTCTGCGAATGCGGTCACATCTTCTGTCGACTTCCAGAAATCTCCCCAGCCATGTCCCTTGCCGGGCCGGACAATCAACCTGACATGTGGTGCCCCCTCGTCCGAAGCACGCTGGACGAATCGCTCGGATTGCTCCAGTGGTACAACGTCGTCACGGTCACCGTGAATGATCAGCGTCGGCGGCAGTTTCGAGGTGATGAAGTAAATCGGAGAGATCTCCCGGCCCAGTGCCGTTCGCTCTGCGGGTGACAGTCCTTTCGAACCGAAGGCGGCCTCCAGCGGGGTCAGAGGGCCTTCACCGACTCCACTCTTCCCGGGACCACCGTAGTTCAAAAAATCCGTGGGTGGGAAGAAGCAAGCGGCGGCCTGAACCTCGCCGCTCTCCCGCTCCACAGGATCGGATGCATCCGGATTTCCTTCCCCTCTGCGCGCAGCGATCGACAACGTAAGATGTCCACCGGAACTGGCCCCCAGGACACCGATCCGCCCGGGATTCACCTCAAAACGCTGCGCATTGGCGCGCACGAAGCGAACTGCCCTGGTGACATCCTGTATTTGCTCGGGAACCGTGAACTTCGGCTGAGAACTGGTGACGACCGCGAAAACTGTATATCCGCGTTCCAGCAGGATTTGATAGTCACTCGGTCGGATTGTCACCATCAACGGCGTATCTTTGCTGGAGAGCCAGCCGCCATTCACAAGAAACAGCACACCGCAACCGTTTGCTTTCGCAGGTTGAAAGACATCCATTGTCAACGCCATGCCGGACTTTCGACCATAGATCACATCTTCGGTACGCTGGACATCGTTGTCAGTCTGAACTGTCGTGACAGTTCGTTCTGTGTGAATCAATATCATGGCAGGCAGCTTTCGATTACCCTCATTGCCCTCCGTGTTAGCAGGAACGCCATAGTACGCAAAAACGCGAGTCTGTTTGCCCTTGTAGTCAGGGCCGGAATAGAAAAATGTCGTTACGCCATCAACCGGCATGTTGTCA
Source organism: uncultured Chitinophaga sp. (assembly GCA_964517865.1). GTDB lineage: Bacteria > Planctomycetota > Planctomycetia > Planctomycetales > Planctomycetaceae > SXXK01. The sequence goes on from CAZFDW010000567.1 coordinate 3,810, forward strand.
GCAGGGAAAACTTCCGGCAGTTGTGTCAGCGCATTCAGATCAAACTGGACACCGGAGATTTCGCTGTCTGTCGCTGCCGCCTCCTGAGCACATATCGGGGACCATCGTCCCGCGCAGAGAATGAAAACCAGGGGCAAGAGAATTCCTGTACGGCGTGCTGGCAGCAACATGGTGGACTCTCTGTACTTAGATGAGGGCGAGACAACGACAACTGCGTGCAGCATAGTTCGCAGCCGAATGATTGGCGAGCGGTATGCGTCAGCTCGACACGCCGACGCGACACAAATTCAATTTGTCATGGTAGCTGAACTTCTTTCGCTGCCGCAGTCAAACCGAATACAGCCGCGACTTTGCTGAGCTCGAAGGCGATCGCGTCTTGAGTCCGCCACGACAACCTGCCAAACAGCACAGGAGGGCGTGTCCTGAGTCAGATTTTTCGGAACTGACGAAGCACCGCTT
>CAZFDW010000568.1:0-4256 GCA_964517865.1 uncultured Chitinophaga sp.
GCTTCGTATTTCAAATCTCAAATCTCAAATACGAAATCTCAAATAGAACAATCGCGGCCCGCTGGGCACGCGGTTAAACGAGCAAATGCCATCCGCGTGCGATAGAGTCACTGCCCGATTGTGCTTCATGCTGTCTTTGGCTGGTCTGATTCGTGTGCATTCGTGTCTATTCGTGGTAAAATGTCGCCTGCCGCACAATTCCTGTCCGGAACGCGACGGATGTGAGGAACGACCGTCGTTCAGTCGACGGATACTTCAACCTCTTCAGCATCGGTTTTTGATTTCGCAATGAGCAACTCTCATCCCAGGCGCGCCCTTGTGAGCGTGAGTGATAAAGCAGGTCTGGAATCCTTTGTTCGTGGACTCACGGAACTGGGTTTTGAGATTCTCTCCACCGGAGGCACCCGCAAGTTTCTGGAACAGGCCGGAATTCCGGTGATTGACGTCACCAGCTACACGGGCTTTCCGGAGATCATGGATGGTCGCGTCAAGACGTTGCATCCCAAAGTTCACGGCGCGATTCTGGGACGTCCGACACTGGCATCAGATGCGGCTGCCATTGAAGCTCATGGGATTATTCCGTTTCAACTGGTCGTCGTGAATCTGTATCCGTTTCAGCAGACTGTGGCGCAGCCGGATGTGACGTTCGACGATGCGATTGAAAACATCGATATCGGCGGACCGTCGATGGTGCGTTCTGCGGCGAAGAATCACGCGCATGTGGCGATCGTCACGCGGCCATCACAATACAGCGATGTCTTAAATCGTCTGCAGCAAAATTCGCTCGATGAAGCCTTCCGCCGCAGGCTGGCAGCAGCAGCTTTTGAAATGACAGCAACGTACGATCGAGCCATCAGCGACTATATGGCTCAAGTGACAGCAAAAGACGCGGGCGAAGTCAGTAGTTTCGGACCTCGCCTGACATTGTCATTTCGTTTGCAGCAGGAACTTCGCTATGGCGAAAACCCTCATCAGCGGGCGGCGTTTTATGTGGAAGATGCACCTTCACCGACTTCCGTTGCCAATGCTCGGCAACTCAATGGAAAAGAATTGTCGTACAACAATCTGCTGGATCTGGACGCAGCGAAGGCGATTGTGTCGGAGTTCACACAACCGGCAGCCTGCGTGATCAAGCACAATAACCCGTGCGGTTGTGCTGTCGGCGAATCCCTGGCTATCGCATTCGACAAAGCATACGAAGGCGATCCAATCAGTGCCTTCGGGTCAATTATCGGACTCAACAGGACCGTGGATGCCGCAACGGCAGAAGCCATGTGTGTGCCAGGTCGATTCATTGAAGCGATTATTGCTCCGGCTTACGACGATGCGGCGATTCAGATTCTGACCACCAGGCCGAAGTGGAAGAACAATGTGCGCCTGATGCAGGTTGAGTTCTCGGATGCCGATCGAGGTGCCCCGGAATTCCGTTGCGTCAGTGGAGGTTTGCTGGTTCAGGATCGGGACGACCTGCGGCAGTCAGATGCCGCATGGAAAGTTGTGACGTCGCGGCAACCGACGGCGCAGGAACTGGCCGATCTGCGATTTGCGTGGGCCGTGTGTCGTCACGTGAAGTCGAACGCGATCGTGTTCGCGAAGGATGGCATGTTGCTGGGTGCCGGGGCAGGGCAGATGAGTCGGCTGGATTCGTCCATGATCGCCGCGTACAAAGCAAGCGACCGAAGTCAGGGAGGCGTTGTGGCTTCCGACGCATTCTTCCCGTTCCGCGACGGCATTGATGCGGCAGCGAAAGCCGGAATCAAAGCTGCCATTCAACCCGGTGGCTCCAAAAACGACGACGAAGTTATCGCCGCCTGCAACGAACATGGCATTGCCATGATCTTTACCGGAGTGCGACATTTCCGGCATTGAAATCATGCCTGTTTAGCATGTTCCACACCGATTCCGGATGTTCAATCAAGTCTGAACGACGGAGAACACTCGAATCGTCGGGCTCAGGCTTGCCGTCCTTGTCGCGTCGTTCGGGGCACAACATCAGCCATCGCCGAGCGACCTCAGAATCATCCCATTCTGCGACAAGATCTGGCCGCGACCTCAGGATCAAGAGACTGATCTATTGCGATTCACCAAATCGGCCTGTCAACAAAGTGCTGTGTCGCCGCTGTTTCTGAAATGTCACTTCTCCAAGCTCTTCCGGCAATTGGCAATATTCGCAACGATTGGCGGCGCGCTGCCAATAATCGATCGGGGCCATCCAAAACTGTCAAAATTTCTTTGTGTGGTCTTCAAATTCATAGCCATTGGGTGGCTCCGTGCTGAATAGTGTGTCGATGTTTTCCACATTCGGGTCCCAGTCGAAGTCGGTGTAGATCCATTTCATCGACGCAAATTCTTTACCCGCAGCATCACCCGACAGTTCGTACTCGATCCGAATCGGAAGGTTCGACTTCAGATCAATCCACACGGTCGAGGTCCAATCGCCCTCGGCTAGCCGATATCGCGTCGTGTTCCGACCGTCCAGTGCTTCTTTAGCTGTAACCGTGTCGTCACTCACTTGCAAAGTCCGCAAGGTTTCAAGAAACGACTTATCTTTACCCATGTCGCTGTACGGCTTACGAACCGGCCTTTTGTTTTCGGGATCAGATTGTGGAACATGAAACAGTTTGGCTGTACGCCGATGAGGTCCAGGGGACGTCTTGTCATTCGGATCGTGGTCCAGAATGCTGCGAATAAAATGCAATTGCCGTTCTTCGGTGGTGTCCTTTTCGAGAAGGACCAGATCAAATCGATAGATTTGTAAATATCGGTCGGCATCGTAATCCAGTATTTCCTCCCACGACTCTTCCGCGACATCGTTTATGGTCTTTGCAGTTGGGTTTTCTAATCGCATCCGGGACTTCTGTAAGTCTGCGTACATGATGTAGTGATTGTTCGCATTTCCCCGGTAAAACTTTGTGAATTCCGCTTTGACCTCACCGACCTGATGAAGTCTGTATTTGACGAGTTGATGTTGCGTCACCGCGTCGATCACCTGCGCGATCGCACCTGGAACAAAAGCGCCGGAATAGAGCCATAAAACAGCCATCACGGCGGAAATTGATGCAACGGTTGCAATGGGTGTGCCGCCACGTTGACGAAACGCCGTGAGCCACGTTTGCGACGATGGCACGCCGCATTGCATTTCGCACAGCGCTGCTGGCATTCTCGCAAGAAACTGGGACGAATCCGGGGGTACAGGAATCTCCATTCGCTGACCCTCTGCAATTGCGGATTCAAGGCGCTGGTCGTTTCGATCATTTAGATTAAGAATCATGAGATTTCCTTGTGACTAAGTCCCGTGGGTTGAGAAGTCCTGAAAGTCGTTCCCGGGCTCGATGCACCAGCACTCGCGCCTCGTTGGCAGTGATCGACAATAGATCGCTGATCTCATCGATTGAAAATCCTTCGATGCATGTCAGCCAAAACGCTTCCGCTTGCTTGTTCGGCAACTGGGAAACCATTTGCCGCAGACGGTCAAACAGTTCTCTTGCCTCTGCGCATTGAAATGGGCCGCCGATGTCCTTTGCCGGTTCTGAAACAACCTCTAACGACAACTCGAGATTCCGATATGATAATTGCTTTCTCAGGCGATCAATCGCGCGACGCGTACCAAGCGCTATGAGGAACGGCCCCCAATCGACGACCGTGGATTTCAACGTAAACTGGTGGGCGTCAAGGAGTGCATCCTGACAACATTCGAGCGCGTCATCATAGTTGCGCAGTATTCGATAAACCGCCCTCCACATACCAGCACGATGTTTGCTGAGTATTGCCTGCCAGTCCACCATGATTCTTGAATCCCGAGTTACCTGGGTGTGTGTTACTTATGAATACGTCGTTGGCCAGACATCAGGAATTACGCTAATTCGGTCTTGAAGAGAGAATTTGCGAAAGTTTTTTTGTCTCGTTGACGGAAGGGCTTTTATGCAATGAGACGGTGCATAGTCACGCTACTGACTTTACCGAGGAGTCGTCCGTCCGTTTCAGGCGGCTAAACTGGATTTCTGTCCCCGCTTCGGCGGGGCGCTGCACTTTTCGCCCGCCAAGCGCCACGGTTTCTCGCCGCCGTTTACACCCGGTGTTCTGCCGCCCCGGTGTTCTTTATTGATTCGCAGCTGATTCCATTGTTCCTCTTGTGAGTTTTGTGCCTCTTTGTGGCCAGCAAGCCCCTGACGCGCAAAAAACAACTGAACGAATCGTGCTAGCCACAAAAACTCACAAGAGTCACAAAAGTAAGAACAGGGCTGAGGGCAGAACCA
>CAZFDW010000569.1:0-4250 GCA_964517865.1 uncultured Chitinophaga sp.
GGAACGTGCGCTCAAACGATTTGGCGAAAGTGAAACAACCGCCAAGCTGAGCGGAATTCTTCAATGGTATCAGCAGCAACCTGCATTGTCTGCAAAACCCGATCAGTCACGAGCAGCCTGATTCATTGAATCGCAATGCCAGCGACCTGCAATGCCATGTCGTAGATTGTGCGTGTTTCAAGGACGCGATCATTGGACTCGAACATCGATGCGATCGCCTTTTTGTGGACCTTCATTTTCAGTCCTCCCACACCCAACGCGCCGTAACAGATGACGCCGAATTTCTCGACAGCTTTATCCATCACGCCGATATCCGCGATCCCGACCGGCGGCACGGCATTTAGATCGATGGCCAGCCTGAGCCCTTGAATTCTCTGTAACGAACCGGATTCCAGAAAACAAATACCAGCCGCTCCTGCCGCCACGATCAACGTCGCGTTCTGACACAATGTTTCAAACTCGGTCGGTTGCGACGCACACGCCGCCGTGACCTGAGCATCTGCAACTTTGGTACGAATTGTCGTGCATGCCGATTTCGCGCGATCCAGCGTTCTTGAAACCAGCGTGACGTGAGCCTGTTCCAAAGCCAGCAACTCCGCCGCTCGAAGTCCCACCGGGCCAGTGGCACCCAGCACGATGGCCCGACAACCGACAAGATTCAGATGTTTTCGAGCACTTGCAACGGCGGCAGCGGCCGTCGTATTGCATCCGTTGGAGTCCATCATCACGGACACTCGCATTGGCCCGAAAAACGTCTTCGACACCTTGCGAAGCAGCGCCTCCCCTGCCGCGACGTCGCTCCCGCCGATGAAGATCGCCGAGTGCTTCAGATCCGCCGGACCACGTGTAAACATCAAGCCATGCACCAACCCCGTCACATTGTCCGGCGTCACGGAACCGTACGAGAACAGTTGCTCGACGTTTGAATCCACGGCGACGACTCGGTCAAAGCTGCTGGGAAGAACGTCGGTGTCGAATTGAGCGAGAATAGTTTTCAATTGAGTTTCCAGTCGCGGCACAGTGGAAGAAGATTGACTGCAAAATCATACACGCCAGGGAGCTGCAGACAAGTTCGCCGTAACACATCGTCGGGCGAATCGCAGGCCCGTTTTTCGATGGGGAGAAGGCTGCGTATACTCCGCACGGTCATGGTTGAGAGAATTGGCGAGCGGCATGCGTCAGCTTGCCGGTACAAAAACGAGATACCGGAGGGCTCACGCCACTCCGCTCGCCGGATTCATTTCTGGCTGCGGAGTATAACCTCAACTGCCATGCCGCTTCGTCGTGGAATGCTTGAGTGAAGTCCCTCCAAAAGGCGTGGCGTTTGATCATTTCGATTGACTCGGCCGACGTACTGTCGCACACTTCTGTGCCGAACATGAGACTCCGTTGTGGAAATGCCGCGTCCGATATTTGCCGCAAGACAATCCATCAGCCGTTGCTGCAGATTGCTGCTGTCGCATGTGGAGTTGATTCAAACTGATTTAGAGCCTGCGTATGCGAGTGTTTCCTGTGGTCACGGCCATCACGTCCATGCTCCTGATGTTTGTGGTGCTCGTTGCGAGTCCACTGGACGAACCGGCGGTATCGACCGGGCTGTTCAATATGCCCGTGCAGGAAATCGCACGGCTGCGGCACGGGCAGATTCCAGCAGCGAATGGGACTGAAAAAAATCTTACCCCTGCAATCGTTGCTGCAGAACGCCCATTCCAGCGGCGAGAAATACGTGACAATCTGGCGCTGGTCACAGAACTCAACACGCGCTGGGAAGAATCACGGTTGTCGCTCGTGACGAGTTTCGATTTTCCAGCCACGTCATCACGCGGCGCCGTGATCAGCGGTTCGTCTCCAGCTGAAGTGGCTGTGCAGAAATGGATCGATGAAGGCACCGCTGTCGGGCATCACGGAATTCTGTACGACAATCGCGATCGCGATCATTCGAATCTGAACCGGACAAAGTTTCCGCAACTGGCATTCGTGGAATATGACGGAGCGGCAAAAAAAGCTGGTGCCGACTGGGGGCTGAGAATCGGTCAGGCCTTTGATCTGCCGACCTTTGGCAATTCATCGACAGCACAGGTTGGCTCTCCGTTCTGGCGGAGCAATCCCCGAATGGTGATGCACGACGATCCGCTCATGAAAATCGTGTACAACGAGTTCGTGAACAATCAGATGTACTGCTATCCCGAGCACAGCGATTTCGATCCGGAACACGGCGATGTCTATCCCGCGAACACACCGTTCTGGGTCATCTCACAGGGATCGTCCGGATCCGATCAGCCGTTCATGGAAGCCATCGCACTCACGCTGGCGGCGTTTCGTCCCGATGTCAAACAGAAACTTATTGAATCTCACTGGCTGATGCATGTCGTACAAATTCTGCTGCGTCGCAGTCAGAAATCAATTCAGACGGAAGATGACTACTATTCAGGCAGAGCCCATCCGGTCGTGTTTCAGAGTTCGGACCTCGACGTGCTGCGGATGGTGCAGATGGCGCATGAGCTCACGGTCGAGACTTTGCCTGCGATGGTTCGCATTCAGGTTGTTGAAGAAGACCTGGGCATCCCCGGTCGCGATTATTTTCATCCACACGCTGCCGAAAGACTTTTCGATACGCCATCCGCCGTGGCGCGCATCTATCGCACAACCGCGTTTCGGCGCAGAATGGTTGTTGATGCCGGTACTAGCGCAGATCTGAACGGACGACCGCTGACGTTTCGCTGGGTCGTATTGCAGGGCGACGTTGAAAAAGTGCAGATTCGACCGCTCAAGGCCAACGGCTCTCAGGCAGAGATCATTCTGCAATGGCACCCCAGGACGAAAATTGCGGGACTCGAGGGGATGGAATCGAACCACGTGGACATCGGCGTGTTTGCCGACAACGGACAGACACCTTCGTTACCGGCCTTTGTGAGTTCGTTTACCCTGGCAAATGAGGATCGGACGTACGCCGACGGTCGGATTCAGGCAGTTGATTACGGAGCCGCTGGTATCTGTGAACGTTACGTCGATCCAATGATCGATATACCCAAGCGTTGGCGGGACGAGTACCGATATTCGCCGACTTTTGAACTACTGGGCTGGCAACGCACATCCCAAGGCTCAGAGCCACAGGAGTTTGCCGCAGACGGTCGGCTGATCGTCAAAAAGGACGACGCTGGAATTCCGACTGACTTCCGAAGAATCGCCTACGAGTATATTCTGGACGACCGGAAAGTGCCTGTCCTGAAGGCTGTTGAATCGCCATAGTCCGTCGTCGTGACCAGGATTTCGGTTGAGTCTGTAGGCCGGACCAAGCGCAGCGCCGTTCCGGCAGGTGTCTGGCAATTGCCGGAACGGCGCTGCGCTTGGTTCGGCCTCCTCAGAATCGCTTGCTTTAGCCGAAAGAGGGGTGTCGGGTCATAGCGTGGCACATTGAATTTCCGCCTGAAGGCGGAACTACAAACAAAACGGAACAATTGCACGAAGGTGATTCATGCGTGTGTTCTGTCTGCTGCTATGTGTATTGTGTTGAAAATCGGCAATCACTGGTTCGACCGCCTGGTCGCCGCCGCACGTCTGCCCACGAGGATGGCTCGCAAGTCAGAATTCGACAAAATTGATGCAGAATTTCAACAGGCAACTGATGACACCCTAACCGTTTTTCGGACAACGAAGCCTGTGGAAATGCGCGATATTTCCGAAAAGGTTGCAATCCTCCTGTTGTTGAATGATGCTTTCTTGTTGAAGATAAAAATGTTGTACGATGAGGATTCCTGCTCAATGCGGACGCAGTTGTCATACTGTGCTTTCGCCCTGGCAGCGTGGAAAGCGGATCACGGAAACTACCCGGATCAGCTCATTCAATTGACGCCGGATTATCTGCAGATCATTCCGATTGACAATTATACGGGTCAATCGCTGATTTACCGACGCTCCGAAACCGGTTACTGTCTCTACAGCCTTGGTGTCAATCGCAAAGATGACGACGGCTTAACGAAAATGGACACGTATACAACCGACGACATCGCGATTCGTACGCTGGATGAAGATCGCCGCATCGAAGAAGTCGTCAGGAATCGACGATCTGGTAATTGAATGCCGGACGCCTCGTCGTGCCGACTACAAACGACCACAGGCTTTGGAATCAATGCCACACTCGTATGTGCGACACTCATTCCAAAGCCTGTGGCTTGGAGAAATATGCAAGACAGCGTCCGCTCCGGAGCAGTGATCCGAGTGCGGAAGAACTGTCTGCCTATGGATGTCTG
>CAZFDW010000570.1:0-4226 GCA_964517865.1 uncultured Chitinophaga sp.
TCGGCAACTCCACAGACGCTGAATTCTTTATTGACAATGTGCAGGTGACGGCAAATTAGTGCTTTGTCAAGGCTTGATTTTGTGGTAGGCCGGACCAAGCGAAGCGCAGTTCCGGCAATTGGCTGACCTGCCGGGACGGCGCTCCGCTTGGTCCGGCCTACAAATTCAACCCCAACTCGAAAACTGAAAAATCAATAACTCACTCAATACGGATTTTCTGATCATGTTGAAACTGAAGTATCAATTCGTCGCAGGGCTGTGCCTTGCTGCCACAACACTATGGCTTGCGGGCAGTCTGGCGGCAGAAGATCCGACTGCGTTTGTTGTCAGTGAGATTGCTAAAATGAAGGTTGGTCCTCACGACTGGCCTCAGTGGGGAGGCAGTACATCCCGCAATAACACGCCGGATGGCAGGAATATCCCCATCAGCTGGAATGTCGATACTGGTGAGAACATCCGCTGGTCCATGCCACTCGGCTCTGAGACCTACGGAAATGCGGTGGTTGCCAATGGCAAAGTGTACGTCGGCACAAACAATGGAAACGGCTACATTAAGCGATATCCAAGTACGGTCGATCTGGGATGCTTGATCTGCTTCAACGAGAAAGACGGAAAATTTCTGTGGCAGCATTCCGTTGAGAAGTTATCAACGGGTCGAGTCAACGACTGGCCGGATATGGGGATCTGCGCCTCCCCATTTGTCGATGGCGATCGAGCATGGTATGTGAGCAGCCGAGGGGTTGTCGTGTGTCTGGATACCGAGGGGTTCCACGACGGCGAAAACGACAGTCCTTTCGTCGAAGAGAAAGTCACAGACACAGACGAAGCGGACGTTGTCTGGGAGCTGGACATGATGAAGGAACTCAACGTCTTTCAGCATAACATGTGTAGCTGTTCGATCACCGGCGTCGGCGATCTGTTGTTTGTGACTACCGCCAACGGTGTCGATGAAGGACATTTCGCGATTCCTGAAGAAGAAGCACCGAGCTTTATTTGCATCAACCGCAATTCCGGTGAAGTTCTGTGGACCGACAAATCGCCGGGTGCCAACATTCTTCACGGTCAGTGGTCGTCTCCGGCGTACGGAGTGTTTGACGGCGTTGCTCAGGTTCTGTTTGCCGGCGGTGACGGTTATCTCTACAGCTTCTCCGCAGAAGGCAAAGAGGGGAAATCCGAATTACTATGGAAATTCGACTGCAATCCCAAGAACACGCTGTACACGCTCACGCGGGCCACGCGAAACCATCTGATCGCGATTCCGGTTGTGTATGACGGCCTTGTGTACATCGCCGTCGGTGAAGACCCGGAACACGGCGACGGTCAGGGCCATCTATGGTGCATCGATCCGATCAAACGGGGCGATGTCAGCCCCACGATCGTATACAACTCAAAAGATCCCAAGACACCGGTGGCACACAAACGTCTCCAGGCATTGGATGAAAAAGCCGGAGACTTTGAACGTGAAAATCCCAATTCCGCAGCTGTCTGGCACTACATCGGCGAAAATCCGAAAGATTTTGAAACGACGATGCACCGCACAATGGGGACAGTCGCTATCAAGAATGATTTGCTGTTCGTACTCGACTTCGGCGGCCTCTTCCATTGTGTCGATGCAAAAACGGGCAAGGGACACTGGACGTATGACATGTTTGCAGAATCGTGGGGATCGCCGCTGATCGTAGAAGACCATGTTTACATCGGCGACACTGACGGAGACATCTGTATCTTCAAACTCTCACCTGAGAAGAAACTCCTGAGTGAAGTCAGCATGGAGTCCTCCGTCGTATCGACTCCGATCGTCGCGAACAACACCATGTTCATTACGATTCGCAATCGCATTTTTGCGATTCAGGAAGGCGCGAAGAGTGAGCCGTTGAAGTAAAGTCGCTATTTCTGAAAGAATTCCGGATGGTTCATGCACCACGGATCGGCCTGAATCGGACGGTGATGTTCATCAAAGCACCTCGACTGAAATGTCGTCGCTGCCAACAGGTTCTGAACGCGATGCTCCCGCAGGTCGAACCCCATTGCAATTACACGAAAAGCCTGGCACGGCTGGTGGTCGATTTGCGGAAGATGATGACGATCAAAGACGTGGCTCATTACGTTGGAGTCAGCGAGACGATGATTCGCGGCATTGACAAGAAGTACCTGAACAGGAAGTTCGGCAAGCCTCGACTGCGACATCTGGAAATCATCGCGATCGATGAAATCTATGTCGGCAAGAAGAATAAATTCTTCACGATTGTGATTGACTGGATGACCGGAGCGATCGTCTTTGGAGCTACGAATATGATGGGCGCGGAAATCGAACGTCAGATCAGCACCAATGAACCTGACGTTCCCCTCGCTGAATCTGGAAGTCATTTTTCACGTTCCATCAATTCCCCTTCACCGCTCGCCGCTTGATCTCAGCACCCACAGCTTCCACGCTCTGAACATTCACCAACGCCGCTACGCTCACCTGCAGGACGAGCCGCATCAAGTCTGGATCTTTGACCGCAAGTTCGCTGAACGTCTCCAGCATGTTGTCAGGACACGCCCTCATGAGTGGTTTCGGCTGCAGCTGTTTCAGGCCGCAGTCCGGTCAGCACCTGCTGGCTATCGCTTGTTCGAAGTCGTGCCCGCGGCAGCAGTCATCGTCGTTAGCGCCGGTCTCCAACAGGAGATTGCCCGGCTTGATGTCACGATGGATCAGCTCCTGGGCATGAGCGGTGGCCAGACCTTCCGCGATCTGCGGGTCGAGTACCTTAACTGCAACCACACGCTGCAGCTTTTCGTCGATGGCGCGAAACACGATGCCGAATCCACCCTGGCCCAGGACTTCCAGAATTTCGTAGTGCCCGATCCGTCCCAGTGCTTCCGGCCGGTTCGAAGGCTGCAGAAAATCGAGGACGGTGTCTTTGATGTTCCTCCCATCGGTTGGAGCATCGAACCCTTCTGTGACATCGCATCGTTTGCACGGCACGGCAAACTGCTCGAGGGCAGGTCTCCTGAGGAAGCCCTGTCCCCCGTCGTGAGCTCGCAATAGCTTCTCGACCTGACGGCGAACTTCGGCGTCACCCGTGCAAGCGGAGTCCAGGTAGACCGCGAGTTCGCAGGTGACTTCTGAGGTTTCGATGTGTCAGACAGAACAGTCGATCGTTCCTGCAAATCTGACACAGGGCACGCCCTCCGGAGTAGTTTGGCCGGAAGCGATTGCGCGATGGCAACGATCACCGAGGTGCTTGGGGAAGTCGCGTCTGTGATCAGTTTGATTGCACCACATGATGAAGTTCTGCCGACCCTGTGAATCAAATTGGTGTCGCGTCGGTCCGGGCGGACCGAAGCCGGATAAATCTGGTGCTTCCTTGTCAATTCTGCCGGTCGACTGGGAGAGTGCTGCTATTTCACCATCCGGGCCATAAGTGGATTGGTTGTTGTCTGCCGGTTCAGTATGTTGGGCAACAGTCCCGTTTGTCCCGGAGCTGCAGTCCATGGCCGACGTCACCCAAATCCTGTCGCAAATTGAATCCGGTGATCCGTCGGCGGCCGAGCAACTGCTGCCGCTGGTTTACGACGAGCTGCGAAAGCTGGCGGCCGCACGGTTGGTCGATGAGAAGGCCGGTCATACTCTCCAGCCGACCGCACTGGTCCACGAGGCCTACGTCCGCCTCGTCGGCGGAAACCAGGCGCAGAACTGGGATGGACGTGGCCATTTCTTCGCCGCCGCAGCAGAAGCCATGCGGCGGATCCTTATAGAAAGCGCGAGAAGAAAGCAACGCGAGAGGCACGGAAGTGGGCGGCGGCCTTTGTCTCTGGACGACCTGGACATCGGTGTCGAGGCCAGTAGCGACGACCATTTACTGGCCTTGAGCGAAGCTCTCGATCATTTGGCCACGGCTAACCCCCGCGCCGCCGAGCTGGTCAAACTTCGGTACTTCGCCGGGCTGACCGGTCGGGAGGCGGCCGGGGTTCTGAATATTTCGCCTCGGAAGGCGGATCAGGTATGGGCGTACGCCCGAGCCTGGCTACTCGAACGCCTGCACGATACGTCTCATTGACTTCGGATTGGTAGGAATTGATCGAAATCTGTGCGCAACGAAACGCCCCGCGTCGCATTGATACACAGGTACTTCGCGAACGAATAGGAGGTTTTCTATGACCGAGGAAACAATTTTCACAGATGCGGTGGAAATCGCCGACCCGGAAGCAAGGGCCGCGTTCCTCGACCGGGCTTGTTCCGG
>CAZFDW010000571.1:0-4216 GCA_964517865.1 uncultured Chitinophaga sp.
ATTTTCCGCAAGGTTCGGTCGCACATGATTTCAGGCAGGAAGATTGTGTGTAAGAAAATCTGATCCAGGCTTTGCTGAACTTTCCTGCCTGTAATTTTTGCCTTCCGGCACATTCCGGGAAAAATTCAGTATTGAAAATACTATCGGATCTTCTGATCCGGCAACTCAGTCTTAATACCTTCATCGATCGGCATCTGGTCGGTGTCCCGCGTAAGACCGGCATTCGCCAGCAGCGCTGTAAGTCGTGTTTCCAGTACTTTACGTTGTGCTCCGAAATCTTTGTGCTCGGCGAGGTTGGTCAGTTCCTGCGGATCGTTTTTCAGATCGTACATCTCTGCCAGATGTCGATCGGCTGAGCCGTCTCCGTGGGGATAGTGCATAAACTTCCAGTCATCGGTTCGTATGCCTCGAATATTGGGCGTGTAGGGAAACTGCTTTTCGTAATTGTACTCGTAAAACCATGCGTCGCGCCATGCTGGATCATGATTGTTGCACACCGCTTTGAATGATCGCCCCTGGATGTTCTCCAGCGGACGCATGTTGCACAGATCCAGAATCGATGGTGCCAAATCGATGGTCAAAACCTGTGCATCGAGCTTCTTTCCCGATGGCAAACCGGGCCCGGCTGCAACCATCGGGATGCGAATACTGGGTTCGTGCATTGTCCGCTTATCGACCATACCGTGTTCGCCCTCCAGCAGACCGTTGTCTCCCATGAAAACAATGATTGTGCGATCAAGCTGCCCGGTTCTTTCAAGAAACTCCGTCAGTCGGCCAACGCTGTCGTCAACACTCAATACGGTGCCCCAGTATGCACGAACCATCCTCTCAAAATCTATAACGGCTTCCGGTCGCGTGTCGGGAAACTTCTGACGCCATTCAAACAGAGGGCCATAAATCCCGTGCCAGGTCGTCAGTCGCTGTCGAATCCAGTCCGGCTTGCCATCCAGAGTCATCGCGCTCGCAGGGTACGGAACATTGATGCGATCGAACGCATGTTCGTACTTCGGTTCAGGAAAGTAGAACGAATGCGGAGCTTTATGACCCAGGCAGAGCGCCCACGGCTCATCGGCTTCACGCTGCTTAAGCCAGTCGAGCGCATAATCCGTTACGACGTGTGTGTAATAGCCCTTGGGTGTCTCACGCTGCTGTCCATTGACGTTCCATTCCGTGTCGAAATACTTTCCCTGACCCTTATGGGTGATGAACCAGTCAAAACCAGGACGAGGATCGTCGTTTTCTTCGCCCATGTGCCACTTACCGATGTAAGCCGTCTTATAGCCGCCGTGCTGGAGCGCTGCGGGCCACTGAGGCAATTTCTGTGGCAGCTCGGTAAAGTTATTGCGAACGCCGTGACGGTGGGCATACAGACCAGTCAGGAGACTCGCGCGACTGGGTGAGCACAGAGATGTGGTGCAAAATGCATTCTTGAAAGTGACGCCCCGCCTGGCCAGTGCATCAATATGCGGCGTTCTGACATGTTCGGATTCGTAACAACCGACGGCTTCCGGACGCAGGTCGTCGCACAGGATGAACAGGACGTTCGGCTTTTCAGCCGCCGATACCGCGTTCGCTCCACACACCAGTAATCCGCAGCCGAGCATCAGGGCGGAGATCAAAACTGATAAAATGCCGTGGCATCGACATCCCAATGCATTCAGCAGCGTCATCCCAAAACTCCTTCGCATTCTGCCGGAATCGCATGCTGGGCAGAAACGAACTTTCCCAAAGGCACACAAGCACGATCGTGGCCACGATCCCGGATCCCGGATGGTAGTGGTTTGGCTTCGTCTTCAACACCGTTGGGGCAAGATTGCCGCGACTTTTAACGGACACCCATCAATCCATTGCTGACAGAGCACCAGGCCCTAACCACAATACCGTTGAAATAGACACAAGTCACAGCCTCCCCGCTATGTTACGGGCCGTCGTTTAGCGAACTACTGCCCGAACAGCAAGGAGGCTGTGACCGTGACTCAGGAAAAGAATTGTACGTCGTCTGCGGACGATCCGAGATTCGTTTTGGATCGTTTAGCGGGGTTGCAGACGGTTATCTTAGATGAAGCAGTGCAGCAAGCGCTGGACGACACGGGCCGTGTTCAGCAACGCTCCTGCACTTTGACGCTGAACGTGACTCTTTGGATCGTGTTCGCCATGGGAGTCCTCACCGATCTTCCTATCACCTAATTCAACGGTATTGGGACAAACCCCGCATAAACCCCTTCGAAGTCAGTAGATCCGGACGTCGGGAAACAGATCTATCCCAAAAAGTGAATGCCGAGGTGACAAGACCTCCTGAAACGCGACAGGGGAAACCGGTTTTACCCGGTTTCCCCTGGGTTTTATGCAAGCCGCCGAAAGGACTTGAACCTTCGACCTACGCTTTACGAAAGCCGGAAGACTGTTTGAACAATGTCTAAATATGGTAAAAACACTGGATTTTATGCGGGTTTTGCAATAGCATCCCGTCAGACAAGTGTCACCTGGAAGCTGTTTTAGGTGACACTTCAGGTGACACTTGACGAAATCAAATCGGGGATAGGTCCGGAATAATTACCCGGACCGACAAAGCGGCATCCGAACCGCGTTCCCCGTTTGTCTCACTTCGGAACTCGACTTAACGGAAAGTCGAAACGATGGATAAGCCGATTTTAAGCCTCGTGGATGAGGCTCAGAACGCAACGGCGGCACTTGAAATTCTGACGACCAATTCACCGGGCTGGGTCAATGCCGACACCTGGCCTGAAACGGCAGCGCGAGAACATGCATTCGACATCCTGAGTTCTGCCGGACTGATCGAAGTCGAATGTTCAGCGCTCATTCGGCGCGTCACCGTTGACGAAACGCATTCGGTCAGCCTGACGTACAAGCTGGCAGGCTTCACTCAGGGCGCGATTGTGGACAGCGGGCCAATACAAATCGCACTTGCCAAACATGCAGCATTCGCAGGCGAGATCCCGGAAAACTGGACATCCGATGCGACCATTCGGAAACAACTCAAATTCGGTCGATGCCGCACTCTGAGAATCCGGGTGACAAATGAGGGGGTCTGCCTGCGCGATGCGTTGGCGGCACTCAGGACGCGACCAAAGCGGTTGAAGGGCCTGGTTGATACGATCCGAGATACTCAGTCGATTCCGACGCGCGTGAAGCTGATTCAATGTCAGCGTGAAGTGAACCGGGATGCCGACCGGTTTTCGGATGGCCGGATGAAGCGCACATGGCTGAAGGAAAACCCAGAGTTGCTGGAAAAGCAATTCGAGGCGATGCGGACAGCCAATCAAACGCGGGTCAATGACGCAGGCGGCGGCGGGCGCGGACCGTGGCAGTTTCGGAAATCGTTGTGTCGTGAATTCGGGCTGAACTGCCCTGAGTTCTCAGAATCAGCGTCCTGACATCGCCATTTATCTCCTGTTATCTCCGTTTATCTCCCAGGCTGGCAGAGTCATCTTTGCCAGCCTGTTTGCGTTGATACCGTCCTGCAATCAAACACACAAAGTCGTGTGTTTCAACACTCGATTGCAGGGGCAAAATCAATGCATCCAAAACAGGACACATCCGACACACTGAAGCCGATTGAAGACGGCTCGACCTACCCGATGGCGGCGTTCATGCGAGCGACTGGTTGGGGCCGCCATGCTTTGAAGCACGCGAGACAGCAAGGGCTGAGAGTCGTCAAAGTATCGGGCCGGTGCTTTGTCAGGGGGAAGGACTTTTCAGAGTTCCTCGGAAGCCTGACGGCGGATGAGGTGTCCCGATGAAATATCTGGACGGCGACACGCTCGCCCAATGCCACCAGTTCCTTCAAGACGGCGGCACACTCGCCGAACTGGCGGGCAAGCTGCACATCGATACCGAGTACCTCGGGCGGCTGCTGCAACTGCCGACAGCGAAGCCGACGACATCGGATGCCACTGAATTCAATTTGTGGGCCGTCGATCGACTGCAGGCCCAATTGTGAGCGAGCGAGCGGCGGAAATCGTGGAAGCCGTGACGCTGCTGCATTCCCTCGGGAAGCCTGCGGAACTGATCTGCAGTCAACTGGATCTGACGCCGGCAGAAGTCGCAGCAATCATCAAGACTGGTTGGATTCCAGCAACGCAAAAAACGCTGTTCACGGAATCCAGTGAACCACAAAAAAACAGGCCTGAATCAGCATCGTGGGAACGAGTGGTTCAGGCCTGCAAGATTCATCCGGCCGGCAAGCCGAACAACC
>CAZFDW010000572.1:0-4209 GCA_964517865.1 uncultured Chitinophaga sp.
TGGCCGGACTATCCCGCGTTGAACACAAAATATCAGGTTCGTTCCAGTTCTGCGAACGCCTTGTCAACGAACGCCAGGGCACGTTCTGCCGCCTTGGATTCTGCAGGATCGTCTGACAGTGATTCCATCCGTCGGATGTCCCGCCAAGCCAATTGCAGAGAGTCCAGGGCCTGCTGCTTCATGCTGGTTTCAGAATCTCGGGTGAGTGTATTTTTCATGGCGCTCACCCGATCTTTCTGGCGACTTCAGCCGCCTTTTTGCTGCTGACTTTCGCGTAGTGCTGGGTCATATCCGCATGCGCGTGCCCGAGAACGGCTTGCGTGTGTTCCAAGCCGAATTCCTCCCGGACATTGTTTGCGTTCGTATGTCGCATCTGATGAGGCACCCATCGCTCTATGCCCGCTTTGTCGCAATCGCGTGTGATCGCACGGCAGAATCCCGTTCTTGTGACCTTGAACAGCCGCTCATCCGGATCCGCAGACAAGTACTTTGCCAGGATCAATCGAGCATGCGGCCCGAAGTGCAGCGTTCGGCTTTGGTCATGGTGGGACGTCTTGTGGTCACTGAGTTCGGCAATCCAGACGTCGCCAGTGCGGTCAATCATGCCGGTCGTGAGTTTGAGTAGCTCACTGGATCTTGCCCCCGAGAGGCGTTGCAATTCGATCAAATCGCAGACCAATGGCCGAACCAGCTTCTTGACCGTATCCACGCGATCGTCGTCTACAGCCGTTCTCGGAGCATTGTCGCGGGCTTCCGTCCTGCCCTTCAGCAGCGGGGCGACTGATTGGAGCCTCTGAAGAATGCCGGGATCAATCAGTTCGTTGCTGACGGCATGCTTGAAAATGCGGCGAATACGATTCATCCCTGAATTGATCGTATTGCGGACCCAGCCGAGTTCAACCATCTTTACCCGAACCGCCTTCATGGCGAGCGGCCCGAAGTCTTTGGCAGGCGTCATGCCGTACATTTCGTTCAACGGGCGGATTACGCTCTTGATGACTGAAAGCTCACTGGTCTCTTTCCCATTTTTGACGTAGTGCCCTTCAGCATGCTTCAGGAACGTCAGGCAGAGTTCACCTACGCTGGGACCGGGATCGTCGGATTCATTTCGTGGAAGACTTCCACGTTTCGAATCTGCAATCGGATCAATTGGGACGCCACCAGCGAATTTTGCAATCAACTCGCCGTAGGCAATTCGGGAGGATTCGGAGCCATACGGACCGAGCAGGTAATCGCGTCCACTGATTCGGACGCGGGCTTGTCCACTTTGTTTGTGGAGCAGATACGACGGAAAAACATTCGCTTTTCTTGCCATGTGCGGGGTTCCTTTTCATTTCGTGGAAGTTCTTCCACGATTGAAGTAGGGTTTTCGCCGCACTGACGAACGTCGTCAGGTATCGTTAAACAGGATTCGGAATGCAGTTTAAATGAAAAAAGAAAAAATCGGGGCGACACGATTTGAACGTGCGACTTCCTGCTCCCAAAGCAGGCGCTCTAGCCAAGCTGAGCTACGCCCCGGATGTTCGAAGATGGCTGAACTCATTACTAATTGAGCCAACGACAAACGGTTGACACACTCTCCTCTGAACTGGTTCAGAGCATTGCGTGCGGCGTGAGTGTAGCGGGGGCGAGTCTGCGATGCCAGAGTTCCTGGTTGAAGTTCTTACAGGATCGAAAGAGCTTTCTCAGGATTTGCTCGACGGTCTTGCAGAAACTGCAGGTTTCAGCGTTGAATGCAGAATTGGCAGGAAGAGCACTGAGACACGCCTACCGGCCCTCGGCGGATGCGTCCCCCGAGATCTCAGTCGCGAGAAACTCGGCAGACCTGCGGCGGCAATTTGAGTCAGGTCGCAGAAAGCCTGCATCCGTTGCCTGAAAAGCGAGCCAGTTCTGGACGAAGATTTTCGGCAGCCGCCTTGAACTTCGGAACTTGCGAACAGTGAAATGCACGACAAGACCGGCTGCTCTGCTACGATTACGAACAACGTCGCTGAATCGTTGCCATCGTGGCGCGTCAATTCCAGTCATCGGTACGGTGTCGAGCGTCGCTCGACATATCGCGCCGCAACGTCTTTGGTGCGTATGAGCCCATTAAGGATTTGAGATTGTCGATGAAAACGAAGCCCGACGAAGGGCGAAACAAATCGCCGTACGATGTCGTGGATGCTGATGAGGTACAGAACGAGACACGATCACCGTTTCCGCGACATATCGCAGCGTCAGGTGCGTTCTGGGGTTTTCTCACGACGCAGTTTCTGGGTGCGTTCAACGACAACTACGTCAAGCAGATGGTGTTGTTGACCTGTGCGGGCAACGTCGCAGTTGTCGCAGGGAAGACTGCTGCAAATCCAGATCGGCAGTCTCTGGCCATGGCTGCTTTTGCGTTGCCGTTTGTGTTCATGTCAGGGTTGGGTGGATTTCTGTCGGATCGTTGTTCGAAACAGCGAGTGATCGTAGGCTGCAAGATGGCCGAGATTCTGATCATGGCCATCGCGCTGGTGGTACTCCTTATTCCTGGACTCAGCGCCGACGCGCAGTTCATCTGGATGATCTCTGTGCTCAGCCTGATGGGGGCTCACAGCGCGATCTTTGCACCGTCGAAGTATGGAATTCTGCCGGAACTGTTTCGAGGAGACAAACTGTTGCCGGTGAATGGTGCCGTGCAGATGACGACGTTTCTCGCGATCATTTTTGGTACAGCCTGCGCAGGATTTGCGCTGGATCGGATTCGGGATTCAATGTGGATCGGCAGTGCGATTGCAGTCTGTATTGCTGTGGTTGGAACTCTGGCTGCATTGCTCATTCCAGCGACGCGGACTGCCGAACCTGGCTTAAAACTCAAATTGGAAAACCTTGCGATCCCGGCAGAAATTGGACGACTCATTTTGCGAGAGCGAGGATTGCTGATGGCGATTCTGGTTGTGTCTGTGTTCTGGTTTCTGGGCGGTGTGACTCAGATGGCGGTGAACACCCTGGGGAAATCAACGCTGGGATTAAGTGCCACGCGGACCAGTCTGATGGTTGTCGGCATCGGCATCGGGATCGCTGCCGGATGTGCGTTGACTGGTTACTTCGGAAAAGGTGGCAACGGTCGGCGATGGGTGACCATTGGTGCGTGGCTGCTGTGTTTGTCGCTGTCAATGGTTGCGCTTCTGGGAAGCGGACGTCCTGGAGTTCCTGCAAGCTCAGGAGTTGTCGATGCCAGTTTTTTCACGGCGTTGCTGCGAGCTGATGAACTGGAATGGGGGTTGCGACTGAACATGATTCTGCTGGGGGGTGCGGCCGGCGTGTTTGTGGTTCCTGTGCAGGTTTATCTGCAACAGGCACCACCGGATGATATGAAAGGACGGCTGCTGGGCGTGCAGAATCTGATCACATGGATTGGCATCCTGCTGTCTGCCGTCTACGTTGGTGTCGGCAGTATGTTGCTGAATTTGTTCTTCGGGCCGACCGGCGACGCGCGATATCAATGGGTGATTTTCGCATCGCTCGCCGTATTGATGCTGCCGATCTGCTTGTTCTATCGGTTACCGAAAGTTAAAGTCGGAAGTGCGACGAGTACGTCCACATAACGCAGCAAGTCTTCTGACCTGGCCCGATCTTACCACCTGGATCAGTCAGGTGCGACCATGCGAGAGCATCGATTTCCGTATCCGTCCCGATATTCACTGACAGAAACTCGCGGCTCGACCCGCAAATTTTCAGGCTTTCGGATACGGGAGGCAACATCGGGATAGATCAGACCAAGTGCGAGCAGCGGAGTTGGCTTCTCGAACAAAAACGCAACTTCGAATCCGACGCTGATCAGCATGGACTTTGTTTTCTGACGGGGCAAACTGATGAGTCGTCGTTCTTATTTGAGCGGAGAATAACGCCAACCGGCTGAAATAAGGGCTGGGGTACAAATAACAGTCTGGTTTTGTTTAGGCAAGGAAATTACGGGGTAAGAAAATAAGTCGCATTGGAGTTGTTGAATTTTCCTATCCCGTAATCTTCGTGCCATAAATTGCGATTCCGCTTGTTTACGCCTCGCGCGGCCGAGGCACGGGCAAAATGTCCCGTGCTTGTTTGCATCAACTGATGCCGCCCCTCTCTTAAATCTGACAGTGAGTGTTACGTCGATCCTGGCGCGGCGAAGCCGCAAATCCGAAGTCCGAATTTCGAAATCCCAAAGAACTACGGCCGAAACGATGCGCGCAACGTGCGCAG
>CAZFDW010000573.1:0-4203 GCA_964517865.1 uncultured Chitinophaga sp.
CTGATCGTCCCTGCGTCCAGCACGCGGGCAATGTTGGGATGGTCCATCAGCGACAGAGCCTGCCGCTCGGCCTCAAACCGCGCGATCACCTGTCGCGTGTCCATGCCCGGCTTGATGACCTTCAACGCCACTTTGCGACGCACGGGTTCCAGCTGTTCGGCCAGAAAGACCGTCCCCATCCCGCCTTCGCCAATTTCCTGCAACAGTTTGTACGGGCCAATCTGGGTGCCCGCTTTCTCGTTGATCGGATGAATTTCGGTGGGACAGATTTCGGGTGCCGGGGCTTCGAGGAAACTACCGATTCCCGCGTGAGCCACGAGTAATCGATCGACGCGGCGGCGAAGTTCTGGATTGCCAGCGCAGGCTTCTTCAAGGTACGCAAACCGCTCGTCCGCGTTTTCCCGGGTGAGTGCCGCCAGGTAAATATCATCGACGTTGGGAGTTTGGTTTTCCACGATACGCTTTTCCTGCAAAGGGACTGTCATCAGTGGCGAGTTTCACCGCCGGTTTGCCTCAGCAGGAAACGCGATTTTTAGAAATTTTCTGAATCCTCCATCTCACAGCGCAGAAACACGCGGGCGTAAGCCCAGTGGCGGTCTGCAGTGGCACGTGATATTCCCAAGGCCTCAGCTGCTTCCTGGTGAGACAATCCGGCAAAGTAACGCAATTTGACCATTTGAGCCTTTTCTGGTGATTCGGCTTCCAGCTTCTCAAGTGCCGCGTGCAGGGACAGCAATTCACCGGCACGGTGATCGGTCAGATTGCCGATGTCGTCCAGGTCGATCCGTTGCCGTTCGCCGCCGTGTTTTGGTCGTTGTTTACGGCGCGCGATATCGACAAGGATCCGCCGCATGCTTTCCGCAGCAGCTCCGAAAAAGTGGGCGCGGCTGTTCCAGTGCTGAGCTTTCTCAACGTCCACAAGTTTCAACCAGGCTTCATGCACCAGAGCTGTGGCCTGCAGTGTCTGCCCCGGCTGTTCCTGGGCCAATTTTACGGCCGCCAGTTTGCGCAACTCTTCATAGACCAATGGCAGCAGCTTTTCCGCTGCCGCCGGATCACCAGATTCAATTTGCGAGAGGATGCTGGTTACGTCGGACATGACGCTATTCTACAAGTACACTTCCGGCCAGGCAAACGCGATGACAAATCCTGACTTCCCTGGACTGCGGCAGCCTGCTGCCGCTTTTCTCAGCCAGCCTGCCGGCCCCTTTGTGCCAGGCACTACTGCATCACCAGGCCCGGTCCCAAAATCCCGCAGCAGGCTGCGAGCATCAAAGCGGCAGCAGGCTGCCGCAGTCCAAAGGACATCAATCCACCGCGATCATGCGATTGACAGCATTGACTTTCATCACCTGCGAGTAATGATTCACGCTGAGCCCATGGCCGATCTGTGTGGGAACGTTCAGCAGCATCTCCGTGCATCCCAGCGTGTTGTGGGCGATAAACGCCAGTCGCAACACAGAGATCCGGTGTGTGGCATCGAAGGCCGTCAGATCCGGCACGACCACAGGTCCGGTGTCAACCTGATAAAACATTTCTCGTTCGCTCGCGTTGATCACCTTGACCGGGTATTCGAGAAAAACCTGTGAACCGTCAGGAAGTGAAAATTCCGTCTGTGACACAAGCGGACGATTATTGAGCACTGCCGCGACAATTTCTTCAGTTGTCGTCAGCAGTTCCCCTGAAGCCTGTCGAAGATCGATATTCATGTCCGTAAACGCTTCTGAGCACTTTCCAGCCTGACGTTCTGGCTGTGGCCCGAGGGTCGGAGGACTGAGCATGACTCCGCGGTTGTTTCGGTCCCAGCTCTTGATGACCAGAAATTCGTCCCTGGCGGCGATCAGGCACATATCAGCCGCTGGATCATGCCAGATGTTTTCGCGTACGTGAACCTGTTCGGCCTTGCACGAAGCACCAAGCACATACTCGATCGTTTTGGCCGCAGCACCCGGACCATTGGTGATTCGACAGACACATTCCAGCGGGAAGCGTGCGTTGTTCAGCGTAAACGGCGGCGGCTGGCTGATTGTTCTGGGTTGAGTGATATTCAGATCGATCCGGAATCGAACAAATGATCGATAGAAGTCAGTGACAGGTAATCGGTTGACTGTATGATCCAGAGCAGTGCTCATGTGAATGAATGCTTTCTGACGGTCGAATTGATCTACCGGATTCCTGCCGTCAAACAAAACTTACGGCAGTCACGCTGAACATTACCGCAAAGCGGTCCCTAATTCTTCCGATTCAGGGCGATTCCGACCCGACGGCGGGAAAACAGCAGGATCGTCCTTGATGGACTTCGATGACGCGGGTAAACCGCCATTTTCAAATTCAATTCAGTGCCAGAAAACAGGTCTTTTCCGAACCCATGTCAGTTTTGCTTCAACTCACCGACGGTGTGAAAAGTTTCGGCGACCAGATGCTTCTCGACAACGCCGCCGTGACTTTGTACGAAAACGAAAAGGTCGGATTCATCGGGCGCAATGGAGCCGGTAAATCCACTCTGTTGCGCGTGCTCCTCGGCGACGAAGAACTCGACAGCGGCTCCGTCATGCGTTCGCCGAATCTGCGCGTCGGCTATCTGCGACAGCATGATCCATTTCTGCCGGAAGAATCCGCGCTCGATTTTCTGATTCGTGACAGCGGGCAACCGGACTGGAAGTGTGGCGAAGTCGCCGCCGAATTTGAACTCAAAGGTCTGTACCTGAACGGTCCCGTGAAGGCGTTGTCCGGAGGATGGCAGACGCGTGTAAAATTGGCAGCGCTGCTGTTACACGATCCAAATCTGCTGATGCTGGACGAACCGACAAACTTTCTCGACCTGCGTACTCAGATTTTGCTCGAACATTTCCTGAAACACTTCCCGGCCGCCTGTCTGATTGTTTCGCACGATCGTGAATTTCTCACGGCCACGTGCGACCAGACACTCGACGTCAATCGCGGTCACTTGACGATGTACAACGGCAAGATCGCCGGATATCTGAAACAGGTTGAGGAAGAAAAAGTCCGAGCGGAACGCACCAACGTGACGGTTCTGGCAAAGCAGAAACAACTGCAGCGGTTTATCGACAAGAACAAGGCTCGTGCGACCGGCGCCAGTCAAGCCCGTTCGAAGCAGAAGCAACTTGACCGGTTGTCACTGGAAGAAATTGAAGTTGATCTGCCGAGGGCGCAAATCCGGCCCCCACAGGTTGAACCGCGTCAGGGACCTGCCGTGCGCTGTATGGATCTGAGCATCGGTTACGAAGGCAAGTCAGTGGCTGCAGGTATTGAACTGGAAATTGAGCACCAGCAGCGTGCCGCGATTGTCGGCGACAATGGTCAGGGAAAAACGACACTGCTGCGAACGCTGGTTGACTCGCTCAAACCCGTTGAGGGCAAAGTCAAATGGGGCTACGGTTGCGAGATCGGAGTTTATGCGCAGCATGTTTATAATACGTTGCCCCCCGATCAGACGGTGCTGGAGTACCTGGAATATAAGGCAAAGCCTGGCACGACGACTCAGGATTGTCTGGCCTGCGCAGGATCGCTGTTGTTTCGCGGCGGGCATACGAAAAAGCCCATCAGAGTGTTGTCCGGAGGCGAACGAGCCCGCTTGTGCATGGCAGGCCTGTTGCTGGGGACGTACAACATTCTGGTGCTCGACGAACCGGGCAACCATCTGGATGTTGAAACTGTTGAGTCGCTCGCGGATGCTCTGCTCGCGTACAAAGGCACCGTCCTGTTCACCAGCCACGACCGCCACTTCGTGCGTCGCATCGCGACCAACATCATCGAAGTCCGCGACGGTCGTGCGCGGAATTATGCAGGGAAGTACGACGACTATATCTATTACGTCAATAAAGAAATCGAAGACGGCGAACGCGAACGTGCGTCAAGCCGTATGGCGAGTGCTCCAGCGGGCAAAGGGGCGGGCAGTAAGGTCGAAAAACCTTCGTCCGGAAGGGACATTCACCAGCAGCGGAAAACACTTCGCAACCTCGAAAAGAACATCGCCAGACTCGATGACCAGCGCAAGGCGCTCAACGCCGAAATGCTGAGTACATCTGATGCTAAGAAAGCGATGACACTGCACACTCAGATCGAAACGATCGCCAAAGAACTGGCGGAAGTCGAAGAACGCTGGTGTGAACTGTCGCAGGAAGTCGGCGACTGGTAGTCTGTCTGAATACCGCTGTTCTTGTGAGCGGCAAGGCGCTAGCC
>CAZFDW010000574.1:0-4202 GCA_964517865.1 uncultured Chitinophaga sp.
GTTTCCAAAACTTGACTCATCTGCAACATGTTTCAAAAAGTAAGCGTAGCTAAGCCACCAGGGTTTGTGGTCTTTGGGGTTCAACATTCGCCGACGGTGTCGAGTACCTGCGGCGCGTGAGTACCTGCGGCGCGTGTCGGTCAATTTGGCGCAAACTGCGATCCGGAAACAGCAAGGAATGTTTGGGAACTGGTGCAAAATCGCGACAGCGGGCAATCGATGTCAGGATGAATTCACGTTCGAGTCTCGTCAGCATGTGAGTCCGCCAATTCGTGCGATCGCTGTCTGGCTGCTTCTCCGTTTTTTTGCTGAAGCGTTCAGCTTTAAGTTGACTGCAATGAAATTATGCTCACTCTTCGGGTTCCTCATCCTGACAGCATCCACAGGTTCTTTGCTGGCTCAGGATGCAATCGTTGATACGTGGCGGTACACGCTGAAAACTCCGGGAGATGGCTGGCAGGCGGCGGAATTTGATGATTCGGCATGGACTGAAGCAGCGGGTGGATTCGGCACACAGAACACACCCGGTGCAAGAATCGGGACGGAATGGAAAAGCAAAGATATCTGGATCCGAAAAACGTTTGAATTGAAGACCGTGCCAGTCAAACCCGCGCTGTTGATTCATCATGATGATGAGGCTCAGGTATTTATCAACGGTAAGGAAGTGGCATCCTTTCAAGGCTGGACTTCGGAATACGAAGTTTTGCCGATCGCGGCGGCTGGTGCGGCGGCGTTGAAGACGGGCGGCAACCTGATGGCCGTGCATTGTCATCAGGATGCCGGTGGGCAATTCATCGACGTGCATGTTGTCGATGCCGACAAAATTCCGAAACTACCGCGACCGAAGCGCAATCTGGAACCATTCAAGTCGCCACTCATCACTACCTGGGGAGAAGAAGTCACCGCCGAAAATGCATGGACGGAATATCCGAGACCGCAACTGACGCGAGAGAATTGGACCAACCTCAATGGTCACTGGGACTATGCGATCACATCGGCCGACGTTCACCAGGTTCCGGATAAGTGGACTGGCAGGATCCTTGTGCCGTTTTGTCTGGAATCAAAACTGGGCGGCGTGCAGCGCATGCTCGATGTCGGCGAAGCCCTTTGGTATCACCGTACGTTTACGACAACGCCCAAAGTGGATCACAGAACACTGTTAAACTTCGAAGCGGTCGATTATCGCTGTGCGGTATTCGTCAACGGACAGAAAGTCGGCGAACATCAGGGCGGCAACAATCCGTTTTCTGTCGATGCCACCGCAGCCTTGAAGAACGGAAGTAACGAGCTTGTTGTGAGGGTTGAAGATGAAACGGAAGGGTTTCAACTCCGGGGTAAACAGGTTCTGAATCCGCACGGTATCTGGTACACACAGGTCTCCGGAATCTGGCAGACGGTCTGGCTGGAGGAAGTCGCGTCGCAGTTCATCGAAGACCTTGATCTGGCGACAGATGCCGACAAAGGCACGATCACCGTTCGCTCGGCACTGGGCGGAAAAGGCTCGGCTGAAACGCTGCGTGTCATTGTGAAGGACGGTGATCGCACCGTCGCAGAATCGATGGGTGATGCCGCCGAAGTTTTGGTGACTGTTCCCGATGCCAAATTGTGGTCGCCCGCGTCGCCACATCTCTACAATCTTGTGGTCTTGCTGCTGTCAGCAGATGGCAAGGTCGTCGATGAGGTTCAGTCGTACGCAGGGATTCGAACCGTCGGGAAAATTCGCGATGGCGCTGGTCATCTGCGAATGACGCTGAACGGCAGGCCCATCTTTCATCTGGGGCCGCTTGATCAGGGCTGGTGGCCGGACGGATTGCTCACGCCGCCCTCCGACGAAGCGATGCTTTTCGATATTGAATTTCTGAAGTCGGCGGGCTTCAACATGATCCGCAAGCACATCAAAATCGAACCGCGTCGCTACTACACTCACTGCGATCGGCTGGGAATGATGGTCTGGCAGGATCAGGTGAGTGGTGGAAAGAATCCTGCATGGACACGGCTGGATCACGATCCGCATGATGCGGAATGGCCAGCGGCGGCTCACGAACAATTCATGCTGGAATTCGACAGGATGATCGAATCGCTGGATTCTCATCCCGGGATTGTCGTATGGACTCCGTTCAACGAAGCCTGGGGACAGCACCTCACGACCAGTGTTGGCGAATGGGCCGTCAAACGTGACCCGTCACGCATCATCAACATTGCCAGTGGCGGAAACTTCTGGCCCGTGGCTGACGTGGTCGATCATCATGAGTACCCTCACCCGGGCTTTCCGTTTGACGACAGTCGTTACAAAGACTTTGTGCATGTTGTCGGCGAATTTGGAGGTCACGGCTTCCCGATAAAAGGACATCTTTGGGCGGAAACTGACGCAATCTGGGGTTACGGCGATTTGCCGAAGACGCTTGCTGAACTGAAACATCGCTATCAGATCTCCTGCGAAAGACTCGCCGACCTGAAATCCAAAGGTATCGCCGCCGGCGTTTACACGCAGACGACCGACGTGGAAACCGAAATCAACGGATTGATGACGTATGATCGTCGCGTGATCAAACTTCCCGCTGAGGAGCTGCGAAAATTTCATGCGATTGTGCTGGATAAACAATAGTCGCAGCACCGATTCATAAATCCCATGCCTCCCATGAATCCTCTGGGAGTAATGAGAAGAATGGGAATTATGACAATCACCAATTCCGCCGTTACAAGTCAAAGCTGTCGCCGAACTTCGGAATCACGGGCGGCAGATCTGAACATTCTTCTGTAAGTTTCGCCATGGCAGCAAGGCTCTTGTGTTCACCATGCACAAGGAAAATCTGTCCCGCACCGCCTTGTTTCTGAAGGGCGCCGAACCACCACTGGAAATCACCGGGATCCGCGTGGGCGGACAGCCCATTGACAATTTCTACGCGAGCATTCAGCGGCAAACGTCGTCCCAGAATATTGAGCTCAGGGCGTCGATCGACGATCAGGCGCCCCAGCGTGTGTTCTGCCTGGAACCCGATAATCATGATCGTATTGGATGCATCAGAAACAGAGTTTTTCAGATGGTGAACCACTCGGCCATTTTCGCACATGCCGCCGGCCGCAATGACAACCAACGGACCTCTGCGGCGATTGAGCGCGATGCTTTCGTCCTGTGACTGCACATACGTCAGTCCTTCAAAGCTGAACACGTCCTTATCAAAGGTGAGTGTCCTCTGCACTTCATCGTCCATCTGGTCCGAATGATCACGATGGGCTTCCGTCAGTCTGGTTGCCAGCGGACTGTCTACAAACACCGGCACGCGGCACATCGAGTTTTCGTTGCGAAGTTCATTCAGCAGATAAACCAGCATTTGAGTCCGACCAAGACTGAATGCGGGCACAATGACCTTGCCCTGCCGTGCGGATGCTTCGCAGATCACACGCTGCAATTCCGCTTTCACGTCGCCCGATTCCGGATGCAGATTATTGGCGTAAGTGGATTCAGAAATCAGCACATCACAGCGTCCGACAGTTTCCGGATCGTTCAGAATCGGCTGGTTGCGGCGTCCGAGATCCCCGGTGAACACGAGGCGTTTCACTTCACCATTGTCAAGCAATTCCAGTTCAACCACAGTTGCACCCAGAATATGTCCGGCGTGATGCAGACGCACCCGAACGCCTTTGTGTACTTCTCTCCACTCATGAAACGCAATCGGTTCAAACTGTTTCGACATCTTCTGAACGTCTTCCAGCGTGTAGAGCGGCTTTTCGGCCTCGCCACTGCGACCGAGCTTCTTTTTTTGTCGGTAGCGCGCGTCTTCCTGCTGAATATGTGCGCTGTCCCGGAGCATAATATCGGCGATGTCGGCAGTGGCATGACTGCAGACAATCGGTCCTCGATAACCAGCTTTGCGCAGCGCCGGTAGCCTGCCGCAGTGATCGATGTGAGCATGTGACAGGATCACCAGATCAAGTTTCTGCGGGGTGCATCGGAACTTTTCGTTCTTCGGTCGCGTCTCATCGGAGCGCCCCTGAAACAAACCACAGTCAAGCAGGATTCTTGCCGATGATGTTTCGATCAGATGCTGACTGCCGGTGACTTCGCCTGCAGCACCAAGAAATGTGAGCTTCATTCAGAATTGACCTGACGAAAACAAGGAGTTGATTGGTGGCGCCTCCCCTCGTGATTTTCCGCAAGGTTCGGTCGCACATGATTTCAGGCAGGAAGATTGTGTGTAAGA
>CAZFDW010000575.1:0-4195 GCA_964517865.1 uncultured Chitinophaga sp.
GCTTGCAATTGCTGCTGAAGCCGCAAAAGCCGTGTACCGCGGCCAGGCACCGCACTTGAAGGGACTGACTGGCACGGATATTGCCAAGATTCGCAGTTCCTCCCTGGCGAAGTCAATCGAAATGGGTGACAAGGCAATTGAGGAAATTGTACGTCGAGCGGCGGAAGAGGTTGGGCGAGGAATTGGCAGCCTGATTAATATTCTGGCACCGGATGTTGTGATTTTGGGCGGCGGACTGGTGGAAGCCATGCCCAAACTGTATCTGGAATCAGTCAAGGAAGGCGTGCGTCGAAACGTATTGCCATCTCTCGCAGATTGTGCGAAGCTCAAAGTCAGCGAACTCGGTGACCTTGCCGGTGCGACTGGTGCCGCAGGCTGGGTACGGCAGGAAACGGGATCAAAAGACGCGAAGAAAGTCTGACACAGGCAATGACAACAGGGGACGAGACAATTCAAAATGACCTGCCGGTCCGCAAGGATGCAGCGCCAGATGCAGCGTCCGAGCCGGTGCGGGGAGCCAATGCGTTTCCGCTGGCCGTGATTGAGCTCGGGACATCGGCTATTCGCATGGCGGTGGGTGAAAGCGATGGCAGTTCCAGCGTCCGCGTGCTGGAGCAGCTTGTTCGCGGTTTGAGCCTTGGGAAAGACACGTTTACGCAGGGTGAGATCCAGCGCAAGACGCTGCAGGAGACGATCAGGATTCTGAAGAGTTACCGCCGCAAGCTGAAGGAGTACCAGTGCAGCGATCCGAAACACATCCGCATCGTGGCCACCAGCGCTGTGCGCGAAGCCACAAATCGGATCGAAGTGCTGGACCGCATTTATACGGCAACCGGACTTTCGGTTGAAATGATTGACGACGCGGAAATCGCGCGCGTGACGTACCTTGGTGTTCGCCCGCTGCTGCAGAATGACGCGGCGTTGGCGGATGGGCTGACCGTCGTGGCGGAAGTTGGCGGTGGCAATACGGAAGTGCTGGTCCTGAAGGGCAAAGACATTATTCATTCGCAGCCATATCGCCTGGGCTCGCTGCGGCTCCAGCAGATGATTCTGCATTCGCAGACCACGCGCAGTCGTATGGGGAGCATTATGATCGGTCAAATTGACCGTTCCTTTGAGCCATTGCTGGATATCATTCCAAAAGGCAACCCGGTGGAGTACGTCGGCCTTGGGGGAGACATGCGATTTGCCGCAAAGGTGCTGGGTGTTGAACTTCTGCCGTCCGGCTTGAGTCGCATCGCGGTCGAAGATCTTGACAAACTCACGACCAGACTGCTGTCGCTGACCGTCGATCGCATTATGCGAAAATATCACCTGGAACTGTCTCAGGCGGAAACACTGGTTCCGGCGTTGTTGGCGAACCTTCGACTTGCGCAATTGCTTGGATGTACTCAGCTGCTGATCACGGGACTGAATCTGCGCGATGCGTTGCTGCAGGGAATGCTGCGGTCGAACGACTGGTCAACCGACTTCTGTGATCAGATCGTCAACTCGGCCACTGAACTGGCTCGAAAGTATCAAGTCGATTTGCAGCACGCGCGTCATGTCGCCGAGCTGGCGAGGACGCTTTTCCGTTCACTGCAGTCTGAACACCGCATGGATGCACGTTGCGAGACTTTGCTGTATGTCGCATCATTGTTGCATGAGATTGGCCTGTTTGTGGGAGTTTCGGGCTGCCACAAGCATTCGCACTATCTGATCTCGCACAGTGAGTTGTTCGGACTGAACGAACAGGATCAACAACTGGTGGCGATGATTGCCCGGTATCACCGCCGTGCCGCCCCGAAACCGACGCACGAATTATTTGCCCGACTGGATCGCGACAATCGCGTCGTTGTCTCACGACTGGCGGGAATTCTGCGTGTTGCGGTCGCACTGGACCATACAGGAAGCCAGCGCGTGCGTGACATTGAATGCACGATTGAACGTCATCGTCTGGTGATCACCGTGAGAAATTCTGCCGGCGACCTGTCGCTGGAACGTATGGAACTGCGTCAGAAAGCCCTGCTCCTCGAAGATACCTTCGGGCTTGGGGTGCTGCTCCGTGAATCGCCGCGCTAAATTGCGTGATTGACCTGGAAATGAATTATGTCTGACACCGAGAATCTGCTGACCAATCGCGAGCTAAGCTGGCTGGAGTTCAATCAGCGAGTGCTGGATGAAGCATGCGATCCGTCGGTTCCATTGCTGGAACAATTGCGATTTCTGGCGATCACAGCATCCAACCTGGACGAATTTTTCATGGTCCGCGTTGGCAGTCTGTTGACAGCGATCCGTGCCGGTGACATGGGAAATGATCCGTCGGGCATGTCTCCCCTGGAACAGATCAATGCGATCAGCATCCGCACTCAGAAGATGGTCGCCGATCAGTATCGCATTTATCTTGAACAGTTGGAGCCACAACTGGCGGAAGCCGGTATTCGCCGACGGAGAATCAACGAGCTGAATGATCGGCAGATTGAATTTGTCGATACGGTGTTTCAGGAACAGATTCAGGCCGTGCTGACACCCATCGCTGTGCATGATCCATCCAGATTTCCGCTGTTGTTCGGACGTACAGTCAACGTAGTCGTGCAGCTGAAAGGGAAGTCTGAAACTGAATCCTGGCGTTTTGCCGTGATTCCATTCGGACGATATGACCTGCGCTACATCACGCTGCCCAGCATCGGCGGTTATGAATTCATTCTGACGGAAGATGCCATTTCTCTGATGGTGCAGCGGTTTTTCCCCGGTGAAGAAATTCTCGCGACTGTACCGTTTCGCGTGACGCGCAATGCCGACCTGACCGTTAGTGATGAGGACGGGGCTGATTTATTAGCGGAAATGGAAGATGTGCTGGATGATCGCAAAGACAGCTTCTGCACGCGGCTTGAAATTACCAACAATGTTACCAGACCCATTCTGGAGTTTCTGAAGACGCTGTTGCGGGTTGGCGAACGCGATGTATTTCTGGTCCCGGGGCCGGTAGGTCTGAGCGAATTGATGCAGTTGTCGCATGTGAGCGGTTTTGATCAGCATCTGTATCCAAACTGGACACCCTGTGCCTCCCCAAAGCTTGATCCGTCTGAATCGATCTTTGACACCATGAAATCACAGGACGTGCTGTTGCATCATCCCTATGAATCATTTGAGCCGGTGTTGCGATTGCTGTCGGAAGCGGCCGATGATCGGGACGTGGTGGCTATCAAGCAGACGCTGTACCGCACCAGCCGCAACAGTCCGGTTGTGAAGTCACTCGTCCGTGCCGCAGAAAACGGCAAGAACGTCACCGTGATCGTGGAACTCAAGGCCCGCTTTGATGAAGCTCGCAATATTGAATGGGCCCGCCAACTCGAACACAGCGGTGTGCAGGTCATTTATGGAGTGCGCGGGCTCAAGACGCACGCCAAGGCCTGTATTGTCGTGCGTCGGGAACCACAAGGGTTTCAACGCTACTGTCATTTCGGGACGGGAAACTACAACGAGATCACGTCACGCTTTTATACGGACATCAGTCTCCTCACCTGCAATCGTGACCTGGGAAACGACGCGATCAGTTGGTTCAACGCCGTCACTGGATCCTCGCAGATTCAACAGTTTTCACAGATCGAATCGGCACCGATTGGAATGCGTGAAAAGCTGGTGGAAATGATTCAGGTGGAGACGGAGCGCGCCAAAAACGGTGACCGCGGACATATCATGGCCAAGTTGAATTCACTGGCCGATCCGGGGATGATTGCCGCATTCTACGAAGCGTCCAAAGCCGGGGTTGAGATCGAGCTGAACATCCGCGGCGTCTGTTGCCTGAGGCCGGGCGTACCCGGCCTGAGCGATAACATCAGCGTCACCAGTGTGATTGATCGATTTCTGGAACATGCGAGAATGCTGTATTTTCACCACGGCGGTGACGAACGCATCTTTATTTCGAGTGCAGACTGGATGCCACGAAATCTTGATCGACGCATCGAACTGCTCGTGCCGATTCTGGACGACAGCAGCAAACGCCGGGCGATCAATATTCTCAAGACATGCCTGCGGGATAACATGAAGGCACGCACGCTCACACCGGATGGCTCGTATCTTCCGCCGGTTGGCTCACCGACTCGCCCCTACCGCAGCCAGCTGGAATTCCAGCGCCGCGCCCGGGAGGCTGCCGAAAACTCCTTCGAACGCAACCGCACGACCTTTGTTCCGGTGGAACCGAATAATTGATGGG
>CAZFDW010000576.1:0-4184 GCA_964517865.1 uncultured Chitinophaga sp.
ACTGCTCCGGTCACATCGACCGATGCGGCGAACGAAGTAGCGTGAATGTCGCAGGTGTAATCAAATTGATGGCAATCAAGGTGCGTTTTCTGGCCATGCCCGCGACCGCCGGAATCCAGTTGATTCGACCAACCCGGCGGTAGATATTCCGGTGCCGTTGGTCCCTCCGGCCTAACCGTCCTGAGTCAGAAACTTTCCGCCATTGACCGCGTTGATCGCGACTTTCGCATCGAACGGCAATCGCTCTCTGAACACCACATTTGGCGGGAGCCTCCTCTGCCAAAAGGGTTTTCTCAGTGATTGAATTCCCCAAAAAGCAGGGTATCCCCAGCTGCTCAGTCTCGACTGCGAGTGATCTTGCCGCATTGGCTGTCGTCCTCGCATTCAAGCGTACACGATTGTTTCAGTCGCAAATTCTGTTTGTCGTCTGTGGGTTGACGCCATTTACCAATCCTCCTGAACCTGCAACAAGACGTTGAGATTCGCATTCCGCGCTCAATCACAAAGGGAACCACATGGTCAGCACTAGCAAACACTTTGAATACACGTTCAGTTCTGTCGGAGACCTCATTGCGCAGGCCGAGACCGATCCGAAGTCTGGTAAGCGAGTTGCTTCCCAGATCCTCGTCCACGATGAACCGTTGAAACCGACAGAGCGATTCTGGACGAGCCTTTATGCACGCTACGGGTTCAACAAGTCTTTCTTTCGGTACTTCGATCACGGTGAAGTGTTTCAGCGAGTTTCCGATGTCGAGTCACAAGATCAGATTCGGATCTGTATCGAACGCGATGGCAACAGCGGCGAGAATCGTCTGTTGGCGGTCAGCAATCCAACAAAGCCGATTGTTCGATACGACGACCTGTCTGAAACGCTGGATCAGTACAGCGGCGAAAACATTCGATACTGCGACGGTGTTGTTGAATCTTCCCACGTTCCTCGAATAGGAGCGAACTCATTCGAGATCAGTGGCGATGCGTTCTCGAACCGATTCGTCATGTCTACGCCCATCGATGGTTACGGTCTACCGAACATCTATCTTTCGTTACTCCGGCAGATCTGCTCAAACGGAATGGTCGGTTATGCCAGGACGTTTCGAAGCACTCTGGCTTTGGGGCGTGGCGATGACGACGTCAAATACTCGATTATTCGTGCGCTCGACGGCTTTGGTAACGATGAGGGTTACGCCGCCCTCCGCCAACGATTCGACGCGGCGACAAAATCCTGGGCCAGCGTCTACGAGGCCAACAGTTTGTACAAACTCCTTGTCAGATCACTTGCCTGTCGGCATGTTGGCTGGCAGGGGGAAGCATCCGGCGACAACGGCATCGCCACTCTCTTGAGGCCTCGGCAAGCCAGTTGGGACGTTGGGTCCGACTCGGAAAGTGCGGATGAAATTGGAAGCCCGATGATCATGGCTTTCCATCGAATGACTGGCGACATCTCGCACATCTACGGCCTGGCCAATATCGACGCATTGAGTGTCAAACGCCAACGAACACTTCCCGTCTCTTGTACTGTCTATGACCTGCTGAACTTCGTCAGCGAAGTCGCCACGCACCATGCTGATGAACATGGCTCCCGTGCGGCACAATCTTGGTTGGGAACTTTGATTTCTGGTGAATTCGATTTGGAGAACTCCTGTGATTCGTTCGATGAATTCAACGACTTCTTTCTGGAGCGGAAGTTGAACGGTGAAGTCGCTATGGACCTGCAGAAGGTTGCCGTGTAACGGTGACCTTGAGCGGCATGGATGCCGCTCAGTTCTTTCAGCAAACCAGGTTCAATCAATGCGGGAATTAGCCGATGCGACGGTCGGAGTGAGTCCAGGTACGTTGCTGCCATTGAATTCTCAATTCAAGCTTGCTCATGAGGGCGACAACATTTTGCCCCGAGCTTCACGCCGCCATTGTGATTAACCGCTCTCCCGAAAGTGCAATAGGCTGGTACAAGATGGCCAAGTCTGCAATGCACTGGAGAATCTATGAACGACAGGAATCGAAATTCGGCTGTGCTGGCTCAGCGTCTCGCACTGGAGTGCAAACACTCGCTCGTGGAGGCAGCCGAATTGAACGCCAGCGGCGGTGAATGGCTCGTTACTGATGAAATGGGTAAAGAGTTCGACGCCAGCCTGATCGTCGATGAAGGTTTAGACTGTCCCGTCATCGAACTCCGCGATTGCGAGTCGGGCGTTGTACGATTCCGATTTCGCGTTGAGGTTCTGTGCGAGCCGGTTGACAGTTGACGAGCAGTAGCTGTGATGCCTAACACGCAGCACTGGTTGGATGACGACTGGGACCAGCAAGACCTCCGAAGCCGATTTCGTATGAAGTTCTCACGGCAGGACTTCGCATTGCATGCGGAAGGATTTCTCAAGCAGTGAACCGAGGCGGGTGGCTCGTGTTTCAAGTTCGCCGGTCCGGCGATTAATCAACGGCCAGGTCAGGTCACAGAAAAGAGAAGAGGGGCTGCCCCCAACACCACCTACGCGGAGAGAACGATGCTGCCATCAGAAATCACAACGGGAAAAATTCGTGAAGTCAGTGACATGTGCGAAGACGAAGATGTGCAGGACGCCATTGACGATGCGATGGAAGTTCACATTGACGCGGTCATTGACATGCTGTGCGAACTGTATGAACTGTCTGACGATCAGCTTGCTGAACTGCGGGACAGAATCTGTATCAGACTGGAACTTCTCCCTCCCGGTTCGCAAGTGCTTCACGAGAGTTAAAACAAGGGACGAAGTAAATGCTGGCTCAACCACGACAACTACTTTACGTGCCGTTTTCCATCTGATAGTCAAAAGCAATACTAGCGCCTCATGTCTGCTGGGACCATTTGGGAGCAACTCGTCGGGCATTCCGAAACGACCGTTTCGGAATGCCCCTGGTCAGGACGTCGGAATGTCTTCTGAACCGGGTCTCTTGTTATTGTGAGGACGAGCCTCTCGGAATATCTCAATGGTAAAGACCTTTCGGAATATCTGCTGGTCCTGATTAAACAGTCGGGTCCTTGAGGACGTCGGTGATTCGCGGTGGTGCGTAGCTGGCTCCCTTGATGGCTTTGCCGCTTCCTGCTGAGTCTGGCTCCTTTGTCATGTTACTGCGGTGTACTTCCGCGAACAACTTCGCAACAGGCAGCCCCGCCGCCACCGCGTCGCCGAACAGAACGTAGGCTCGGTCGGTCCAGGCATCTGCGGCGGCAATCAGGTCGGAACGCTCGTGTGCCGTCAGCCACTCGGCCAGTTCTTCGATTGCCATGGCGGTACGAGCGAGTAGAACGTCATTGGTCGCGGCTGCCGTTGATGCTGTTTCGTCGGATAAGGCATGGAGCTTGCCAGCAATCGCTCCCGCTATCGTGGCGTTTCCCGGCAGGAGTCTCGGAGTGCGGGCAATCGGGGCACGCATCTTCTGATGAAATTCGCGGACATCGTCGAGGGCAGAGTCAATTTGCAGGATGGCTCCCTGAATGACTCATGACCTTAAGTATTGACGGTGGCGTGTTCATCAAAATGTAATATGGTCGATCTCTACTCTGGGTTGAGATATGTCTTCCGTGCGTTGCTTCACTGCATGCTTCCGATTTCCCGGACGCTGATGAGCCATGCCTCGACGCCGTTGTCGAGAATGAACCCATTGTCAACGGGACAAAGAATGGACTCCGTCAGTCGCTGAGTAATGAGGCTCGGTGCGACCTCAGAGACGGCAAGCATTCTTGGGGCCTCCAGGTCGATCTGCCGTTCGTGCCTGTACCTGCCGACTTGTTTAATCCACGCTTTTGCGGCTGCTCGCTTGGCGTCTTCGGCATAGACTGCCCCGCCGTAAAGACGTGTCAACGGAATACTGAGCCGGTCGTTATGCGGAAACTCGACGGCGTCTTCCGCCAGATAGATTGAAACGACGAATCTCTTGCGATCACTGCGACGTGACAAATGCATGACGTCCTCACTCCTGCTCTCTGAGATCCGGCGGAACATATTCGTCGCTGACCCATTCGTTGACCCTGCCAACGCCGACGCCGAGTTCGCGGGCAATACGGATCTGGCCCCAGCCTTGGTCTCGCAGTTCGGTCGCCTTTTGTTTGTTGAAGTAGCATCGCTTTTGTCCGATCTGGCTTCCACGAGCCTTTGCGGCCCGCATTCCGGCCCTTGTCCGTTCACGAATGATGGACAGTTCGTATTCGG
>CAZFDW010000577.1:0-4165 GCA_964517865.1 uncultured Chitinophaga sp.
GCTAGTACGACGTGATTCTGGCCGCGGCCCAGCCAGTTCGGCCCCATCTCGAGCGATTGGTTGAGCGACCGGATGGCCTCTTCGTACTTCCCGGCGCGATACTGTGCGATGCCCAGCGCAAACTGATGCCAGGGAAGCCGAGGTTGTTCATCGACCGACTGTTGTGCAAGACCCAAAGGGATCGACCAATCCGTCAGTCCGTCGGGTGAAAGCGTGCACACGCGGGAAAAGGAATTTGCTGACATGGCATCTTCGTAGTGACTGTGTTCCTTGATGATGATGTTACAGAGTTGTCGAAATCGCGTCTGATCGCCCTTCAATAAACTTAATTGCCCTAGAAAATGTATGTTGTGTCCAAGTGTTGGAAGACCGAACTCGCTCTCCGTCGCAGATGGCTCTTTCTGCTTCAATAACTCCAGGGCCCGTTCGAAGTCGGTGAAGGCTTTGGCCCAATCGCGTTCGCTGGAATGGACATTTCCGCGAGCAATCCATAGCCGCCGATCATTGGGACGCAATTCAACCAGCCTGGCGAACACTTCCGGTTGTTGAACCATCTCAACGAGGAACCGCAATTCCTGAGAACTCCACTGGAAATGTTCCTGCATCTGGTCCAGGACTTTGATGAATTGCGCGGCGGCGCTATTCCACGACTGATGACGGACCTGTTCTCGTCCGGCATCCATCCAGGTAAACAAATCGTCATCGTGAATCGCTGCCAGTGCCCGTTTTTCAATCGTTGCTAACCGTTCGTCGAGGGCGAGCGATTGCCCTGTGATCAATTCATGCGCTTCTCGAAATCTGATCTCGAAGGACAGCCATTCCCACCAATCGATCGGCATCGAATCCACCATGCCGGTGGACATCGTTTCTATCCACTCATTCCGGGCCTCCTCAGCCCGCGATAAAGACTGCCTGGCCTCCTGGTGCAATCCCAGATGATGTTGAGCCAGGGCCAGTGGCGCAAAGTTGACCCGGTGAATTCCGGCGCGTGAACCGTCACCGAGTTGAAGAGCTTCGCGGAATCGATCCACCGCCAGTTGATAGTCTCCGGTCCTCAGCGCAGCCAGGCCCGCAGTCCAGTAATGCTGAGGGGCTGATGCATTCGCGATCAACGTCTCTGCTCGCTGCAGCAACTCCTGCGGATCTCCGACAACGTGAGAGGCCAGAAGGCAGGAACGCAGTACTGTGTACCGATTGGGAATCTCCGTAGAACGTCCGTGGTGCCGGAGGAGTTCGTCACATGCCTCGCGATAACCGGGTTCATCTCCGGTGTACAGTTTCAGCAGGGCATGTTCGAAGCAAGTCTGTGCGTCTGCGCTGGTCGCGAAATCGAACTGACGATCGTAGTCCGCTTCCGCACGGTCCCAGAGACCTATTCGGACGTAGAGTGATGCCCGATAGATGTAGGGAGTGTTTAACTCCGGTTCGATTTCGGCGGCC
This sequence comes from uncultured Chitinophaga sp., assembly GCA_964517865.1. Lineage (GTDB taxonomy): Bacteria > Planctomycetota > Planctomycetia > Planctomycetales > Planctomycetaceae > SXXK01. Next base: position 1,441 of record CAZFDW010000577.1, read on the forward strand.
TGCGTAAACCGCTCGTTTGCAGCAGACCAGTTCTTGCGGTTGAAATAGGCGATTCCCTCGTTGGAGACTCGAATCGCGTCACGCAGCCGCTGAGAGGCTTTGTCGGATCTTTCCCTGGCTTTGACTGCCTCATCGCGGGCGACGCGTTCATGTTCGAGCGCCACATTAGCTTGCCGCTGAGATCGCATTGCCCACACGGCCAGCGATGTGCTCACGATACAGCCGACCAGCATCAATGTTACAAAGGCTGCCGCTGTTGTCAGTAGACGGCGGTGCTTTCGCGCCAGCTTTCTAAACCGATAGAGAGCAGACGGCGGACAGGCTTCGACCGGCTCGTCCTTCAGAAATCGCTCAACATCGCGCGCCAGGCCGCTTGCTGTTTCGTAGCGTCGACTGCGATCTTTCTCCAGGCACTTCATGACGATCCAGTCGATTTCACCTGCAAGGTCACGGCGTAAATGTTCGGGATCGGTCTGTCGCTGCTGAGCAATCACCGTCGCCGCGTCGCCGAGAGTGCTAACCTTCATGCTTGGCCGCGGTGGCTCTTCCTCGCGAATGATGCGCATCATTTCGGCATAGCCACTTGCACGCAAACGTTTTGCATCCAGCGGAGTCTGGCCAGTGAGAAGCTCGTACAGCAGCACGCCCAGCGAATAGATATCGCTGCGCGTATCAATTCCGAGACCGCTCATTTCGGCCTGTTCGGGACTCATGTACGACGGCGTGCCGATCATCTGGCCGTACGCAGTGTAAATCGATTTTTCCGTGAGCTGCTGGCTGAGGGCCTTCGAGACACCGAAATCGATCACTTTGACGACCGGCTTGCCGTCGTGGAGCGTGATCATGACATTCGACGGCTTCAGATCGCGATGGATGATTCCTTTCTGATGAGCGTGCTGAACCGCCCGGCACAGATCGGTAAATAGTTCCAGCCGCTGGCGAGCAGGAAGACGATTTCGATCACAGAATTCGGTGATGCTCGCTCCTTGAACCAGTTCCATTACGAAATAGGGACGGCCGTTTTCTGTCGCTCCCGCGTCGAAAACGCGAGCCACATTCGGATGATCCATCAAACCCAGGGCCTGACGCTCGGCTTCAAAACGGGCGATCACGTCTTTGGTGTCCATTCCTGGCTTGATGACTTTCAGGGCCACTTTTCTGCGAATGGGTTTCTCCTGCTCGGCGACATACACCACGCCAAAGCCCCCTTCGCCGATCTGTTCCCGTAGCTTGTATCGGCCAATCATGGTTCCCGGAGGCTCGCAAATTCGTTGCAGGTCCGTGACAACAACCGCGGGCGACTGTAGGAAGGTGCCATCAGGGTCGTGTGCCCGCAGGAGGGATTCGACCTCGTCGCGCAGAGACCGATCGCTCCCACACGCCTCGTTCAGGAAGGCGGCGCGTTCATCAGGGGCGAGCCTCGCAGCGTCACGGAAAATCTCACTCTCGGAATTGGGCATGTGCGTCATCTTTGTATTCCTCCAATCCTTCATGCGACGCCGCGGTCCAAAACCCCGGCGGAATTCTTTTTATTTTTCTTCTTCATCCAATGAGGGCTGCCCGCGAAGCCATTCGCGTCGCAACCAGGCGCGAGCGTAAGTCCAATCCTCTTCAGCGGTTGCGGGCGCAACCCCGAGAATCTCTGCCGCTTCGGGCACCGTACATCCCAGGAAATAGCGAAGCTTGACCAATTCTGCCTTACGGCTGGAACGCTCAGCTAATCGGTCAATTGCTTCGTGAATAGACAGAACCAGAAGCGGGTCAGCGGCATCGGGAGCCTTGAGCATGTCAGGATCGATTTGCTCACGTGACCACTCGCCGCCATGCTTTCCGCGACTCTTACGCCTCGCTGCCTCGACCAGGATCCTTCGCATCGCCTCGCAGGCCGCAGCAAAGAAATGCCCTCGAGTCTCCCACGTCAGCTGCTGGCCATCCGGTCCTGCGAGCCGCATGTACGCCTCATGAACCAGTGCCGTGGCTTGCAGCGTCTGTCCAGGCTTTTCCTGGGCCAGTTTGTTTGCCGCCAACTTCCGCAACTCGTCATAAACCAGTGGCAGCAACTGCTCAGCCGCCGCCGGATCGCCGGATTCAATTTGCGACAGGATTTGGGTGACGTCGGACATGGACTGCAGCTCCGGGACAAACGGGACTGTTGCCCAACATACTGAACCGGCAGACAACAACCAATCCACTTATGGCCCGGATGGTGAAATAGCAGCACTCTCCCAGTCGACCGGCAGAATTGACAAGGAAGCACCAGATTTATCCGGCTCCGGTCCGCCTGGACCGACGCTACATCAATTTAGATTCACAGGGTCGGCAGAACTTCATCATTTGGTGCAATCAAACTGATCACAGACGCGACTTCCCCAAGCACCGCGGTGATCGTTGCCATCACGCGCAATCGCTTCCGGCCAAACTACTCAGGAGGGCGTGTCGTGAGTCAGATTTGTCAGTAACTGACGAAGCATCGCCCAACACAGAGGCCCCTGCGATATGATGTGCGAACCTGCGTGGGTGAGATAGACCACAACCGCTTTATGCACAGTCCCAAACTGCTCCGGCCACATCGACCGAACGCAGTTCGTGCGGCTAAGTTTGTGTCGTCATTTCGACTGCGCGTCGGGAGGAGATTTGAGCGACGCCATGGATCAGATTGATGCTGCGTCAGCGTGTCGGACCGGAGCGTTGAAGCAAGCGGCTGTTCACGACATCGGTCGTGACC
>CAZFDW010000578.1:0-4160 GCA_964517865.1 uncultured Chitinophaga sp.
CACAACAAAGCCTGGGGTCGCCGCCCCGCGGCGCACCCCAGGTGGTTGATGCGAGGTAATCCGAACCCCAACGGGGTTCCACATGGGCCGCTGATGGACGCAACGCGAATGTCATGCCCGACGACTGCTCACGATGCGGTCGTGCCGCGACGTTTTCGACTTTCTTCATCGCTTCTGACCGACCCTATTCGTACTACTTACGATCAGAATCTTCGCGTGGCACGAAGAAATTCGGTGGCAGTCCAAAAGGTTGCTCAGGGAGCGGCAGAGGCAGACCACAAATCGCATTCTTAACCACGGAGGGCACGGAGGGAATCGCAAAGAGCAGTCTGATGGCGAGTTCACTTATGGGTGTGACTGACGAGTACGTGATCTTCCCGGATCTGCTGACATCCGATAAAACTTCACCTGTCCCTGATTTGTCGTTCATGCAGATCGTACAGGTCGAAAAGCGCCTCGCGCAGGTTGCCCTTCCGGATTGTCAGGCACTGGATGAGATCCTCCGGGCTCACGTCCGCGGTCCCCTCGCGATTCAAATGTGACAAGACCCGCCTGGCCATGTCGGCGTCAACGTTCGTGTGATACAGGTCGGGCAGTCCAACCGGGGTATGGACTGTGACCACCAGGCCGCAACCTGACCGACGGCAGGCGCGGCACAGTCGCCAGCGTTGCCAGGAACTGAGTTGCTCATAACCGTCGATAACCAGAATCGCTCCGGCGTGCAGACCAAGTTGGTCGGCTCGAAAGCCCGGCAATGAAATGACTCCGTCGCGAAATGCGTACCACAGCGGTTCGCGACCGGCAGCGGCCAGCGCCGGCATCAACGCCGCCAGCAGGGTCGATTTGCCGGTGCCGTGCGGACCAATGATCTGTCCCCACCAGTCCTGTGTTCTTAATTGTGCGACCAGGTCGGCAATCCCGACGCCTGCTGGAAACAGAAACGGAACGGCTCCCGGTCGCACAAAAGTGGTGGAGAACGGATTGACCGGCAGCGTGACCATCGCCTCGCGCGTCATTCGGTCACCTCAGCCACCGGCCCGACATGGCCCAGTTGAAAGGGGGCGGTGGTCTCGCCCTGGAAATCTCGTCCCGCATGCACCCGGATTTCCATGCACCAGGCGATTTTGATGAGGACGCCGTTGTAGGTCACGGGCGACGCCGGCAACAGGATCGAGAATTCGCCCCCGGCGGAATCGGTGGTTTCCCCGTCAGGCACGGTACGCGACTCACGATGCTGCACCCCCCGATCTGTTTCCCCTTTCCCCATGCTTTGCCAGGAGACCAGAATGTCCACATGGCATTCGGATGAGGCGCATCGGGGATCCAGCCGATAGCGTCCCGTCAGGAACTCGCCCGCGTCGTACACATCGCGGTCAAGTTCAATGGTGATAGATTCCGGATTCATGTCAATTCCCTGGTGGGGCCTGCCGGATGGATGATGACGGGGAATTCACGCTGATACTCGGAACACGACTCGGGAACTCCCCGGACAATCAGCTTCCACTGGATCTTGTTGTGGGGCGCTTCGAACGAATGCATCACGTCGGCGGGCACATCAAAATCGAAACTGGTCTCCAGAGGCAGGCCGTGTTGAATTTGCATATCCAGCAGCGTCAGCAGCGTCAATTCACGGACTCGGCTGCTGGCCGTACTGGTTGTCGTGCCGTGGATGTATTGGGCCACTTCGTCACAGACCAATTTGATGCTCAACTCTCGCAGCGACAGCGGGCCGACCTGGAAGATGTGTGCTCGGAAGTGTCCTCCAACGCGCAGCGGATGGATGCCCAATTCGAGCGACGTGCGACCAATCCGCGACTGGATGATGGCCGCCCACACATTGCCAATCAGGACTGCGATCAGGATCAACCCCACCAGCACGAATGGGATCAGAAACAGGGCCAACCACCAGTTGATCCTGGGTTCGCCGAAAAATGCCACTCCGATGAACACCCCGACGATGCCGTTCCAAAACAGATTCATCCCGGCTGTCATCAGAACGGCTCGCCACGGCCCGTCGCCCTGCTTCAATCGCCAGGCCAGGACGGTGCCGGGGACGATCCGACCAGCGGCCAGAGCCGGGACGCACGGATAGGCCGCCGTGCGGTTTTCGACTTTGCTTCCGAGGCGAGCCGCCAGCGCGTCGCACAGCCAGGCCGAATCCAGGGGCGGCAGCGGGCCGGTCAGGGGCGTTTCCCTGCCTGTCATCAGATGGGCCACAACGCGACCGTTGTCAGAACGTCGCAGGTAATCGATCGATGATGGGGCACAATGCCCAATCCGCTGGTTCAAGCTGGCTCGATAACAAATCCAGTTGTCAGCCCCCAGAACCAAACGCCAATGCAGGTCGAGCTTGTCGCGGGGAAAGAACAGACTCCGCACCATCCAGATCCACACGCTGCAAAAAACGACCCAGAACGTCAGGAAGCCTCCCAGAAACAGGACGGCCGTGGCCTTGTCGGCGGGTTTGTCATTGAACTGGAAAGGCTTGTTGAAGACCAGCGTTTGCACGGCCATGAAGCCGATCAACCCCACGCCAAACAACAGAAACATCCAGCCCCAGGCCTCGAACAGCAACACGAAACATGAACAGCCACGTGCGAGTGACGGTCCGGCGCCCGCCATCACCGGCCCCAGCGGCCCCAGCGGACGAAGGTGTTCCAGCAGCGCCTCCCGGGTAGGCATGGTTGTGATGACCGGCGGATCCTGGTCGGGTTCGACACGAACGGTGCATTGACCAGGCGGATCCGGAAACGATCGAGCGTCAATCGGCATGGAACACTCGTAAAACGTGAAGAGGAATATTGACAGTGGTAATCATATCCCATTCAAGTCGCCGACGCGACGGATCGTGATTGCAACAAAGGTGTCAGCGACGATCCGAGCCTCGTCACTCTTCCCTGCATCTCGACCACTCTCGACACAACGCGGCCACGGAGGTTTTGTCAGGGGTTCTGAGTGCTTCGCAGCTGCAAGCGGCGCGGGGCGAGTACGCAACTGGCACGATTTCATATTTTTTGTGATGAGTCTCCAGTCTTTCCAGTGACCGATGCGATCTGGAATCGAGCGCCGATCTCTGGGCCGAGGCCCGGAATTCCGTTCGACCGTTTGAGGACGCGGATCCGGTGATTGCCGCAACAGCCATTGAACATCAGTTGACTCTTGTTACTGGCAACACCGATCACTTCTCCTGGATTGCCGGACTGACGCTGGAAGACTGGCGAAACGCATAGTCATCATTGAGGGCGGAATCGATCGTGCTGCGAAACTGGGAAAAAGTAGCCATCACTCTCTGAGTGATGAAGCCGCCGGAGTCATAAAGCCGCGCCGAAAGCCGCTTCTTCCCTTGAATTTAACGAGTCCGGCACCGACGACAGGGATGTGCAGGGGGCGTACCCACTGCCAAAACGCCCGACTTCGCGGCTCAAGTACGTTAAATTGATTCTCTCGGGCGCAGTGGCCGAGGTACAATCAACACAGTATCCCTCGTCACTGAGCCCGCCTATGTCCGACGTCACTAACATCCTGAACCAAATCGAATCCGGTGATCCGTCGGGGGCTGTGCATTTGTTGCCTCTTGTTTACGACGAATTGCGAAAGCTGGCGGCGGCAAGGCTGGCGCAGGAAAAGCCTGGTCAGACGCTGCAGGCCACCGGGCTGGTCCATGATGCCTATCTCAAATTGGTTGATGTAAAGCATGCCCAGCGCTGGAACAGTCGGGGGCATTTCTTTGCCGCGGCAGCTGAGGCGATGCGGCGAATTCTTGTCGATAGCGCGAAGCGAAAGAAGGCGGCAAGGCGTGGTGGTCAGGCGGAACGTGTTGAGCTCGATGAAAATGAGATTGCGGCGCCCACTCCCGGCATTGATCTGATCGCTCTGGATGAAGTTCTCAATGCTCTTGCCGTTCATGATGCTCGGAAGGCGGAATTGGTCAAACTCCGCTATTTTGCCGGTCTGACGAGTCGCGAGGCCGCGGAAGTGCTGGGAATCTCCGAGTCCACGGCGGATGCTGACTGGGCTTACGCCAAGTCGTGGCTGCGCGTCCATTTGGACCGCTGATTCCGTCACCGAGCGTGATCCGTCGTTTTTTTTGAGCACGGGTGGCAGGTGCCAGGCACCTGATGCCTTCTCCCTGGACTGCGGCAGCCTGCTGCCGCTTTGAT
>CAZFDW010000579.1:0-4157 GCA_964517865.1 uncultured Chitinophaga sp.
ACTCAGGAAACGCTGACGACTCACGGCCAAACCTACACCGTCGGCTACCAGAAAAACGTCCTCGGCCAGACAACCCAGTTGCAATACCCCGATGGCTCGCTCGTCGATCGAGCTTACACAAATCGAGGCCAGCTGCAATCCGTCAACTACACACCTCTTGCTGGAGCATCATCCTCCGTCGCCACCTTCACCTACGACGCCGGTGGCCGAGAAACCCAACGCAATCTCGGCAACGGCCTCACGACCAGTCGCTCCTACTTCGCCGACAACCAGGTCCAGTTAATCGCCACGCCAACCGTCGAAACGCTGACGTACACCTACGACGCTAACAAAAATCCGATGAACGAATCTCGTAGTGACACAATGGCCCCCTACAGTTGGACCACCGGCACGAACGGCTACGACTTCGAAGACCGCTTAACAAGCTGGAGCCGCACCAACGGCGACTCCCAATCCTGGAATCTCTCCCCCGTTCATGACTGGACCTCCACCACCATCAACGGCGCCATTCAATCAAGAACACACGGCCCAACTCACGAAATCCTGACCATGTCTGGAGCCGCCGTCACCAGCAGCCCTCGAACCCTAATCCACGATAGTAAAGGCAATATCACTACGGACGACCGAGGCTGCAACTTGGTTTGGGATTTTGACAACAAGCTGCAAGTGTTTGGCTCGAATGGGGCGACCAATCTCAACAACGCTAGCTATATGTACGACGCTATCGGGCGCAGGGTTCTGAAACAGGAATCCACCGCCAACGGTGATATTGCAACCACTATATTCGTTTTTCACAGTCACCAAACAATTGCAGAATACATTCCATCCGGGAATTCCTCCGTTTGGAGTGCGAAGTACGTTTTTGCGAACCGCCTCGACGATACGCTTTCTATTATATCGAATCAAACCGGAACGGAAACACGAGCATTCGCAATTCCCAACAAGCAACGCAGTCTTTATTGCCTGACAGGAGAAATAGCCTCTGAGCGAAGCTTCTACGCATACGATCGATTTGGGAAAAGAACGAGACCGGCAAGCTCGGGAGTCTCTGCCCCCGATTGTACGATAGGGTTTACAGGTCGAATTCACGACAAAGAATCCGGATTGCTCTTCATGAGGAATCGAATTGCATCTCTCACATCGCAACGATTTCTCAACCGCGATCCTGCGGGATACATAGATGGACGAAATATGTACAGCATGTATTTTGCCCAGCAGCATGTCGATCCCCATGGCCTCTTCGCTTCAGATACAGTTGGCGACCTAATTGGTTGCGCAAACGCTGCGTTAGGCGACGCGAGCATTAACTTGGGGGCCACCGACGGCGGAACAGCGGCTGCTTGTGGACAGTACGCATTTCGCAAGGCCATCGGAGGGGCTGTAATAGTTCCGTGGACAGGAACACTCGGGGTAGCTGTGATAATGGCCCCGCTTGGCTCGCTCGGTGAAACCATCATACAAAAAATCGGCCTCGCAGCGTTGGAGCAATTATTGAATAAACTGGCAACCGGAGAGATGTCAGAGGAGGAGTTTCTCAAAGCACTTCAAGACGCCTTGGGAGGAGCCCTTGATGGAGAGGAGTGGGAGTTGGTGAAGGAGCTGGCGAAGCGCATTCGAGACCAAGTAGTGGATCACGCGAAAGGGAACTGCAGAGTACAGACGATGAAGAGCGACTATAAGGACACAAATGGAGGAAGTGAATCCGTGGAATGCACAGTTGTTATCTGCGCAGACATTGACTACGGCATACCACTTATCGGGACGGATACCGTCAATAGCTGGACAATTTCTGCATCGTGTACTTACAAATGCACGAAGGGTGGCAATGCGGGTTGCTGCTGCGGCACGAGCGGCTTTTTTAACATCGATATTTCCGGGAGTGGGGCTCCACCGCATTGCAAATACGACCGAACGAGTCAGCAGATCCGATGGCCATTCACCTCGAAGCCAGTCCAATTCTAATTAGGAGTAAGTAATGTTTCTCGTTTTTATGTTAGCCATTTTGATCGACGCGGAGTCATGTGCATGTGATTCGAATATTGATGCTAAGATGAATGAGTTCATTGCGACGGCTGTCAAAGGACCTCAGGAAAGGGCAAGTGCCAATCGTGCTGGATGGGAGGTAGCCGTTGAGTGGCGACTCGAAATGAACCGACGCTTCGGAGAGTTGCTTGCGGCAGCACCAGATACATCTGCAACCAGACTCTGCCACGAATTCGAGACATGTACACCATTGGAGGCAACGAATATCGCACTCGCGTGTTCGCCAATGTTTATGTTGGACTTCATGGAGTTTCCAGATGTGAATCAACCTCGAGCAAGTTACTTTAAACAACGCGAAGTACTGCGAAAGGCGCAATTGTCCCGATTTGTTGACAGCGAAGCGTTTCGTGAGCGTTATGTGCATCTATGCTTGTGGGAGTCAGTCTGCCTTGGCCACTTTTCGACGAATGAACATTTTTCTGCTGATGTTCGTGTAGACTGTACAAGACTTGTGGAGTCAGCTGCCCAATATAGTGTGATAGATAAGAATGGTGAGAGGTATCATGAGTTTCGATCTTCGTGCGATCTGAGTGCGGCATTCCTTTTTGCGATCACGTCTCGTGAGGATCTTCTTCGTGGCGGTGTCGAAGAGGGGATAGCAGGGTCGGTGAAATTTTCAGAATGGCTGGTGTGGTTAAAGACGTCAAAGGACTTGCTGGTGCAGCGTAGGGACTATTGTGGTTGGACCAAGGTTGATCCGAAGCAGATTGACGACGCTCAAGCTCCAGGGTTGTATTTAACATTTCCGGAGTTTCTGCTTTGCAGCGTTCCGATTTCTGGAGCACCTCGCGTTGATCCTGAGATCCGGCGGTCTTTTCGTTATTGATCTTGGGGGACGAAAAGCTGCTCTACTTTACAAGCTGGAGGAGAACAACGGAGACAGGAGAACAACGGGAGGAGAACAACGGGGACACAGCCAATAGTGTTCGGCACGCCGCTTGCGGTAGAGTCGTACTGTCTTGAATTGTGTCGAATTCGGGTGTCGGACGCGAGTCACTGACCAGATTCAGTGGCATCAGCACACGGCCGTTTTACGCAGCGCGCAGCAGCGAACGCCCCGTCACGATAAGTCGCGCGGGTGCCTTACTTTTTGGCAGCTTTTAATTTTTCAATGTGCCTTTCCAGCTCGTCCAGCGATGCCCAGCCCGACATATAGAGGCAGATCATTTCGGGAGCACTAAAGGTGTCAGGAACCGTTTCCAGTGAAGTCAATGAGATTTCGCCCAGATAATCGTGTTTTTTGAACGAGATTGCTCAGACGATTGATGGGAATATTCCGGACGGACGACACGCCGATCACCGACCGCAATCAGACGAGACGGCTCAGTCCGTGCATGACCGCGAAACGTGTGTCGTCGCGGAGGCGATAATGGCTGAGCTCATCTCAAGCGAAAGTAGAGTGTACGAGACCGATATGCTCCAGAGCCCGCGATTTTGACCAGAAACAATTCCGGGCCTCCGTCACCGCAGCGAATGATGAGGCCGGTGCATCCGCTGGAGTCGTCCAGATAGCGTTTTACGATAACTGTGTCTTCATCACGCAATTCTAATGTTTGGCAAAGGGATTCAATTGACGCGGTCGGTGATTTGCGACGCTCCCGAATGATCTGACGCATGATCGATGTGCGACCGAGTGTCTTGCCCAGATACCGCAACTGTTCGTCGCTACAGCGATGCAGGTTCAGTTTGCCAGATCCCCAGCATGTGAGTCCCCTGCAGGCCGATTCGAATACGTCCGCAATCGATCGATCATCGGCAGTGTCGTTCATGCTGATCACATCCGCCCAACTCGTATAGTGCAGCGCTGCCTTTGAGTCTGGATCAATGGACCGCACGTCGGCTTCCAGATCAGGAGTCCAGCGACGAATGGCGTTCCGCACGGCCATTTCTCCGCCGATCTCATGGAGCATGTTGAGATTCAGCCGCGCATCCAGATCAAACACTGTGGCGTTGAGTGTGCGTCCTGGAATGCGAATCACTTGTCGGGATGTTGCAGAATCATCCGAGTCTGTGAAACGTCCCGGATCAGAGTTCATTTCCGTCAGCAACGTTTCTCCTTTGGGCAGCATCACATGAGCAGTGCTCCATGTGGCCCAGTCCTGCTGAAGTGATCC
>CAZFDW010000580.1:0-4149 GCA_964517865.1 uncultured Chitinophaga sp.
TTCGACAGAGAAGAGTCAAGACGGCATCACACGCGATCCGCAAAGCTTTTCACTCACTTCATGGAGTCGAATCATGGAACTGTCCCCCAGGAAATCTGTTTTTGCCCGGATCTCTCCTCCGGCGCGAATTCTGCTCGGCATGTTCGCGGGAGCAGCCGTTGGTATGACGTTCGGGCCGCGGGTTGCGGGCCTCGGCGAGATCGGCAAGGTTGTGATCGCACTCATCAAGATGCTGGCGACTCCGCTCATTCTGTTTGTCGTCCTTGATGCCTTACTTCGCTCGTCTCTCAAAGCGAAAAGTGGATTTCGCGTCATCGTGATCTCGATGATCAACGGGATATTCGCTCTTGCCATCGCCCTCACTCTCGCCAATACCCTCAAGCCCGGCCGAGTTCTGGAACCCCCGACATCAGCAACGCCCGTGATCCTGCCAGACGCTCGCCCGTTGCGGATTGTCGAAGACATGCTGGGAATGATTCCCACCAACGTCGTCGATCCGTTTCGCAACAACGCCATCATCCCAGTGGTCATGTTGGCTGTTTGTGTGGGAATCGCCTTACGGAAGTTCAAGTCCGAGCAAATTGAGTCGGGTGCCACCGACTATGTTGCGATCGAAGGCTTCGTAGCGGCCGGGCTTCGGTCTAGTGAACTGCTGCTCGGATGGGTTGTCGCCCTGTTGCCGATCGCGGTCTTCGCGGTCATGGCCCAGGCCATCGGCACCCAGGGCTTGAGTATTCTTGGAGGTCTCGCCAAGTACGCCGGTGTCGTCTTACTGGGGTTGTTGCTTCAAGTCGGTCTCGTGTACCAGGGCTGGCTTGTGCTCTTCGCACGGATGCCGCTCAAAACGTTTTGGACTGTGGTGAAAACTCCGGTCATCTTTGCTGCCGGCTCGTCCAGTAGTCTGGCGACGCTTCCAATCACGCTTCGGAGCCTGAAACAACTTGGCGTGTCGGACAGTTCGGCCAGAATGTCTGCCTGTGTCGCCACGAACTTCAACAATGACGGTATCCTGCTCTACGAAGCCCTCGCCGCGATGATCGTGGCACAGGCCTTCGGCATCTCGCTCGGTTTCGGTGAGCAGTTAATGATCGCGGCGACCTGTGTGCTTGCCACGATCGGAGTCGCGGGGGTTCCAGAAGCCGGTATGATTTCGCTCGCCGTGGTCCTGGCCAGTGCCAAACTTCCGCTGGAACTCCTGCCTCTCATGCTGACAGTCGACTGGATGCTGGGCCGTGCTCGCGCGATCACGAACGTGGTGGGAGACTGCATCGGGGCCGTGGTGCTCGATCGGTTCGAGGTGAACCACGACGCGTTGATCGAAGAACAGCCAGTCTACATCGATCCGCCGTCGCAATAGGCCAACGCCGAGTGAATTTCCTTCAGGGAGCTGACTTTTGTTAACCGATCCTGGCGAATACCGTGCCTGGCTCAAAACGCTCGCACTGGCTCAAATCCCGGTCGATCTGAGAGGTCGCATTGATCCGTCCGATATTGTCCAGCAGACTATTTGTGAGGCGATTTCCGACCTCCCGAAATATCGCGGCAAGACCAAGCCCGAGTTCATGGGTTGGCTCCGATCGATGCTTCGGTTTCACCTCATCGATTCCTTCAGGGCACTGAAATTTGCCCCCAAGGCCTCGATTGATGCTTCGTTGGGATTGACCGACGACGGGATGAGTCGCTTGCTTCAGGCCAACATCAGTTCCGTCGGCCACCGGGTGATCAAGGAGGAACAAGCGATGGCACTAGCGAAACTCCTCCAACAACTTTCAACTCCCCAGGCCGAGGCGATTGTCCTAAAACACTGCCAGGGGATGTCGGTCGACCAGATCTGTCGGCATATGAACAAGACTCCCGATGCCGTCGGCGGACTCCTGCGCCACGGCATGCGGAAGCTTCGCGAACTCATGCCAAGAGAGGAATAAACGACAGTGGATGCGTTGGATGTCGATACCATAGAACTCCCGCCGCGTGAACAACGGATCAATCTCGCGATCTTTGATTATCACGCCAGAGTTGATCGAGGTGAGATGCTCGATCCACGCCTCTGGTTGGAAGAAAACGCGGAAATCGCGGATGAACTGCGCGCCTATCTCGAAGACCTCTCGGGTATCAACATTGCAACCTCCGTTGATCCCACCACGCGGCAGTTTCAAGTGGGCGAGATCCTCGGTGACTATCACTTGCTTGAAAAGATCGCCGAAGGGGGGCAGGGCATCGTCTGGAAGGCAAGTCCGTGCCAATTCTCCGAGGTCGTCGTGGCGATCAAAACGATGAACGCGCTGTCGCTCAATGATCAGGCCGCCGTTTATCGGTTTCGCGAAGACGCGAGAGCAATTGCTCGCATGAATCATCCACATATTATTCGGACAACGTATGTCGGCGAAGAATCGGGCCGATGGTTTTTTGTGATGGAGCTGATGGAACGTGGGACGGTCGCCGACCGCTTATCGACCTATCAAACGGATCTTCAGGGGGCTGTGATCATCGTCGAAAAGATTGCTCGGGCCATCCATCATGCACACACTCGAAATGAAGGTGTGATCCACCTCGACCTCAAGCCCGGCAACATCCTTCTTAATCTCGATGGTGAGCCCAAATTGACCGACTTTGGGCTGGCGTTGCGATCGGAAGCCATCCAACAGGCCGTCGAGACCTCCGATTCCGGCCTTGAGTCGGAAGGAACGTCGGGCCTGCTGAAAACGTTCGCCCGAGCTGGGATCGTCGGAACGGTTCCGTATATGTCACCGGAGATGGCCGAGGGTCGTTGGGAAGATGTCTGTACGCTTTCTGACATTTATGGCTTGGGTGCAATTCTCTATGCCATGCTCACCGGCCGGCCGCCCTTCACGGGCGCAAACACGATTGAGACGCTCAATGGGGTCATTCGCGGCGATTTAATCCAGCCCAGGGCGATCAACCGTCAGGTCGATCACGAACTCAATGCGATCTGCCTCAAGTGCCTCAACCGTCATCTCGCGGCGCGTTACGGGTCGGCGGATGCTCTGGCCAACGACCTTCGCCGGTGGCTCGAACGCAAACCGACCATGGCCGGTGGCAAGTCATCTGTCATTCGCGAGTTTCGCTTCTGGGTCCATCGCAACCCGTTTCCCCTGGTGCTGGCGATCATTGCTGCGCTCGCGCTGTGGGGCATCTCTCTCACCAACACGCTCGGTCAGATCAAGTCGGAGAACGCCCAGGAAGCTGCCCGCTTAGCGAATCAACTTGATCGCGAATTGACGATGATCCGAGCCTTCACCGGTAAACTAGCCAGGGAAAGCAAGCTCCACGCCGCGTTTGAAGATCATCAAGGCCAGGCGAATTCCGCTCGTCGACAGGCGGCGGTTCAGCAGTTTCTCTCTTCGGTAGATGTAGACAAATGGTTCGACATTGCGGGAGGAAATCCTTTCGTCAATGTATTCATCCTTGACGAGCACGGAGTTGAATTGGCCGACACCTTGTCCGGAAGTTCCACGATTGGCAAACAATACAATGTTCGTGATTACTTTCAGGCGTTGATCCACGATGGCGTACCGAGCGATTACGTGCATGTTGCCCGGTCGTTCCAATCGTCGAAAGATAATCGATATAAAATCGCGGTGTCCACGGGCATCTGGGGCAACGACCACAAACTGCGCGGCGTATTGGTCGCCAATTTTTCAATCGGACACCGCCTCCTTGGATTTGACCTCAGCCTGGAATTGAACGACGCGTTCGTTCTCTGCCCGATCGATCCATCCAACCCGAAGACGGGCCAGTTCGAGCCGCCGGGAAATGACTGGCGATACACTGCAATTCTCGCCCGCAACTACCCAGACGACTCCACAGTTATCCCGGAGGAGGTCCAATCGCCCATCCTCACACACTTTCAACGAGATCTCAAACTTCAACAGTTGACAATGGGCCCACGTGGCGGCAAGGTCGTGGAATATAGACGCGTCAGTTCGACCAACTTGATCGTCGTAAGCGAACGCGCCTGCCCCTGGCCACTTTCGTGGTTGCCTTGATAGGATCGCGGGAAGATTTGTGCAGCTGCAAGATCAGGCTGTGGAGTATGATTGCTATGAGCAATCTGTGCGGTGTAGCAAGAGAAACCGACCAGCGCTCCGTCGCAACTCGTTCCCCAGCTTGACGCATCACAATCGACTT
>CAZFDW010000581.1:0-4140 GCA_964517865.1 uncultured Chitinophaga sp.
TGTGCCGTCAGCCTGAGAATTGCGGACGGCACATGGAATGTGCCTGCTACTTTGCGGATGAGTCTGGGGGCTAACGCCCTCCGGCTCGCCAAATCAAAAACTGCGACGACAAAGACGAAGGAAGGTACCCATGAACCTCGACACCAACCCCAAATCCACCGACGGCCGCGGGTCCGATTCGCCAGCCCCGTCGCGCCCGGCGGCGACATCGACCACCTTTGAGGGCGGCCCGATCAATATCCTGATCGTGGACGATGAGCCGAAGAATCTCACCGTGCTCGAAACCGTTCTGAACGATCCGGGCTACCGGCTGGTCCGAGCGGAATCCGCCGACCAGGCACTGCTCGCGCTGGTTGTCGAAGAGTTCGCGCTGCTGATTCTCGACATCCGGATGCCCGGCATGACCGGCTTCGAGCTGGCTGAGATGATCAAGGATCGCAAGAAAACCGCGCGCGTGCCGATCATCTTCCTCACCGCCTACTACAACGAAGACCAGCACGTCCTCGCGGGCTATGAGACCGGTGCGGTGGACTACCTCCACAAGCCGGTGAACGCGGCCATCCTCCGCTCGAAGGTCGCCGTCTTCGCCGAACTGCACCGCAAGAACCGCGAATGCGGAATGGCCAACCGCGCCCTGCTCGCCGAAGTGACCGAACGCCGCCGGGCCGAGGCACAACTGCATGATCTGAATGAAACTCTCGAACAGCGCGTTACGGAAAGAACGGAAGCGCTCCTGCGGACCAGCGCCGACTTGATCAAGTCTGGCGAGCGATACCGGTCCCTCTTCGACGGCAGCCTGGACGCGATCATTTCCCTGGGTGCGGACGGGCACTTCGAGGGGGCGAATCCCGCCGCGCTCGAGCTTACCGGCCACACGCTGGAAGAGCTGACGGCCCTCCCGTTTCTGAGTCTCTGCGTACCGGATCAGAGAGAAGCCGCGAAGACCGCCTTTCGTGCCGCCTTTTGCCACCAGTGCATCACGATGGACACGGCGATCATCACCGCCACCGGCGAACGCCGCGAACTCTTCGTCAGCGGCGCACCGGCAATCGTGGATGGCGCAGTCGTCGGCGTCTCGTGCATCGCACGCGACGTGACCGAACGCAAACGAGTGGAAGTGAAGCTGGTCGCGAACGAGGCAAAATTTCGCGCGCTGCTCGAATCGGCACCGGACGCGATGGTCATCGTCGATCAGCAGGGCACCATCGTGCTGACGAATGCGCAGACCGAGCGGCTCTTCGGATACGGTCGCGCGGAATTGTTCGGGCAGCGCGTGGAGCTGCTGATGCCGGCACGCTTCCAAGATCCCCACGTTGCACACCGCAAGGACTACTTCGCCGCGTCCCACGCACGAGAGATGGGGGCCGGGCTGGAGCTACTGGGACAACGCAAAGATGGGAGCGAGTTCCCGATCGAAGTCAGTCTCAGTCCGCTCGTCACCGAGAACGGATTGCTCGTCTCCAGTGCCATCCGCGACATCACCGAACGCAAACGAGTTCAAGCGACGTTGCAGGTCTCCGAGATGCGATATCGACGGCTCTTTGAGGCCGCCCAAGACGGCGTCCTAATCCTCGACTTCCACAGCGGGAAGGTCGTTGACGTCAACCCGTTCATGACCGACTTGCTGGGCCACTCACGCGAAGATTTCATCGGCATGGAACTATGGAGCCTGGGTCTGTTTAGCGACAAGTCGGCCAACGAGGCCGCCGTGCGAGAACTGCAAGAGAAAGGCTATCTGCGCTACGAACACCTCCCGCTCAAATCCAGGGCCGGACGACGAGTCGAGGTCGAGGTGGTCGCCAATTCCTACCAGGAGAACCATCACAGCGTCATCCAGTGCAACATTCGAGACATCACCGAACGCAGCCGCCTGGAAACTCAATTGGAGGAGAAGGCCACCGAGGTGTCGGCACTGCACCTCCGCAAGGACGAGTTCCTGGCGATGCTCAGTCATGAGCTGCGCAGTCCCCTCGCCCCCATCTCCAACGCCGTGCAACTGCTGGGGCTCCAGCAGGGGAGCGAGACGCCAATCCAGAGGCAAGCTCGCGGCATCATCGAACGTCAACTGGGACAACTTCGACATCTCGTCGATGACCTGCTGGAAGTCTCCCGCATCACCACGGGCCGCGTTCAACTTCGCCAAGAACGAGTCGCCGTGAGCGACATCATCCACGCCGCGGTGGAGACTGTTCGCCCGCTGATCGAACAACGCCGCCATGAACTCACCGTGTCGCTGCCACCAGACCCCATCTGGCTGCACGCCGACGCCGCCCGGCTGGAACAAGTGCTGGTCAACCTGCTGACCAACGCCGCCAAATACACCGAGGAAGAGGGGCAAGTCTGGCTGACGGTCGAACTGGATGAGGTCGCCCCCGTAGCTGAGCTCGTGAGAGTTCCGTCCGGCTCCCCAGCGATTCCGACCGACCGCGCAGAGCCCCGAACTCTGACGAGTTCGGCTACGAAAGAAGTCCTCATCCGCGTGCGTGACAGCGGCGTCGGCATCACTCCGGAGCTACTCCCGCACATCTTCGACCTGTTTACGCAGGCGAAACGATCGTTGGACCGCTCGCAAGGAGGATTGGGCATCGGTCTGGCTTTGGTGCTACGGCTTACAGAACTGCACGGAGGAAGAGTCGAGGCGTCCAGCATTTTGGGACAAGGCAGTGTCTTCATCGTGCGTCTGCCGGTGGCACCGACTGACGCACCGCAATCGAAGTTATCGGTCTCAGAAACCGGCCAGCCGAGCACACGACCGCTGCGCGTGCTGGTAGTGGATGACAACGTGGATACGGTGATGAGCATCACAATGCTGCTGCAAGCGTCGGGGCATGAGGTGCAGTCGGCTCACGACGGGCCGACAGCCGTGCAAACGGCCCTCGATTACAGACCGGACGTGATGTTGTTGGACATCGGTTTGCCCGGCCTGAACGGTCACGAGGTCGCGAAAAGAATCCGGCAGCAACCAGATCTCAAAAACCTCGTGCTGGTCGCCTTGACCGGTTATGGACAACAGACAGACCGGCAGACTTCCCAGCAAGCAGGCTTCAATCACCACCTGGTCAAGCCCGCTCGTTTTGATCAGTTGCAGCAAATCCTGGCGACTGTCTCGACGCAGGTGACTTGATGCAATTTGCGTTTGGTGAGTCGGGCAGCGTCAGCTCCCGGACTCCTGTCGTGAAGAGTCCGGGGGCTGAGCGCACATTTTATCAACCGAACACTTTCGTCCGGAATGGCATGGTGAGGTGCTGGAGATTTCACGGACGGTGGATTCTTTTGTTCTGAGCTTCTGAAAGGGAGCCATTTCGCAGCGTCGGTCTGATCGACCGACTTGGCAAACGAACCTTCGTCAACTGCGTCGGTGGTCACGACCGATGTGAGATACCGGCATTCGCTTACCTGCTCCGGTCCGACACGCTGATGCAGCATCAAACTGATCCACGTCATCGCTCAATTCTCGTTCCAACGCGATGTCAAAATGACGACACCAATCGGGTGGACTTAGCCGCACGAACTGCGTGGGTCGATGTGACCGGAGCGTCGAACGGCTGGCCGGAAAGTCGCGTCGGTCGGTCTCACCGGAGGGAGTTGTGTCAGCTAAGGAGCCCGTCGAGTTTGCATTAAGTTCTTGTAACGATCGCCGGGACAGCCTCGCTGGATTGGGGAGATGCACATGTCCTCACAACACATTTGGAATCGCCGATTGGCACTTGCGTCAGAACGCCACATTCGAGATCGCCTGAGATATCGTTGCCTTCACTCTGAACGGCCGTCTTTCACCCCATGATTTCGATCGAGCTGCTGCATTACGACATCGGCGAATGGTGTCAACCACCTGAATGTTTGTGAGCATGCAGCCCTGCTGGTCCAAAGAGTATTTCCGAACGTTCCGGTTGCGTTCCTGTCACAGCTGCACTTTAGGCAAAGAATTCATCGCCGTTGGCGATTGATATTTTCAGAAACACCGAGGCTCACGACAATGTTTTAGAGGTTACCAAGCTTCTAACGCACTGAAGGAGCCACGGATGGCAAAGCGTAAGAAACAATCGAAGCGTCCGCAAGCACAGCACAAGCCGAAGAGTCCTTCGTCGCAGCATGACAAGCGAAAGCGACTCGACACACCGAATCCTCAGCGGAAGAAGA
>CAZFDW010000582.1:0-4123 GCA_964517865.1 uncultured Chitinophaga sp.
GGCGTCAGCCCACCGGTACAACAGCGATTCCCGTAGCTTGGACATTCATGTCCGAGATATTGGCCATTCACAGTCGCATTGACGAACGACCGTCAACGCACAACAACCTTCGCATCGGCAGTGTTTTATGGTCGTGCGACGGACATGAATGTCCATCCTGCACTGCCTCGTTGGCAACTCGCATGACATTGCCGCCGATGATTTTGCGGATCTCGTCGTCCGCATAGTGCAGTATCGCGTGCATGCTGAATCTGAGGATTCAGGTTCTGCGTCAATCGCGCGACAGGATCTTCCGCCACTTATTCGTCATGCGCATTCGGACTTCCGGTGCCCGCATGAACGGAGGCAATTGACATGGCTGCGGACGATTGAAGAAACGAGCGTCGGTGCATGGGACCTCCGGTGAAAGGTGAGGAAATTGTCACGAGTCTATCTGCCACGCTGGAATCCTTGAAGTAAGGCAGGGGTCCGAAAAAGAATGCTCGTGATATGTGGTTCCAGGTACCTGGCACGTAAGCGAAAGTCGTTTGATTCTATCAGGCGGAATTTGTGCTGTCTGTACGATCTTTCTGGCCGTGGCAAGTTGAACACAGGGGATCGACGGTGTCGTTGGTGAACCAGAAATTGAATGAGGTTCGCAGGCAGCGGCTGCAGGACATGGGTTCCATCTTTTTCAACATCGCATTCCAGTAGACTCGGAAGATTCGCTTCTCGGCTTTTCTCTGAATCTCGACGTCGATGGCAACGGCCGGAATGCGAAATTCGGCCAGTACGATCGGACGAAGTACGGCACTGAACAGGTAGCGTTCATCCAGTTCGCTGAGTTTTCTCTGCAGCTCCAGTTTCACCGCTTTCTGGCGAGATTCAATCTCTTCCTTTGTCGGGACGGTTTTTGTGCGTTTGTTGGGTGTGGAACTTTCGCGCTGCAGTGCGCGGTAGTAATCCTGAAGTCGTTTGCGGTCGCGTTCCCGCCGAGCATCAATGCGCTGCAGAAATGGAGTTGCCTGACGCATCGTTTCCGCTTCCGCCACATGCAGCGCCAGATCAAGCGTGGTACTGGCATCAGACGGAGCATCTTTCGTCGGTCGGAGATCGCCGAGATTCAGCAGCTCACTCAAAGGCACAACAACTCCGGAGCGGGCATTCAGCGTCACGGAAACCAGCGACTCCCATGTTTCTTCCGACTGCAGTGTGACGTGAAACCACCAGGCATGGTACGGCACAGTCGTGACGCTTCCATCCTGCACTTTGGCACGGGCGTTCTGCCAGCCGAATGATGATTCCACGGCTGTGGCAAATTCCGTTTTGCGAACGGGCAAGTCATCGACCGAAAATGCGCCAATCGCCGGCACGAAATGGCGCAGCGTCCGGGCCGCGAGATCGACGAATTCTCCTCCCAGTGACAGGACCAGTCCCTCGTCGCCGGGCTGAGTCTTCACGAGGAACGATTCGTCGTGCTGTCCGAGACTTTCCGCCAGATCTGGCGGGACAATGGCCGTTGCCTGGGAGCCATCAGACTGCCAGTCGATGATACCGCCGGAATTCTCGACCAGGGCCGTGGCAAATTCCACAAGCTGCGATTCCACGCTGCTGCGACTCATTCGTAGTCCTCACCAAACAAAGCTTCGTCCAGATTTTTGGCGTCAAGATATTTCTCCTGAGCAGCCACCAGCGTGTCGCCCAGCGTTTCGAAGTCGGCATCCAGCTGCTTATCATCAGGAGCTTTCTGCCAGAGCTGCAGCACCAGCGATTCGAATTCCTGGCCATCGTCAAGGTTGCCAAGGATCGAGCCGACTTCGCCAACGACCAGTTCAAACATCCGGATCTTGTCGTTCAACAGTTTCAGAATTCGGGACTCCAGCGTTCCTGCTGTACACAGATTGAAAATGAACACATCCTGCGTCTGCCCGAAGCGGTGAATTCGTCCGATTCGCTGTTCAATTTTCATCGGATTCCACGGCAGATCAAAATTGATCAGCGTGTCCGCGCACTGCAGGTTGCGTCCTTCCCCACCAGATTCCGTACACAGCATCACATTCACTGATGACTTCAGCTGTTCGACGGCCGCATCTTTGTCAGTCGATGATTGCTCGCCTGAAAATGTTGAAAACGAAATCGCCGCTTCCGTGAGCAGCGCCTGCAGCCGGTGCAATGTGCGAATCGATGCGACAAAGACCAGAACTTTGTGGTCATGACTCTCCTTCAAAAGGTGCAGCAGCTTTTCGTCCTTGGCGGAACGCAAAATTCTTCCGGCGCGTTCGCACAATTGGCGAGCCCGGTCGTCTCGCTCTGCAAGTGGCTGAAGCGCCGCCGCGGCCGTTGCCGGATGACTGCCAATTGCGGTCAGAATCGCGTGCAGCCGCATGCGGGAGATGGCTGCAGGTCCGTTCGCGGCGGGGTCTGGAGAATCCGCTGATTCTGTCGATGACGCATCCAGCTCTTCGGGACTCTCCTGTTCAGCGTCAACTGTATTCGCAGATGCATTCACTGAGGTGGCCAACTGGTCACGCAGGTACTGCTGAATGTCGATGAGCAGTTGAGATTCTTCTTCACCTGGCGTGGCAATGATGGTCTGGGCATAACGTGGAGGCAGGTTGATCTGCACCAGCCCGCGCGTGTTTCGAATCATGACTTCGCCCAGGAGATCACGCAGTCGATGCCGATTACGCGGGTCTCGGGGATTTCCTCTCGTGACGAATTGCTTCTTAAAGTCGGCTTCTGTTTTCAGATGACCAGGTTCCAGCAGCGTCAGCAGGCTGTACAGTTCGACGAGATTATTCTGCACGGGTGTCGCGGTGAGCAGAAACATGTGACGACGTTGAAGCGAGTTGACGAGCTTCCAGAGTTTTGTCGAACGGTTTCGGCAGTGATGGGCCTCATCAACGATCACCAGATCCCACTGTGCCGACGCAATCGCCTGAGGTCTGCGACCGGTTCGGGCGAACGATGTGGAAACCAGCACGCGATCATGTGTCGCCCAGAAATCGTCACGGCTGCTCGTCGCTGTCCTTGGTGCGATTCTGAAGTCGAGGTGAAACTTGGAAGAAAGTTCTTCGTGCCACTGACTGACGAGAGGATTCGGGACCAGAATCAGCACACGTTTGATCAGTCGTCGGAGCAGGTATTCGCGAAGCAGCAGGCAGGCCTCAATGGTTTTACCGAGACCGACTTCGTCTGCCAGCAATACGCGGCCTCGAAACCGCCGCATCACTTTGCGGACCGTTTCAATCTGATGGGGCAGATGTTCGACTCCTGTGAGTCCTTCCAGACACAACAGTTCGTCAAATCCTCGCAGCAACTGCAGGCGGGTGTGCGTGAGATGCAGCTGAAGCTGTTCGCGAGTCGCAAGGTTCTTCGTCGTCGAAAATTCGGAAAGGTCCGTCCGAAAGCGGATTGGAATCCCACCCGGACTGAACGACATTCGCACGTGGGCTGCATCGTTCGTGATGTCCTTTTCGGATTTTGCGTCAAACAGCGAATTCGTCGCGGCGGTTTTTGCCTTCATTGACAACGCTCCATGAATCCATTCAAGCCGAATTCCAAGACGAGCGAGAGTCTACAGAGTGGATTTCCAAACGGCAATTGTTTGAACTTTGACCGCCGGAATAGCAAAACCGGTTGAAAGCGAACAGACGAGGCACTGGAAAAATTCTTTGGGAATTTCACTCGCAAACTGAGAATCTGATTGCGTATACTCTGTGTTGGCGCGGTGGAACGGCACGTTTCTTTGTGCATTGTGATCGTACCAGTTTTGTGAGGCTTTTATGTCATTTGATGCCGCCATCCATGCCGAAGCAAAGCCAGACGCACGACGTCTGAGGCTGTCGCTGCGGCGTGTTTTGGTGGCGGTTGTGTCGATTTGGGTGGCGTTGGCTTGGTCGTCGATCGCTTCCGCATCTTGCGGAAACTATCTGTACCGCAACGGAAAATCTGTCATCGATGCATCGTTTTCGATGAATCACCACTACGAAAATCGCGTCTCAGGCAAGATTCCTGCCGGGATGCCAGTTCCTCTGTGTCACGGGCCAAACTGTTCCGGTCAACAAATTCCGCAGGCACCGGACCCCGTCGCTCCGACGAATTTGATTCGCGGATTTGATCAGGCCACAATCCTTGAATCACT
>CAZFDW010000583.1:0-2946 GCA_964517865.1 uncultured Chitinophaga sp.
TTGGCAACCCACGCGAGGATTCACAGGGTACACAAAACCCGGGAAACTGGCGAGTTCTACGGTCAATGAATCGGATATCTCTGTCAAAAACGACACGCGAATGCTAGCATCGAGCGAGGGTTGAATTCTCACCATTCCCGACACTGGCATTGTCTCAGGAATCACCATGTATGCTTAGGGTTACGCAGCGCGTTCGAGACGTTCAGATACGTCAGCAACGACAGTGGCTTTGGCAATGTGTTTCGGCGGGATTGCTGGCCGGTGGAGCTGTCGGAACGTCTGCTGCCGTGATCCGCATTTTGGCTCAGGGAGCCTTTTCATGGATGTGGGTTGTCGCCGCCGTGCTCTCGCCGGTCATCGTTGCCGGCTGTGTGGCGATTGTAAGATCCACGACCATGCAGCTGGCCGCCCGCACCATCGATAACCGATGCGGACTCAAGGATCGGACGCAAACGGCACTGCAGTTTCTGGCATCAAAAGCCGACGATTCTGCGCTGCGGCGTCTGCAGCTGGAAGACGCCGGGAATCATCTCCTGTGCGTCAATCCTGTCGCAGTGGCTCCGATCCGTGCCCCGAAAACATGGGGCTGGGGGATTCTGATGGCGGTGACAGCCTGTCTCTTATCCTTTTTCTCCGGTCAGCCAAAGCGAATTCACGCTGCCACAGAAATCAACATGGTGATCGCCGCGCAAGCAGACCGCGCTGCGGATGGACTGCAGGAACTGAAACAGTTTCAGCAGGAACAACATGATCCGGAACTCGAAATGATTCTGAAAGAAGTGGCTCGTCAGCTCACGGAACTCAAAACGCCCGGTCTGGCCCCCAAAGAGGCGCTGGCCAGGCTGTCAGAAATGGAGGCCGCCCTGCAGAAAATTCAACAGCAGGTCGCCGAGGCATCTGTCGAAGCGGAGTTGCAGGAAGCAGGGGAGGCACTTACGCTCGCAGAAGCAATGGCTGTCGCCGGACAGGCGATGGCGAACGGCGAAATGGAAAAAGCCGCAGCAGAACTCAGCAATCTCGAACTGCCCGAACTGGACCGCAAGACGGAGAAAGCGATTGACGAAGCGCTGGAACAGATTCAGAACCGGAAAAGCGAAGGCAGTGGAAAGCAAAGCCTGAAAGAATCGCTTAAGAAAGTGTCCGAAGGCATGCGCTCCGGCGACAGGAACAAGTTTCAGGAGGGCATGAAAGGTCTGGCAGGCGAATGCAGAAAGCAGGGTCAGAAGAACAAACTATCTGATCTGCTTAAGAAGCAAAGCCAGTGTCTGAGTGAGTGCAAGAGCGAATGTGAGAGCGAAGGTCGTGCCCAGGCGCTGGCGCAGTCGAATAAGAAGGGCGGACAGAAGGCTGGCACGGGCAGCACAGATCTGAATGGTGACAAGACGGCCGGACAGAAGACCGGCCGTGAAATGAACCTGAAGGGCGAAGATTCCGGCACCGGGGACTCGGACATCGAAACCGAACAGGGAACGGAAGAGGAACAGGAAGCCGTACGTCAGTATCGCCGGAATGCGGATAAGTATGAAGCGTTGAACGAATCGGTGCTCGAATCAGAATCGATTCCGCCTGGCCACCGTCAGACGATTCGCCGCTACTTCGAAATGATCCGCCCCAACGCAGGGGAAATCGATGCGGTCAACGCGCAGACGGACGCAGAACCGGTGGATCGCTGATGTCGCAGGATTCCGGCACGAGGGTTGTGAGACGGAAATAGTGTTCATTTTTCAGACGACAGCCGCGAACCGACACCACGTCCATCGCTTTGGTTTCTGTTCCGTACTAAACTCCGCTTTTGATGGCACTTTTTTCACAGACTTCTGGAACAGCGATGTCTTCAGTTCTTGTCACTGGCGGAGCCGGGTTTCTGGGCAGTCACCTCTGCGATCGATTGATCGAACGCGGCGATGATGTGATCTGTGTCGATAATTTCTTTACCGGCTCAAAGGATAACGTCCGACACTTACTCGGACATCCTCGCTTTGAACTTATCCGGCACGACATCGTGCATCCGCTGTATGTCGAAGCGAAACGCATCTTCAATCTGGCCTGTCCTGCCTCACCCGAGGCTTATCAGTTTAATCCCATCAAGACGATCAAGACCTCCACGGTCGGGATGGTCAACATGATGGGACTTGCCAAACGCTGCGGCGCCAGAATTCTTCACGCTTCGACATCGGAAGTTTACGGTGATCCGCAGGTGCATCCTCAGACAGAAGACTACTGGGGGCACGTTAACCCGATCGGGCCTCGCAGTTGTTATGACGAAGGCAAACGCATCGCGGAATCGCTGATGGTCAATTATCACGAAGCCCACGGCACGGAAATTCGCATCATCCGCATCTTTAATACGTATGGTCCGCGGATGGCACCAGATGATGGACGCGTCGTCTCAAATTTTATCATGCAGGCGCTGAAAGGCGAAGACATCACTGTCTACGGCGATGGCCTGCAGACACGTTCGTTCTGCTTTTGCGACGACCTCATTGCAGGCATGCTGAAACTCATGGATCAGGATGAACACATCGGACCAGTGAACATCGGCAATCCCGTTGAGAATACAATGCTGGAACTGGCCGAAGCTGTGATCAGGGCAACTGGCAGCAAGTCACAGGTCGTCTATTGTCCCCTGCCCAAAGACGACCCGAAGAAACGTTGCCCCGATATCACACGCGCCAGAGAGTGGCTGGGCTGGGAACCGAAGGTCGCATTGGCGGAAGGTCTTGAAGAAACTGTGGAGTGGTATCGGAGATTGCTGTAGTGTTTCAATGTGACACACCGACACTGAAATTTATTCACTGACATCAGTAGTCTGAAGGCTATCGCCACGTACCGAAGGGCTGACGCCACTCCGCTCGCCTGACTCCCGACTCCCGACTCCCGACTACCGACTCCCGACTCCCGACTACCGACTACCGACTACCGACTACCGACTACCGACTACCGACT
>CAZFDW010000583.1:3046-4121 GCA_964517865.1 uncultured Chitinophaga sp.
GACTACTGACATGAAGAACATCCTTGTTACTGGTGCTGCCGGCTTTATCGGAATGCAGACAGCCTCGCGCCTGCTTGATCGCGGAGACTCCGTCGTCGGCATTGACAATCTCAACGATTACTATTCCGTGCAGCTCAAACAGGACCGACTTGCACAGCTGACAGGCCGTCCCGGTTTTCGCTTTGAAAAGCTGGCGCTGGAAGATCGAGACGGAATGACGAAACTGTTCGAATCGCATAAATTCGACAGCGTGATTCATCTGGCCGCTCAGGCAGGAGTTCGTTATTCGCTCACCAATCCTCACGCCTACGTGGATGCGAATCTGGTCGGCTTTATGAATGTTCTGGAATGTTGCCGCCATCAGCAGGTCGGCCATCTGACCTATGCGTCATCCAGTTCTGTGTATGGGGCAAATCGGAAGATTCCGTTTTCAGTGGATGATCGAGTGGACCATCCGGTCAGCCTGTACGCCGCGACAAAAAAAGCCAACGAACTGATGGCGCATACCTATAGCCATCTGTATGGTATTCCGACGACCGGCCTGAGATTCTTTACGGTCTACGGGCCGTGGGGACGACCGGACATGGCCATGTGGCTTTTCACCAAAGCCATTTTGAGCGGCCAACCGATCGACGTGTTCAACCACGGGAAGATGAAACGTGATTTCACGTTTGTGGCGGATATTGTGGAAGGCGTCATTCGGACCAATGACACCATTCCGACTGCGCAGCCAGTCACCTCCGCGACTGACGATTCGCAAACCTCCGCGCCGTATCGGATCTACAACATCGGCAACAATCAACCGGTGGAACTCATGTATCTGATTGAGACGCTCGAAAAGGCGCTCGGCCGCAAAGCCGAGAAAAACATGCTACCGATGCAACCCGGTGACGTGGCTGCCACGTTCGCCGACATCGACGCACTGCAACGCGACGTCGGCTTCCGCCCCGGCACTCCGATCGAAGAAGGCGTGCAGAAATTTGTGGACTGGTACAAACAGTATCACAAGTGCTGAAGTGCGCGAGTGCTGCCAGACGGCGGCTAGCGAAACCCGGAAATTCGGCGCGGAGTCCAG
>CAZFDW010000584.1:0-4110 GCA_964517865.1 uncultured Chitinophaga sp.
GTCCCGTCCCCGACACTGGCAGGTCGCCGGCTGGTATTTACAGGAGCCAACTCAGACATCCTGACATGTCTGGATGCGGAAACCGGCAAGGCTCTGATCGAACGCCGTCGCATCCCGGGCGTTGGCGGATTCTATGCCTCACCGCTGGCCGCGAACGGGCACCTGTACTTTGTAGGCCGTGAAGGCACTACGGCGGTACTAAAGGACAATGAGACTCTGGACGTTGTTGGCACGAATACACTGGAAGGGCTCTTCGATGCATCGCCGATCGCGGTCGGAAAGCAGCTCTTTCTGCGAAGCTGGAATAAGCTGTATTGTATTGCGGAGTAGCGATTCGGAATGTTCCTTCTTCCTTTCATCAAGATGCATGGTTGCGGCAACGACTACGTGTATGTGGACGCGATGGCATGGACCACGACGGAGTCCGGAACTTTCGATTACACAGCCGTGGCTCGACAAGTCAGCGATCGACATCGATCGATTGGCGCAGATGGCCTTGTCGTGATGTTGGCCTCGGATCGCAGCGATGCGGATGCCCGGATGAGGATGTTCAATGCAGATGGCTCGGAAGGAACTCTGTGCGGCAACGCGCTCCGGTGTATGGCCATGTGGCTGCATCAGTCGGGACGCTGTGGACCGCGCTGCCGGATCGCGATGCATGATCGCATCATCGACGCCGAAGTCCAGTGCTCTGAACCGGACCGCAAACGGGCGCATGTTCGCTGCGTCATTGGCACGCCGGTGGTCGTTTCGCCTGCCGCCACGGGTCTGCAGCAATACCTGCGGCACGTCACATTGCCGGACGTATTGCTGCGAGGCCAACCTCTGCAATTAATCGCAATCATGATGGGCAACTCGCACGCGATTATACAGGTTGATGATCTGAAGGCCGTCCCGTTTGACGCGATCGGTCCCCGGGTAGAACGGCATCCTGAATTTCCGGATCGCACAAATGTCGAGTTCGTGCAGGTGACCGGAGCCAGCAGCGCCATCGTTCGCGTCTGGGAACGTGGCTCCGGGGAAACTCAAGCCTGCGGTTCCGGTGCCTGTGCGACGGCTGTGATGGGTCTGACCACAGGACTGTTCCAGCCAAACGCCGCAGTTCAGATCCGCATGACCGGCGGCGACCTGATTGTGCGACTTTCCGCCGATCACGTCGTCTCGCTCGAAGGCCCGGCGGAAGAATCATTTCGCGGCGAAGTGCAGATTTTGCTCCCGTAGCTTGACTCTCTGAGTCGAGTACTATCCCGCGTCGAGTACGATCCACTACATTGTGAAACGACAAGGCAGCTTTGGTCGCCGGGAGCATTGGGGTTTACTCAATCAATGGTTACGCTTTGGCCTTCCGCTATCCCAACTATTTCGGCCGCCGATCGTGTCATGCTGTTGAAAGTTTGCCAGTGATCAATGAACTTCTGCGGCGACTGGATCGTCGGATGATGAACAGCGAGCCGCGTCCGGAGCTGACCGGCGTGCGACGATTTGCGATGGAGTTCTGGTACTTTGGTGTCAAAGAAGCACGAGCCTGCCTGTTTGTGGGTTTGTTCTTTGCCGCCGTCTTCACGATGCCACGAGCAGGTTTGTTCGGGATTCCACGTTACGACGCTCTGCTGCTGATTGCACTTGCCATTCAGGCCTGGATGGTGATTGCAAAACTGGAGACGCTCGATGAACTCAAGGCGATTTCCCTGTTTCATCTGATCGGGCTGGGACTGGAAATCTTCAAGACATCAGGCAGCATTCGTTCGTGGAGTTACCCGGATGAAGGCTGGTTCAAAGTTTTCGGAGTCCCGCTGTTTTCCGGCTTCATGTATGCCGGCGTCGGAAGTTACCTGATTCAGGCGTGGCGACTGCTTGATCTGCGGATCCGGCATCATCCGCCGTACTGGATGGCCACGATCGTCGCATTGATGATTTATGCGAACTTCTTTACACACCACTATATCCCGGACTACCGCTGGCATATTGCTACCCTTGCCATGGGGCTCTACGCGCGAACGGTGGTCATATTTCGGCCGCTGGATCGGGAACGCAGGATGCCGTTATTGCTGTCTTTTGTGCTGACCGGATTCTTTGTGTGGCTGGCCGAAAACATCAGCACATTTTTCAGTGTGTGGCAGTATCCCCATCAGGTCGGAGCCTGGGCTGCGGTCCATGTGGGCAAATGGACGTCATGGTCGCTGCTCGTCATCATGACCTTTACCATTGTGGCTCAACTGAAACACATCAAGAAAACCATTTACGTCCCAGATTAGTTGTATCGGCACGCTGAATCTGTAGGCCGGACGAAGCGCAGCGTCGTTCCCGCAGGTGTCTGGCAATTGCCGGAACGGCGCTGCGCTTGGTCCGGCCTACCCCAAAATCAAACTTGATGTTGCGATAGCAATCGCTCGCGTACTCCTGGTGCGAATGATCCTTGGCGAATCGAACCCGAACTGCCATAATTCTGCCCACTGCTGCTTCAAGACCCATCCACGATCTCCCGCCTTTGAGGTATTCCATCCATGAAATTCGTTCTTGTTGCTCTCTGCACGCTTTTTCTGGGTGACTGGCCGCAGTTTCGCGGGCCGAATTCTGACGGACACTCCAATGAGCCGAAGACTCCCATGGAATGGTCGGACACGAAGCACGTGGCCTGGAAGGTTTCGGTCCCTGGCCTGGGCTGGTCTTCGCCAGCAATTGCGGACGGCAAAGTTTTCCTGACGACTGCTGTGTCGCAGGGTGAAGGATTGTCACTGCGAGTCCTCGCCGTGGATGCAGCAAACGGGAAGTCCATCTGGGACCGGGAATTTTGCGGCGTCAAAAAAGCTCCTTCAATCCACACCAAAAACAGCCATGCCAGCCCGACGCCGATCATCCATGATGGATCTGTGTTTGTGCATTTTGGAGCGCTCGGCATGGCGAGATTGTCCGCCGACAATGGCGCTGTGCAATGGATGAATTCCGAACTCGAGTATGCACCTCTGCACGGCAGCGGCGGATCCCCCGTGCTTTACGACGGCAAGCTCTTTATTGCCTGTGACGGGACTTCAAAACCGTTCGTGGCTGCAATTGACGCGAAGACCGGCAAAGTTGCATGGAAGACTCCGCGATCAGTCGAAGCACGCATCAGCCACTCATTCGGCACTGCAACCGTTACCATTGTGGACGGCAAGGCTCAGCTCCTGGCACCCGGTCCCAACCATCTGGCCGCCTACGACCTGGAAACAGGTGCCGAACTCTGCAAAGTGCTCGCACCTGGCTGGTCGGTCGTGCCTCAGCCGGCGATTGGTCATGGCATGGTCTTCTACAATCACGACTACGACAATCCGGAACTCATGGCCGTGAAACTTGGCGGTGTCGGTGATGTGACCGATACTCACGTTGTCTGGCGAATCAATCGCGGAGCACCCAGCACGCCGTCGCCGCTCCTGGTTGGCGATGAGCTGTACTTCGTTTCTGACACCGGGATTGCATCCTGCGTCGATGCCAAAACCGGCGAACGCCACTGGATGGAACGGCTCGACGGCAACTTCTCTGCCTCCCCCGTCCTTGCGAACGGCCACGTGTTGTTCCTGAACGAAACGGGCGAGGCCACATGGGTACAAGTCGGCAAGGAATTCGCGATCCTCGGCAAAAACACCGTCCCTGGCCGCACCTTTGCAACCCCTGCGTTCTCAGACGGTGCGATGTATCTGAGGACAGATGAGACGCTGTACAAGTTCGCGGAGTGATTTGTCGATGGGAAATGAACTGGAGGAGGATGTTCCCGTCACGATTTATCATGGAACCGCTGATGAGATTGTACCGATCTCAGAAGCCCGCGATCTTGCAGAAGCCAACCGGGACCATGCGACGTTCGTTGAAATCGCAAACGGCGAACACAATGACATTCCTCTGAATCTGCTGCTATCTCGCTTGAAGGGGTTGCGTCCGTTGAACAGCATTGATGCAAACTGATGATTGCGGGCCCTGTTCAGCAGTCAGCCATTTCTCGTTTCAGCCGTGAAGGATTCTGCTGCAGGAATCCCTTCGCTTGAACCCGGTACGGGTTTCACAACACAGCCTGGGGTCGTCGCTTTGCGGCGCACCCCAGGTCAAGGAATTGGAATTGATCTGAACCCCAACGGG
>CAZFDW010000585.1:0-4099 GCA_964517865.1 uncultured Chitinophaga sp.
ATCACCATCCTGCCGGAACAAAACCGGGATCACTCAGAAGCTCTCACGAACCCGAATTTTGCGCAGCCCAGGACCAGCCCTTTGGGCCTGAAGACAGGTTTTGGAAGCCCATTCAAAACCAACGATAGTTTGGGAAATCACGACACATAGAATTCGACAGGGTCAGCGAATTCGGAAACTGGCCAGCCATGTGTTCGTGATTCTGGTTTACAAAAAAGCCTTAAAACCCATGAAAATGTGAGTTACCAATTACAAACCGTGCGGTATAGTAAAAAAAGCTTTTTGGTTGGGATTTCACAATGGCGACGACGGTTACGAAAGACAAAATCTGCGAAGCGGCGATGCAGCTCGCAATCCGTGACGGTTTGTTGGCGATGACACTGGAGAATGTGGCAAAGCAGGCCGGGATCAGCAAGGGTGGTGTCATGTACCACTTTCCGAGCAAAGATGAGTTGGTTCGGGGTGTGCTGGACTACTTTAGTGAACAATGCGAAACGATGCTCATGCGTCGGGTGATCGATGATCCGGAGCCTCGCTTGCGGTGGGCTCGTTGTATGCTGGATTGTTTGTTTCCCGAGTCTGCAGCATCTGACAGGCGGACGGATGTCGGAGAGATTTCTTCCGATGTTTTGAGTCGTTTCTTTATGGCGATGTTGGCTGGAGCCGTCACAAGTCCGGCCGCCATGCTGCCACTTCGAGAGCTTGCGACTCGCATGCGCAAGCGATTTATGAGTGACCCGAATGAAGGCATGGAACAGATCCTTGTCTGGCTGGCGATTGATGGCCTGTTTCTGTGGCAGTTTATGGGACTCATTGACAGCAACGATCCGATGATTGCGCAAGTGGGTGAGACTCTGCGCGCGAGGATTCGGTTGAAGCTGGAGGATAGTGCGGTCGCTTCGAACCTGCCTCAGGACCGTCTGTTGAGCGGTGCAGGCAGTATTGAAAGGGGAATTCAATGAATTCCTCTGCTTCAAATGCGGGCTCTTCTTCCGGTCGCAGAATCTGGTTTGTAATGCTCACGATTCTTGCAGGCGTGGTCATTGCGTTCATCTACATCAGGTCACGCGCAGCCGCAACTTCAGCGACGGCGATCGAGTCGTCACAGCCGCCACTCCGGACGCATGTGTATGCTTTGGGACGACTGGAACCTGCTGGCAGCATACTGCAACTGATGCCGAAATCCGGAAACGAAGGAGCGATCGTCGAACAACTGCTGGTGAAAGAGGGCGACGACGTTGAGGCAGGTGCGACGCTGGCGATCCTTGACAACCAGGCTCGGCGAGTTGCGTCCTTGCAGGAATCCCAGGCACGACTGGAAGCTGCCCAGGCCAGATTACTGCAGATTAAAGCCGGCGTGAAGACTGGCGATATTGAAGCTCAGCAGGCTGCCGTGTCACTGGCCGAAGAACAATCAAAGGTCGCCAGGCGTGAACTGTCTCGAGAGCAGGAGCTGCAGAAGCGAAATGCCACAACGATCGAAATGGTTGATCAGATGCAGTGGGAGTATGACCGCCTGCAACTGGAAATGCGACGTGCGTCGGCTCAACTGGCAAGTCTGCGCGAGATTCGCGACGTCGATATCCTTGTGGCGGAAAAAGAGGTGAGCGCAGCGGAAGCGGCTGTTGTGAAAGCGGAAGCGGATGCCGATGCCTCCCGATTGCGGGCACCTGTCGCAGGGCGAGTTCTGCGAATTCATACGCACCCAGGCGAGCGCGTGAGTGACGTCGGTATTCTGGAACTGGGCAACGTGCGTCAGATGCAGGCTGTGGCAGAAGTCTTTGAAGCCGATGTCGCTGATCTCAAAGTGGGTATGGATGCAGAAATCAAACTCGACTCATCGTCAGAGCGTATCACGGGGCGAATCGTGGAAATCGGATACATTGTCGCGCGAAAGATTGTGCTCACAAATGACCCGGTCAGCGACACGGATGCGCGCGTTGTGGAAGTTCGACTGGACCTGGATGCCGAATATCTCGAACACGTGGCTCGACTGTCGAATGCTCGAGTTGAAATCAGTATTTGCCTGAAGCCATCGAAAACAAGTCCGGGCATCAACAGCAGCAGCATCGAGGTGACTTCAGAGACAGCTCGCAATCGATAAGAGGCTGTCGCGGATTTCAGTAGGCCGGACCGAACGAAGTGAGTTCCGGCAAGTGGACTTTGCCGGAACTCGCGTTGCTCGGTCCGGCCTACACATCGCAACGTTTACTCATTCAATCACTGTCGCAACACATGTACTCCAGTTTTTTACTCGCATGGTATCAGTTGAGCCACAACAAGGTGAAACTTGCTGTCGCTGCCGCGGGAGTGGTCGTGGCTGTGATGCTGATGCTGGTCCAGCTTGGCATTCGACAGGGAGCGATGGATAACAGCGTCGCTGTGGCCAGGCGGGTGACCGCCGACCTGGTGGTCGTCAGTCCACGAACGAAAACGATTTTTGCCTCCGCACAGTTTCCGAGGCGTCTGCTGTATCGTCTTGGATCTTCTGACGACGTCGCGGAAGTCGGGGAAATGTATATGGGACAGGGCAGGTTCCGGAACCCGTGGGACAAGCTCGAATTCCCGGTCAGCATTTATGGAATCAACCCGCATTCGCCCATGATGAATCTTCGGGGGATCGAGCGATTTGCTGATCAGTTGGAGCAGACCGATCGTGTCCTCTTTGACAGCCTGAGTCGCAAAAGTTACGGCCCTGTGGGGAAGTATCTCAAGGAGCATGGAACCCTGAACGTCGAAGTGAACCTTCGCAAGATACAGTTGATCGATTCGATTGAGGTCGGAATTTCCATCAACTCAGATGGCAACCTGTTCATGTCGCCTGCCAACTTTCAGCGGATGTTTCCGGATCGTCAGTCGGGCTCCGTCGATCTGGGATTGATTCGACTTCGGGAGGGTGTTAATCCGGAAACAGTCCGTGACCAGCTGAGTCACTATGTAGGTCAGGAAGCCAAAGTGCTGACTCGTGAGCAGCTGATTGATGCGGAGATCCGGTTCATTCGGGAAAATGCTCCAATTGACTTCATCTTCGGCATGGGTGCCGCGATCGGCTTCTTTATCGGGTTTGTCGTGGTGTACCAGATTCTGTACACGGAAGTTACCAACCATATGCCTCAATATGCGACATTGAAAGCCATGGGGTTCAGCGATCAATATCTATTGCGGATGGTGGTGAGTCAGGCCCTGATCTTGTCCTTCCTCGGGTATTTCCCGGGGTTCATCCTTGCTCTCGGCC
The DNA here is from genome assembly GCA_964517865.1 of uncultured Chitinophaga sp. GTDB lineage: Bacteria > Planctomycetota > Planctomycetia > Planctomycetales > Planctomycetaceae > SXXK01. The sequence goes on from CAZFDW010000585.1 coordinate 3,236, forward strand.
TATATCGAGTGGCCACCAATGCGATCCAGATGCAGTTTTCAATGACGGTGGCGCGCGCGGTCGGCGTCTTCGCGTTGACAATGGTGATGTGCGGTTTGTCAGCGATGGTCGCGATCCGAAAAGTCAAAACCGCTGACCCGGCTGATGTGTTCTGACTCATGGAGAAGACTTCATTCCAATGACCGACACACCCTCAACACTCCCCGTGATTTCGTCGCGGCGTATTAACTTCTCGTTCGGCGAGGGCGACCTGAAAAAACAGGTATTGTTTGACGTGACCCTGGAAGTTGCGGCGGGCGAAATTGTCCTGCTGACCGGCCCGAGTGGCAGCGGCAAGACGACGTTGCTGACACTGATCGGTGCGTTGCGGAAAGTGCGGGACGGAGAACTGGACGTTCTGTCGCGGTCTCTGCACACCGCCAGCATGCACGATCTTGTTGAAGTTCGCCGCGAGATCGGATTCATCTTTCAGCAGCACAATCTGTTACCGTTCATGACGGCCCGGCAGAATGTGGAGCTGATGTTTCAGTTGCATCCCGAAGTCAGTCGAATTGAAGCCTCCCGCCTGACGGTGGAACTCCTGACAAGTGTGGGGCTTGGTGATCGACTGGATTACTTTCCGGCTCGACTTTCAGGCGGCCAGAAACAGCGAGTCGCTGTCGCGCGAGCACTCGTCACAAAGCCCAGGCTGATTCTGGCCGACGAACCAACGGCCGCTCTCGACAGTCACTCAGGACGCGATGTGGTCATGTTATTGCAGGAACTGGCAAGGGATCGCCATTGTCCCATTCTGATGGTGACTCACGACCCCCGCATTCTTGACATCGCGGACCGGATCATCAACATGGAGGATGGGCGAGTTCA
>CAZFDW010000586.1:0-4088 GCA_964517865.1 uncultured Chitinophaga sp.
GTAGTCCCGCCTTCAGGCGGAATCGTTTGTAGTCGCGCCTTCAGGCGAAATCGAGCCCAAAGAAGCTATATTCACCGGCTGAAGCCGGGGCTACGAACCAGCACAAACCCGATTAACTGCATGGGAAACGCCATGACCGCAGACATGTATCGCTATCGCAAGCTGACTGAGGAACAGCAGAGACAGGTCGTACAGGAACGTCAGCGTCGCGGCTTTCCGAAGCATTCACCGCCGCACCTCGACGCACCAAATGGCTTCCGAATTGTTACAGGCACTTGCTTTGAGCACAGATCAATTCTTCAAACTACAAATCGACTGGCAGATTTCGAAGACCGACTATTGGGACTACTCACTGAAACAACGCACGAATGCGCGGCATGGTGTGTGTTGCCGAACCACTACCACATCCTTGTCAAAGTTGGCGCGATCGACATTCTGACCGCGCATCTTGGCAAGCTTCACGGACGAACGGCGTTCGAATGGAATGGCGAAGACGCTGAGCGAGGCAGGACTGTTTGGTATCGTTGTCAGGACCGAGTCATGAGATCCGACGCTCACTACTGCACAACCCTGAACTACATTCACAATAACCCAGTCAAACATGGTCTGACGGCAAGATGGCAGGACTGGCCGTTCTCCAGCGTGCATTGGTATCTGAAAGAGAAAGGCCGCAACTGGCTGATGGAAAACTGGCGCGAATACCCAGTCCTCAACTACGGACTTGGCTGGGACGATTTTATTTTTTGAACGTAGTTCGTGTTCGTTCGTAGTCCCGCCTTCAGGCGGATCTTAGCCTCAGCATGCCATTCGCAGACAGACAACCGCTTTCCGGCTAAAGCCGGCACTACAAACGATTAATGCCTCTGTTGCAGGCGTTCTTGTCCCCGCCGAATAATGTCTTCGATATCCAGTTCAGACGAGCTTCCTGCTTTGAGATCGTCAATGCCCCCTTGCAAATCTGCTCTCAATGCCGCCAGTTTTAGTTCGTGCCGCTGCGCCAACCGTAGTGCTTCATACTCCTGGAGAATCGTTACGGACATCTAAGCACCATCAATTCAAAAGATAGCTGAAAAGTGATCCTTGGTGGCGATATGGTCTGGTGCATCGCAGCCTGATTGCGGTCGGTCTCGAACCGGCGTTTGGTTATTTTCATCAGCCGCAATCAGCAGCTCCGCCCTTGGTTCTGGACGTGATGGAACGGTTTCGCACGGTAATCTGGGACATACCGTGGATCGGCGCTGGGCTATTGAGCGGTTTTCGGGAGCTCTTTGATGAAGCGCCAGCGAATGCCATCGGGCGCAGTGATGCCGCAGAATTTTTTCGCGGGATCGTCAGAACGCAGTGCGTCCCTGGACGTGGAACCTGACAAACTCCTGTTGCGTTCGATCGTGATGCGGAAGGTGTCGCCATCGAGACTTATCGCGTGCCATGTTCCGGGTTGCAAGTTCTTCGGCAACGGAATCACGGACGCGCTGGTCCCGGTTGCCGATGCGGAATCCGATGCAGCAGCATTGTCCTGAGCTGCGTGTGAATACTCTGTTGCGACCAACGGCGGACGATTTGATACGGCATGGGCGAACGGCACGACATCGTTTTGAACTTCTGACTGAGCCAGCGCAGCGCGAGCTGCGACGGGACGATCAGCATCCCAGATTGCCATAAAAGCAACGGTGACCAGTGCGAGCAAGAAGACACGTGCGTTCATTGGGTAAGCTTTCCTGAAGACGCAGACCTGCGAGTTCTGGAGAGTCTTATCGTCGCTGCTCAAAATCACGGTCCGGCAAATTATCCCAAACGAGCGATCTGTGTGGCGGTTGTGGCAAAACAAATACGACTATGCCAACGGAGACGGTCATGCCGGATAGGCGGCGTTTGTATGGTCATTCCAGATCCATTGCTGCAATTCGCTACCTCTGGAATCGCTCCGAATCTGTCGCGATTGGTCGTACCGGCTGAGGTCCGCCGCGCTTAAGAGACGAGTGGCCTCGTTCTGGAATTGGGGGCAGTCGCGGAATTTCGAAGCTGACAGGGTCCAGGACTCTTTCGGCAGTCGGAGCCCCGTCCGGCTGCAGCGGATCAAAGTCGTCTGGTGTATTCTCCGGGAATTCCATCGGAGGTTCCACAGGTGTCAGATCCTGCGGTTTGGGTGCCGTTCCTTCCCCTGATGGAGGTATCGGTAGTGGCTTCGCGACATCATTGTCCAGCGCACCCGGCGATGGCGGGAATGATCGAGGAACCATGTGACTCTGATCGTTGGCAGGAACACTCATCATCGGTGCTTCAGCTGAATTTTCGAACTGCCCAATCCCCTCCGGAATGTACATTGGTCCGTTTGTCGAATGCTGTTGTCCGCAGTCGCAGCCTGTTGAGCCCTGATCAGCCGTGGCGTAGAACACGCCACCTGCAGGCGAGTCACCTGCGGACCAACCGCCAGTCCACGAAGGCCCATAAGAATCGCAGCCGCACGCTTGTGGAACACCGCACACCGGCTGACCGCAGGAATTCTGTTTCCAGATCATTGGCTGGCTCATGACTGATTCATAGCCACATGATTCGCATGTGCATTTACCCGCGTGTGGACCCGACATCCGCTTTGACGATGCACGACGAAATGCCGTCGCTAATTGCTGCATCGGTCGTTGACGGCTGTGTTTTTGGCAATTGTCCTGCCAGTTTTGATCACCTGGATAAAGGGGAGCTGAGCATGTACAATCCTCGCCAATGCCGCAGGGCGCGTTGAAACTCCCGGAGTCGCCGTGTTGGCAACAGCCTCTGTCTCCATGACAGCTCAGGCTGCAGCCAGCGAGACATACCAGCAGAACAGAACTCAGGCCAATGACACGATGAAACATTGTGGACCATCCGATGATTTGACAAGTCGGCATGCATGCCCGCGCTTTGGGCGTTGACACTACGTATCTGGTCCATCGACGCTTTCGGATGTTAAACTTTAACGATTGCGCAAAGTTTTTCGATAATGACGGTTTTTACGGGGTTGCATTGCTTTGGAGGCAGCAGTGGCTGCGTCTAAAATCGGGACATTCGGCTTTTGAATCCTCGTTCCAGCCACCTGACTGCAAAATTCATATGACATCTCCGCCTCGATCGCCTGCAAGCGATGCCACACACACTGACGCCCGCCATGTCATCATTCACTGCGAAGGTGCCACGATTCTCGCCCGTTGTTCGCCTTGGTTCCGGCGAATCTTCATCGGGCTGCTGCTTGTGTCGCTGTTACTCAACGTATGGTACATCTGGCAACCGCTGGCGTATCGACGACCGGGAATTCCGGAGCAGCATTTGCTTGGCACAGCGGGAGCCGACGATCGCATTGCGGTGATCAATTTTGAAGGCACGATCAGCCCCCCGTTCACCAGTCGCTGGCTGAGAGAACTCAAACAGGCGCAGGACGATGCCTCCGTACGTGGTGTACTGCTGGTGATTGACAGTCCCGGTGGTTTCGTCGCCGACAGCCATCAATTGTACCGTGAGATTCAGAAGCTGGCCAAAGCCAAACCCGTCAACGTCGCCATGAAACGCATTGCTGCTTCGGGAGGTTATTATATCGCCATGGGAATCGGAGCGCAGGGCCGGATCTATGTAGAACCTACAACCTGGACCGGATCGATCGGCGTCATCATTCCCCGGTACAATGCCACGGAACTCGTGGAGAAGTTCGGCGTAAAATCCGAACCACTCGTCACTGGCCCGCTGAAGGATACGCTCAATCCATTTCGAGACATGACGGATCAGGAGAAAACGGTCTGGGGTGCCATTATGGAAGATGCGTTCAGCCGTTTTGTTTCGGTGATTGCCGACAATCGAACAGAACTGGACGATGCGGCGGTCCGATTACTCGCCACCGGACAAATCTACACCGCCAATCAGGCGATCGAAAAGCATCTGGTCGATCAGATTGGTTATGTTGAAGACGCTGTTGAAGACATGGCCCGGTCCCTGAAGTTGAGTTCGTACGATGCCTTCGAATACCGTTCCACGCCAGGCCTGATCGACCTGGTGCTCGGAGCAGAATCATCGCAGCCGAGGACCATCTCCGACCAGATCCTCCAGGCCAGTGTGCCACAGGC
>CAZFDW010000587.1:0-4075 GCA_964517865.1 uncultured Chitinophaga sp.
TGCAGAATAATGGCGTTCCACAGCACGATCATCATCGCACCGTTTTCTTTTGGATCCCATCCCCAGAATCGGCCCCAGGAATCATCCGCCCACAGGCCGCCCAGCACCGTACCCACCAGACTGAAAAAGATAGCGAAGCAAACGACGCCGTACACCATTTTACCGAAGAGCTTAAACTCATCGGTAGGTTTGTCAGAGGAGTTGATTCCGGCCGCGCGGGGATTCAGCACGGCCATCACGCAATAAGCGATTCCCATGCAGCCACCCACGAGCGTTGCAACATATCCCAGCGTGATGCACACGACATGCGTCGCGAGCCAGAACGTTGTATCGAGCACGGCCTGCATCACTCCCAGCGTGTCACCTTCATCGAGCGCCAGATAGCTGGCGATCATCAGAGTCGCCGCACCGACGGATGCTCCAATGAGATTGCCGATCCCGCGCTTCAGCAGGAGTTCAATAAAGAAGCTGCCAAAGACCACGCCCCAGCCGATGAAGATGGCAGACGAATACAGATTGGTGACGGGTGGTCGCCCGGAAATCCACATTCGCAAAATCAACGCCACCGTATGCAGCAGGAACGCCAGCACCAGCAGGAACAATGAAGTGTTTCGCAACACTGTGCCAAAGCAGAGCCAGCCGACGAACGAGAACACGATGATCGGCAGGTAAATACAAATCGCGAGGTAGAATGGTTCCACGAAGTTAAACCACGCCTCCAGCTTTACGACACTGGTGCTCATATGCGGCACTGGACTAGCCTTCAGAGTTTCGCCGTAGGTCTGGATTCCTGTGTTGAAAGCTGCAAGATCCCCCTGTTCCCATCCCGTCAGAATGTTTTTTATTGCCAGAGCATTTGTATTGAACGTGCCAAAATTCTCGCCGCCCGGCATCAGATGCCCGACGCGAGTCTGCAGGTCGTCCCAGACAAGCTGAATGAGTTCTTCATTCATGGCGAGTGACAGGATTTTGGGATCATCAGCGCCGATTTTCTGAAGGCGCGTCCGAATCTGCAACAGCCGCTTGTCATCGGGAGTGCGTTCCTGAATCGTCGAAAAGACGTCGAACATTTCGGCTGAAATTCGTGCCGCCGCAATCTCACGCATTTTCTCATCAGGTACGGACGCAGAAATCTCCTCCGGTGTCTGCTTGGGATCCGATGCGGCGATGATTTTCAGGATCTCCCGCAAAAACTCATCCGGAACACGCGCCGCTGCTGCCTCAGCCTGGCGCTGCACGTCAACATCGGACGCACCCTTGGCATTTGCCGGGTCTGCACCGTGAGCGGCACCGTCCTTCAGAATGCGATAACTGCCGGTGATGGATTGGGTAACGAGTTCCGCTGGCAGTTTCTCGTTGACGTATTTCTTGAAATCGTCGAGCGTGACGATGCTGTTTTCTGTCATGCGATCATTCAACTGACGCACCGAATTCGCCGCGATCATTGTTTCCCAGGACCGTGTCTCATCCTTTGATCCTGTCGGCACTGGACTCACCGGTGCCGTGCTGCCCAGCAGACGGAGGACTCGCCACGAATCCACATATGCACCCAGCAATCCATCGGAATCCCGGAGGATGAAGACCTGCGACAACTGATCCACGCGCCCCATCGTTTCAAACAACGCACCGACCCGGCGTTCGATCGCAGTCAACGAATTCTCCTGGCCGTTTTCCTGTTTCTTGCGGCTGGCCTGCAGGATCGGCTCCATCGCTTTGAAATTCTTCTGAATTTCCACGAGAGAATAGGTCAGCCCGGGACGTTTCTCCAGACCCAGCAAGGACAACAAACCGTCGTCTTCGATCTTGTAGATACGGTGTCGTGCGGCGACGGCTGGACGAGTCATCACGTCCAGTAACCACTGCACGGCTGGCATCCTGCGAACCATGACCGATCGCATCCGCGCTTCAATGGCCTCTTCTCCGGATGCGGTCAGTTCACCAATTCTTGCGATCCATTCGGAGTAGCTGCCATTGAAGTCCTTGAGCTTGCTCAGATCGACCGTGGGCCATCCCTTCGCAATTGTCTGCAGGATTTTTTCACGGCGTTCCGGAGAAGTCAGTTCTGCAGCATCCATCTCGCCTTCGAATGTGGACTTGTGCGACGCAGCCAGCAGTTGCACGCGAGCCATCGAATCGATCGGTTGTGGTCGTCCGCTCCAGGCAACCGGCAACTGCGCGAAGCCGTAGAGATTCATCGTATCAGGAACGACCTTTGGTGGCATCGCCTTCCGACCCAGCCACATCGCAAATACGAGCGTCACAAGGAGCGGAATACCGATGCCTAAAATGAACGGCGTTGATGGTGCAGCAGGTTTCGATGCGACAACCGGAAAAGAATCCACTTCGGATCTTGCCGGTCCAAAGCCCGGTCGCACGTCGGAGAAAGTCACCTTCGACGGAACGGTGGCCAGTTCCGGACTGCGCACTGCACGATCCAGAAACCGAAACAGCGTTTGACCAAACTGAGCGAACATTCCGAACATTGCAATCATGCAGGCGATGTATGGCAGCATCCAGCCCTGATTGTTGACGACCGACAATGTCGTCATTTCCTTGCCGGCACCCAGATCCTGATGCCCCGTCTGATAAAATGTCTCGCCCTTGAAACGCAGCGGGTTATTCATCCAGACGGAAAACTTTTCGACCTCTTCGCTGGCCGGTTCTGTGATTTCAATCACGGACCGATAGTCGCGCGGTGTCGATGTGCCGATGTAATTCGTGCGGCTCACATCGATCAGTTTGACGGAATACGGTTGATAGCTTCGCTGAAACCTGAGATAGAACTGATAATCTTTGCCATCGATCGTCGCTGTTTCTGCCAGAGGCACGCCGCGAAGTTCGCTTGCGTTCTGCGACACGAGCATGGACTGAATGACCTTCTTCGAACCTTTTTCAAGCAGATCCACATAGACCGCACTCGTGTCACTGGTTTCCTCCATGCCCGTGACCGGAGGTAATTGCTTTGCTACTGAAAACTTCCCCTGCCCGGATGGCAACCGCATCTCATCATCCGGCAGTACGGCCCGCTGTGCGCTGTTGCGATAAAATCGGCGCACAGCAATGTCGAACGGCAACTGTGACAGCTCGATCACCTGCTCAGGGACAATTGGTCCACCGGCTCGATCACTCTTTTCCGCGTCGTCTTTGGAACTCAAAGCATACGATGCGGCATCCTCCAGTCGCGATTCCGCAACCGCCACGACCTCATCTTTTTTGTCAGGCTTCTGCGAAATGATGGCCAGTTCGCGAACGCGAATATCCCGCACAAACGACGACGTTTCGCCTTCGATCAGCGACAGCATGTTTTCCTTTGCCTGAAGACCGACCTGCAACTCACTGATCATCAGCAACGCGACACCAAAGTGGAGCACCGCGATCCCGCCACGTTTGTCGAACAGCAGATTGGACCCCAGCAGCAGCACCAGAGCGCACGCTCCACCTTTCAGCAACTGCCACAGGATTCTCATATTGGACAGATTCAGTTGAGCTTCTTTACCGCCCCAAAAAAAGGCGATGGCGACGGTCAGCAGCAGCACACCGATCCCTCCCAGAAACCAGCGGGACAGGCCCATGGATGCCGACATCACGGCAGACGCCACGGCGGCAACGCCAGCCACAGCCAATCCGCCCAGCATCAGCAGCCAGATGCTGTCTTTGGACAAAAGTGTATTCTCACCAAAATCGACGCCCATCTGCATGTTGCCCGTCACGACAACGGCATACGTCAGCAACATCCCGAGCGCAGTCAGCACGATGCCTGCGGCCAGTTTGAGACCTCGAGCCCGCACTTTGAACTTCAATGAATGCGCAGCGGTCAGGTTGATCAGCATGATCAATCCGATCGTCCATCCACCGGGAAACGGCAGACTCTGAAACGGACCCAGCTTGGATGCAATCATCGTTCCAAAATCCTCAACCTCGTAATGCTGCGCGAGAGCACTGAACATCGAGGGAGGAAACAAATCCTGAACATCAACTTTCGCAACCCATGTGCGAAAATATTGTTCCATCACCTGCCACACGTCGCGACGGCTTTGAGCCAGACTGCCGACGAACACAATCACCATCGACAGCG
>CAZFDW010000588.1:0-4073 GCA_964517865.1 uncultured Chitinophaga sp.
ATTTGAAACAGGTTCACTCGATCGCGGATCTTGCCGCGGGTGATGCCCAGAATCTCAGACGCCTTGGTTTGATTTCCCTCAGTCGCTTGAAGCACACGAGTGATCAGGTATCGCTCCATTTGCTCTAATGTCTCTGCATAGAGATTTCTCGATTCTGCTGCGAGGCGGCGATTCACAAACGGTGCCATGTCAGACGGAACGCCGGTCGCATCGTTGACAGGTGCCAGCTCGGGCGTCTCCGGCCTCGAAGCGTTTGTCACCTCCAAAGGCAGGAACGACGGCACGATGACAGGTCCCGTCGCGTTCAGCAGCGATTGGCGCACAATACTCTGCATTTCACGCACATTTCCCGGCCAGGAATAGGCTTTCAGCATTTCAAGGGCCTCCGGGGAAATCCCCTCGCAATCATGTCGATTCATTTCCTTCGCGCAGACTCGCAGGTAGTACTCGAGCAGTAGCGACACATCGTCGCCACGTTTCCGCAGTGGCGGCAGAGTGATGGTAATCCCGTTCAATCGATAAAACAGATCCTGGCGAAACTCGCCGTCGATAACCATCTGGTCAAGGTCCAGATTCGTGGCTGTGATAATTCGAACATCGGTTTTGATCGTCTTGTTTCCGCCGACGCGTTCGAATTCCTGCTGTTGTAACAGACGCAGCACCTTGCCCTGCACAAGCGGCGACATGTCACCAATTTCGTCAAGAAAGATCGTGCCTCCGTTACAGGCCTCGAATTTTCCGATGCGTTGTTTGTCGGCACCTGTGAACGAGCCTTTCTCGTGTCCAAAGAGTTCACTCTCCAGCAACGCATCCGGCAACGCCGCGCAGTTCACAGCCATGAAGCACTCGCCCGATCGAGCACTGTTCTGATAAAGCGCTCGGGCGACAAGCTCCTTTCCTGTACCGCTTTCTCCCCGGATCAACACCGGAACATTCTGCGCTGCGACTCGCCCGATCGATTTGAAGACTTCCAGTATCGCCGGACTTCGACCCACGAACGACTCTGTATCCGGGAATTTACCATCGCTCATGTGCAGCGCGACGGGAGTATTCATCATCCGACGCGTTTCAATGGCCTTCTCAACAAGTTCATTGAGCGCCGGAAGATCAAGTGGCTTTGTGACGTAGTCAAACCCGCCCAGTTGCATGGCTCTGATCGCCGTGGAACTGTCACTTCCTGCCGTGATGAAAATGATCGGCAACTTCCGATCAAGATCACGAATTTTCTGAAAGACGTCCAGCCCGGATGTTCCAGGCAGCATAATGTCCAGCAGCACAACATCGGGGGATTCTTTGCGAATGGAACTCAGGCCATCGTCGGCTCGTGAGACTGTTGACACCGCCAGGTCAATTTTCTCCAGCGACCTGCGAATCATTTCGCACACACTTCGGTCGTCATCAATCACCACAACGTTCGGCATCAGATTTCTCATTTTTTAAGGCGACGGAACCCCCTGACATCGACGAATCCGGGCATGGCCGTTTGGTTACGATCAAGTGGTCATGAATGGAGTCTATCGATCGTTGCAGTGTAAGTCAGTCAGGTCTGCGCAATCACCGCTTTCGGCTGCCGTTCGGAAGTTTTGCCGAGCGGCTTGGTCCCTGATCGTGGCACTTCCTTCCTTTGCTGGCCACTGTCCCACACTTTTGGATTTTTAGAGGCATGGCTCGCATCAAAGTGACGGAGTCTAAACGACGGGGAATAGTGGGCTTTTGAGCCGAAAATGGATGCTCTGGATCATTCACACGAACCGGGCCGCCGCGAGCAGTTTATGTTTGATGGATTTCTTGCCATTGTCAAACGTAACTGTACGGCACAGCAAATCGGGCAATTGGGGGGCGAGTTCCGTTCGGCGGCCCCCCATCGCTTCTTCAGTCTCAACCTGGATTGATAGTGAGCGGCTGTTGAGACCGTTTAGCCAATTCTTCGTTTCTCTGTCCGAATTCGGTGCTTACGCATTTTGCCGTAGAGCGTGCTCGGCTTCAGACCCAGTGCCTCGGCGGCGCCACCACGGCCGTAAATCTTCCCGCCGCTTCGCTCCAGGGCCTCCAGGATGCCGCGCCGCTCGATGTCGGCCATCGTGAGTTGGCCGTCCGGCTTGGCGACACTCGCACCTTGGGGGCTCAGCCACGTCGGATCAATTTCCAGCGTGTCGCCGGAAGTTACGATCATCGCACGCTCCAGGATGTGTTCAAGTTCGCGTACGTTGCCGGGCCAATGGTAGTTCATCAACAGCTCCATGGTGCGGCGGTTTACACGCGTGATCTGCTTGTTCATCCGTCGCTCGAACAGGCGAATGAAATGGTTGATCAGGGCGGGGATGTCCTCTCGGCGCTCGCGAAGCGGCGGAACCTGAATGGGAAACACATTGAGCCGGTAGAAAAGATCGCTACGGAACCCGCCCTCGTCCACCACCGCCTTCAGGTCGCGGTTGGTGGCAGCGATAACCCGCACATCGACCTCGATTGGTTCGCTGCCACCCACACGTTCGATCACACGTTCCTGGAGCACGCGAAGCAGTAAGACTTGGGTCTCCGGCGGTATCTCGGCGATTTCATCGAGAAAGATGCTACCGCGCTGAGCCACCTCGAATCGCCCCAGGCGCCGTTTGGTCGCTCCCGTGAAGGCACCCTGTTCGTGCCCGAACAGCTCGCTGGTAATGACCCCCGGTGACAGAGCGGCACAATTCACCTTAACCAGTAGATGATCGTGGCGCGGGCTCAGGTCGTGAATGGCCCGCGCAATCAGCTCTTTGCCGGTGCCCGTCTCGCCCAGGATCAGTACCGTGCTGTCCGTGGTGGCAACTTGCTCGATGGCCTTGCGTACTTCCAGCATGGAGCGACTGTCGCCGATGAGGTTGGCGAAATTGTGTTCGGTCTTGATTTCGTCGCGCAGGTAGACGTTCTCCTCTTCGAGTTGCGCCTTCAACTGAGCGATTTGCGTGTAGGCCGATGCGTTATCTGCCGCGGTCGCCAGCACGTTGCTGAACTCTTCGAGCAACCTTAAGTCCCAGAGGTCCAACTGATCCTTCTGCCTTGAAGCCAGTCCCCAGACGCCCACACACTGGTTGTGGCAGACCAACGGCAGATAAACGTAGGCGTGAAAGCCCATTTCAAAGAAATGGCGATCTTCCACAAACGGACAGGCTTGATCGAGCTGTCGGGCGATGCGCGGCTGGCGATGCTGCATGACCCACTGGGCCGCCGAGTCGGCCAGCGTTTGGGTCGGGATCTCAGCCCAGCGCGCGGTCTCCCCGAACTCCAGTGCGAATCCGCCGCGTGAATTGTGTTCGGAGTCAAGCAGAATCAGGCTGACCCGATCGCATCCGATGAGCTTGTGGATCTCTTCGGCCGCGAGCTGGAACACCTGTTTCAACTCCAGGCTGGAATTGGTGATTTGGCCCAGACTGACCAGCAAGCGACAGCGCTCTTCGGAACTCTTCAGTTCCTGCGTTTGGCGTTGAACCTCTTGCCGCAGCTTTTCGAGGAATTGGTCCTTGAGTTCGTTCGCTTCCAGCAGTTCCTTGTTGCGTTCCTGCAGGGCTTCAATGAGCCGCGCCTTTTCGACGCTGATTGCGATATGACCGGCCAACCGCTTGAGCAGGTGGGCGTGGTGTTCGTTGTAAGTCGCCGTATCCCGGCTGGAAAAGAAGACCACCCCGATTGGCTTGCCATTGGCCAGCAGGGGCAGCGTCAGGTTTGAACGCATGCCCTCCTTAACGACGAGCATGGTTGAGACCGATTCTGGTTTTTTGGCCAGATAGTCAGGCAGGTCATTGATGATGCGCGGCTTACCCGTGAGTAGCAGGTCGTGCAATGTCGAGCCCTCGACGGGGGCAGCGTAGCCGACTTTGAGCCAAACCGGCCCATCCGAGCGGCACGACACCAGTTGGAGCCTGGTTCCAGCATCCTCCAGCAGCGCCACGGCGATGCGGTCGTAGGGGACAATTCCCTGAAGGCGGTCATAGATCGAATTGAGAAGTTCCTCGTAAGTCTGCCCAAGGTTGATCTGTTCAAGAAGCCCCGCAACAACTTCTTCGTATGTCTGCAGATTGGTGGAAGTAATCGACATA
>CAZFDW010000589.1:0-4063 GCA_964517865.1 uncultured Chitinophaga sp.
TCGCGAATTTTCCATGGCCGACGTCGAACAGGAACATATCCTCGCGACGCTGGAACATACGGGCTGGAACAAGTCCAAAGCTTCGCAGATCCTGGGAATTGAACGCTCAACGCTTGACCGAAAACTCAAACGTTATCATGTTCCGAAACCGTTGAACGATTGAATTTCTTGGCGCGGGCTTCGCCCGCAATCGAAACAGGTAAGTAGATTTCGCTGAAATCTGCCGTGCCGACTTCGGCGAAGTCGGCCTACATTTAGTCGATCTCAAAATGATGCGTTGCCAAAAATCTTCTCAGGAATACTCAACTCTCAACGTCTGCTGAGCAGGACAGGTTTGGATGACTATCAAGTTTCGTTGCCCGCACTGTCGTCAGTTTCTGGGAATCTCAACCACAAAAGCCGAGACGCTCGTCGATTGCCCGGCGTGCGGTCGATCCGTCCTTGTACCCCACGAAGGCGGCGGGGCGACCGGAACGAAACAGGCGCCGAGACCAGGCGACCATCCGAGCCTGCGCAACGCATTGCAGGAGTTGTCAGCACTTGGTCCGCCAGATGTCGATGATTCCGCACCGCTTATCCTTCCCGATCTGCCGGAACCCGATCTGACTTCAGCTCTGCGGGAACTGGCGACAGTCGCACCTGCCGCGCCGCAGTCGCAAGGGAAACAATCTGAACCGACTGCCGCTTTGCAGCCCAGGAAGGGCTTTTCGTGTGCGCCGCTGTTTCTGCTGATGTTCGTGTTGCCTGCGTTTGCGGCGGGGTTCCTTCTGGGAACGTTTTGGCGATCCAGCGATCATCCCGACGCAGCCAAAGCCGATCCGAAATCCATCGTCGCGCCCGCGCCCGAAGTTGCGATCCAGAAGCCGGCTGCCAGTGAGCGTCAATTGAAAGGCGTCGTGCGCTTCGTCAACGATTCAGGAAACTCCGCCGCAGACACTGGCGCCATTGTGCTCCTGTTGCCAACCGAAAATGCGACGACGCTGAGACTGGACGCCCGACCGTTGCGGGAATCCGCAGACTCCAAAGCCCGCAAGGCGATTGAAGCGGCACTCGAAACACTTGGCGGTTCCGTCCATCAGGCTGATCAGGCAGGTACATGGACCGCCAACGTGCCGTCCAACGTCGCCCTCACCATGATCGTAGTTTCCCGCCACCGTTCAAGAACCGACAGTCAGCCCGTCCCCCCGGAAATCCTCGAATCGCTCAGTCGCTGGTTCGAGTCCCCGCTTCACATCACCGGGCGACTGGCTGTGAAGCAATCGCCTGTGCCTCCCGGATCCGGCAGCGACAATCTGCCACCGAAGTCGCTGGAGATTGAGTTCTCTGCGAAGCAGTGAATCGACATCATGAGACGAATCAAATCGATGTCGCCGCAGTTTGGCCGATAGTAAGCCAAGTAAAATAGAGGATCTTTACACGCTGTCCAGGGTATTTCTGGCGAACTGCCCGGACAAAGATTAGATTCTGTCGGATGTCCGACGTCACACACATTTTGTTGCAAATCGAATCCGGTGATCCGTTGGCGGCCGGGCAATTGCTCCCACTTGTCTACGACGAACTACGCAAGCTCGCAGCGGCCAGAATGGCCCAGGAATCGCCAGATCACACGCTGCAGCCGACCGCGCTGGTGCATGAAGCGTTCCTGCGTCTGATCGACCAGCAACCGCAGCAGTGGGACAACCGGGGGCATTTTTTTTCCGCAGCTGCCGAAGCCATGAGGCGAATCCTCGTGGAAAACGCTCGACGACGCCAAGCTGTCAAACACGGCGGACAACACGCGCGGATCGATCTGGATGAGGCACTCACTTTGGGGAACGAACCGCAACAGGACCTGCTGGAAGTGGACAAACACCTGGAACGGTTGTCGATCGCTGATCCAAGGGCTGCGGAGCTGGTCAAACTTCGATTCTTTGCCGGTCTGACCGGCGACCAGGCGGCAGAAATCATGGGAATTTCGCCCCGTTCCGCCGACTTGCTGTGGGCTTTTGCGCGAGCCTGGCTCTTTGAATCACTCCAGCGGGAAAATAGTTGAGCGAGGTTCAGAGCTTTGTCGGAAGATTCTTTGCGCTCGCCTGACTCCGATTTCGCATTGAATGAGGTTAAGGGACAAACACAAGGGCCTGACCGTGAACGAACGCGACCTGTTTATTGCCGCAGTGCAACTGCATGATGACGCCCAGCGTGCCGCATTCCTGGATGAGACTTGCGCCTCGGACTTGGCACTGCGACACCGAGTTGAGGCATTAATGCATGCTTTCGGCAAGGCAGGCAGTTTCTTGCAGCAGCCCGCGACGGGTCACGTAGGCCCCTTGATTCTGCCAGTCATTGAGAAACCCGGGACTCAGATCGGCC
This sequence comes from uncultured Chitinophaga sp., assembly GCA_964517865.1. Lineage (GTDB taxonomy): Bacteria > Planctomycetota > Planctomycetia > Planctomycetales > Planctomycetaceae > SXXK01. The sequence continues at coordinate 2,353 of CAZFDW010000589.1, forward strand.
CGTACAAACTGCTGGAGCAGATCGGCTCAGGCGGCATGGGTGTCGTCTATCGAGCCGAGCAAAAGGTTCCCGTGCGTCGCATGGTGGCTCTGAAAGTCATCAAGCCGGGCATGGATACTCTGCAGGTTGTCGCGAGATTTGAGGCCGAGCGGCAGGCGCTGGCCTTGATGAATCACTCCAACATCGCCAAGGTATTGGATGCCGGAGCGACCGATGCGGGGCGACCTTATTTCGTGATGGAGCTCGTGAAAGGCGCTCCCATCACCGAATTCTGTGATCGGCAAAAACTCAATACCCGCGAACGACTGCAGCTGTTCGTCACGGTCTGCCAGGCGATTCAGCACGCGCACCAGAAAGGCCTGATTCACCGCGATATCAAGCCCAGCAACGTGCTCGTCGAATTGCATGACGTCACCGCGATGCCCAAAGTGATCGACTTCGGAGTGGCCAAAGCGATCGGCCAGTCGCTGACGGAAGCAACGTTCCATACGGGATTTGGTGAGATGGTTGGTACGCCCGCGTATATGAGTCCCGAACAGGCGGGGGAAAGCTGCATCGATGTCGATACCCGCAGCGACATCTATTCACTGGGTGTGTTGCTTTACGAACTCCTCACCGGCCATACGCCTTTCAAACGCGACACGCTCCGCAACGCTGGCCTTGACGAAATGCGGAGAATGATCCGCGAAGTGGATCCGCCGCGCCCCAGTACGCGAGTCAGCACGCTCGAGGCAAAGACCTTGTTCACGGTTTCGGATTGCCGCCAGGCGGACCCGCGTAAACTCAGCCAGCAGCTTCGTGGTGAACTCGACTGGATCGTGATGAAAGCCCTCGATAAGGATCGCAACCGCCGTTACGAGTCGGCCAATGCAATGGCGGCTGACGTGCAGCGGTATCTGGATAACGAGCCGGTTCTGGCGTATCCCCCAACCGCCGGATATCGCCTTCGCAAAATCATCAGCCAGCATCGCCGTATTATGGTTGTCGGACTGTGCATCGTGACAAGTCTGCTGTTGGGGACGGGCATCAGTCTCTGGCAGGCCGGAGAAGCATGGCAGGCCCAGCGTCAGGCCAATGAGTACCTCAAAGCAGCTCAAACAGAAAAGATCCGCTTCCAGGGACTTGCCTGGAAGTCGGGAATTCGCGAAGCGTTTACAGCCTGGGAGCAACGGCAATTCGCCGAAGTCAACGAATCGCTCGAACGTCTGAAGCAATCCGATTCACAGGCGGAAATACGGCCGGAATGGCAAATGCTGCGTCAGGAGTTGAACCGGTCGTTTCGCAGGCTGCTGACAGTGTCTGCTCCCCTTCATGAAGTGCGGATCATCCCCGACTCAACCCATGCTGCGGCCGTCGGTGGGGACGGCAACATCTATATCGTCGATCTGCAATCTTCGAACCTCATCCGTACAATTCCAACCGGTGTTGCCTCCCTGCATGCGCTGGCCGTCAGTACGGATGGGCGCTTGCTGGCAACCGGAGGTGCGAAGGATCCCGTCAGCAATGTGGCAACACCGCTGATCTACGATCTTCAAACGGGCGAACGACGTTTCGAGCTGCCAAGCCAACTCACGACGATTGAATCACTGGAGTTCTCCGGCGACGGCAAATGGCTCGCCTGCGGTGCGCGCTACGAAAAAGTGCAGGTGATTGAGATTGCAACGGGGCGAGTTACGAAACTCCCGGCAGCCCGTCGGCATTTGTGGCTTTC
>CAZFDW010000590.1:0-4062 GCA_964517865.1 uncultured Chitinophaga sp.
TTGAACGACTGAACGCGCCTAGCGCCTGCGGTGAAATCTGACGACTGCGAATCATAGTGGAATTTCCATGGCGATGATCTTGCCAGAGCACTACTCAGGCCCCGGCGTGCTCACAGCCTTTTCCACTTCATCCAGCATCTGAGCCCTGCGGAATGGTTTGTAGAGCACGGCCTTTAATCCTTCCTGCCGTGCCTTGACAATCGAATGCGATGCATCGTATCCAAAACCGGTCATCATAATGATCGGGACATGGCTGTTGATTTCCCGAAGTCGCCGGAAACATTCGTAACCGTTGGCATCTGACAACCGAATATCGGTCAGCACAACGTCATAATGATAATTGCGGAGCATTGCGCAACCCTCTGTCGCATTCTGCACGGCTTCGACTTCGCAGCCCATCTGCCCCAGAAGGTTGTGCGCCTCGCTGCGGGCGGCTGCATCCTGGTCAACCACAAGCACTCGCTTACCCATCAGTGCTTTTCGCGGCGGTCGCTGGGTGGTCGCTTTGTTGAGCGGGATCGCGGTGTCTGATATTCCCGGCACGCTACCCACCTGACCGGAAATCTTGCGAACGCGGTCAGTGATGAGATGCAGGCGATCACAGACGTCCGGATCGTGCCCGATGTAGCGTTCCAGAATCCAGGTCGCGGCATTCAGGATCTCATCAGACGGCTTGGAAACTTCACGTCGCAGTCGATCAGAGTTTTCGGTTTCCGAATGTACCTTTTCAGCAACCAGCAGTTGCAGCTGGTTCAGCGAACTGGCCACAACCCGACTGAACAGGGTGAGGAAGTCCAGATCTGTCTGATTGAATGAAAGCGTTCCCGGACTCTCGACGTTGAACGTGCCCAGCACTGTATCCCGAATCATCAACGGCACGGTGAGCGAACTGCGGGCATCGCTCGCACCTCGCAGATAAAGCGGATCGTGCTGTGTGTCCGAACACAGATAGCTGCGTTTGCTGAATGCCACAAAACCCGTAACACCATTCCCGCTTTCCATGGCGTATAACCTGCGCTCTGCGGCCTCAGGATCCATGCCGTCTTCCAGCAACGGAAGCAGTTCGTGGGTTTCCGGATCGTTCAATCGAATCTCGAACGTGTCGTAGCCCAGGATTTCCTGAGTGAACTGCAGGATCTGATCCTTCAGCAACATGACGCGTTCTTCGTGACTCATTGCAGTCACCTCTTCTGTCGTCAGGTTACCCATCTCCAGACCCGCGCGATAAATTGCATCCTGCTTCTGCTTTTCCAGAACCTGTCTGCTGACGTCCCGCACCGTCAGGATCATCGCCGTCTGCCTGGCATCATCCAGATTGATGGCAGTTCTTGCCAGTCGCAGAACCAGCGAACTGCGGTCTTCGCGGCGAACAGTCAGCGAGGCGGCTTCACCGGAACTCGCCGGTATGGCGATCCGGCGCAGGTCTGTCCCGTCTGCCGGACGTATGACATCCTGCAATTGGCGCCCCACGATAAGCTCCGTCGTGCGCAGCAACTGTCGAAATGTGGCGTTGTGCCACAGAATGGTGAGATCCTCGTCCAGCAGTACGATCCCGTCCGGCAGAGCGCTCAGCAGGCCCATCGCGCAAACCTGCAGGTCGGACATCAGCTGTGGTTCGGAGGCGTCAACCACCAGGTAATCCGCTGACGCATCCGGAAGCCTGACGTCGTTCGCGGAAATCACGTCCAGTTTTTCGCCGGTCAGTTCTTTGATGTGAGGGACGGTTGAGGCGGTTTTACCAATCACCAGCATGCGCTGACGAGATCCGGTCATTTGACAAATCCTTCAAGCCCATTTTGGCACACTGCCGACTGAATCGACAAGCAGCGGAATGACAATCCCGTGTCGGCTGAGACGCCATTGCCGGAAGGACAATGGAAAAAACGTGCCCCATACCGAATTCTGCCCGTTGACCGTCCGGACTGCAAGAAGGATTTACATTCTCCCTCAAACCCGGAAAATTTTTGCCATGGCTGTGCCGTGCCGTGCGATTTCATGCAGGCTTCGCCAGCAGTCCGCACGCTGCACGAACTCTTTCCAGAACTTCCTGAGCTTTCGCGCGCGCCCGATGAGCGCCTTCGCGGAGAATATCTTCGACGACATCCGGCGAAGTCTCCAACTGCGTACGGCGTGCAAATGCTTCACCCAGGTGTGCAATCGCCGCCTGATACAGCGATTCCTTGGCTTCACCATAACCCATGCCGCCCGCACGATAGCGTTCCGCCAATGTCATTTGTGCTTCAGGTGTGGCAAACAATTTGTAGAGTTCAAACACGGAGCACGTATCAGGGTTCTTGGGCGATTCCATCGCTGTTGAATCCGTTTTGATCGACATGATAATCTTCCGCAGCTTCTTTGGCGTTTCAAAAATCGGTATTGTATTGTTGTAACTTTTGGACATCTTTTCGCCGTCCGTGCCCGGCACTTTGGCTGAATCGTCGAGCACATAGGCCTCCGGCAAATGCAATGTCGCGCCGTACATGGTGTTAAATCGCTGTGCCAGGTCGCGGGTGACTTCAACGTGCTGAATCTGATCTGCCCCGACCGGAACCGTCGTACTGTCGTAGAGCAGGATGTCGGCGGCCATCAACACGGGGTAGGTAAACAGGCCAGCGTCCGCCGCGATGCCTTTGGCCTTCTTGTCCTTGAATGCGACGCATTTTTCGAGCAAATGCATTTGCGTGATTGTCATCAACAGCCATGTGAGTTCCGTCGTTTCCGGCACATCCGATTGACGAAACAGCGTGGCCCGCTTTGGATCCAGTCCCAGTGCCAGCAGATCCAGAGCTGCATCTTTCACATTCTGTCGCAGCACATCCGGTTCGCGAACCGTCGTCAGTGCGTGCAGATCCGCAATGAAATAGAAAGACTGCTCATGCCCCTGCAGCGCAATGTACTGCCGAATTGCACCGAAGTAATTGCCCCAGTGAAATCGCCCAGTGGGCTGAATGCCGGAAAGAATTTTCATGGATGCGTTCGATTGTGCTTAATGTACGTTGGACATTCCTGTCCGACATGCTGTCAGCAAACTTTCCTGTCGGGCTATCCGAAAAGGGGTCTGACCCTTTGGAGGCGAGTCGATTATGTTGGTGTTTCCGTCTTGCCGGAGAGGGTCAGACCCCTTTTCGGACAGGCGTAGTGTTCAACGTTCCGACAATTTCCGCAACGCTGTCAGCCCCCAGAGTCTGCAGCGCGGCGGGAAGTTCGCGAATAAGTTGATTGGCGAGGCCAGGATTATAGAAGTTGGCGGTCCCGACCTGGACAGCAGTCGCGCCGACGAGGAAAAACTCCATGACATCGTCGATCGACTGAATCCCGCCAATCCCGATGATCGGGATTTTCACGGCCTGGGAAACCTGCCACACGATGCGTAATGCCAACGGTTTGATGGCCGGCCCACTCAGACCCCCTAAGACGTTCCCCAGCACCGGACGCCGTCGCTTCCAGTCAACAGCCATCCCCTGAAACGTGTTAATGAGCGAAACGGCATCAGCTCCGGCTTCGGCCACCGCCTGGGCGATCGGTACCACACTGGTGACGTTGGGTGTCAACTTGGCGATCACCGGAAGATCACATGCGCCGCGGACTGCTGCCACAACCTCCGCAGCCAGCTGCGGATTCGTGCCGAAATCGACGCCGCCGGAAACGTTCGGGCAGGAGATATTCAATTCAATCGCCGCCACGCCTGAGCACTCATTCAGAACGCCCGCCATACGCCGAAAGTCGTCGTTGGTCTTTGCCGCGATGTTGACAATGATCGCCGTCCCAAGGCCTGTGAGATACGGTAGTTTCTCTGCCACGAACTGGTCAAATCCGTCATTGTCCAGACCGATAGAATTCAGCATGCCACTGGCCGTTTCGACCGTGCGAGGCGGCGGATTCCCGGGACGCGGTTGCGGCGTCACCGTCTTGGGAACAATCCCGCCCAGTTGCGTGAAATCCACAAAGGCTGTCATCTCCTTTGCATAGCCAAAGGTTCCTGACGCAACCAGAATCGGATTTTGCAGCCGCAATCGGTTCAGGCTGACCCCTAACGCCGTCATTCGTCTGTTGTCCTCAACG
>CAZFDW010000591.1:0-4049 GCA_964517865.1 uncultured Chitinophaga sp.
GGCAGTAGTGTTGCCCGTGTCTCCGACGCGGGGTATTCAGATGCGGCGCAGGCCCGCGTCGGAGACACGGGGAACATTGGTGAAGGAGTTGTGCAGTGAACGGCGAATCCTTCCTCTTCACTGTATTTGCTCTGGCGACTTGTTTAGGCGCCATTGCCGTGGTGTTCAGCCAAACGGTCGTGCGGATGGCGTTCTGGCTCGTCATCTCTCTCGGTAGCACGTCCGCCTTGTTTTTTCTGGCGAACGCGGACTTCGTCGGGGCCGCTCAGTTGCTGATCTACGTTGGCGGCACGTTGGTACTGCTGGTGTTTGGTGTGATGCTCACGGCCAGCGGCCCGTATCTGAAAATCGCAACGTCGCCGGGTGAAGTTGTGATGGGCGGACTTGTAGGGCTGTTGTTTCTGGTCATCGTGTACGCTTCGTTGAGCGGGGTAAGCTGGCGAGAGCCTGCATTGAGTCCGGAAGCGGGCAATCCTGTGGTGGCGACGGGGAACACACTGCGGCCGATCGGTTTGAGTTTCCTGGGAAGCCGACCGGATCAGGATCTTACAGGCGACGGGGAAACGTTGACTCCCGGGTATCTGTTGCCGTTTGAAATTGTGTCTGTGCATCTGCTGGTGGTATTAATTGGTGCCGCCTATCTGGCTCGGGCGAAACGGCGAGCGGTGAGTTGAGTACTATTGTTTAACGGCGAGCCGCAGGCGTAGGCGAATCTGACGTGCCCTGCGCCTGCGGATCGCCGTTAAACAAACCATTTGAATTTGAAATACCTGAGGGTGATCGTCCATGACGGCTGATCTGAATTCCTATCTGTTTGTCGGTGCGGTGTTGTTCGTCTGCGGCGTCGTCTGCATGGCAACCAAGCGGAATGGTATTGGCGTTTTGATGGGGGTGGAGTTGGTTCTTAATGGAGCCAATGTCAACTTTGTGGCGTTCTCGCGGTATACAGATCTCGGCCTGGACGGGCAGGTGTTTTCTCTGTTTGTGATCGTGCTCGCCGCGGCGGAAGCTGCGGTCGCTCTGGCGATTGCTCTGAACTTCTATAACAACCATTTGACGATTGACGTTGATCGAGCGAACAAGCTGAAAGGCTGACGCACGGCGTACTTTTGGGATTGGTTGGATTTAAGCACACGCTGGTTTTCTGGAATACCCATGGTTGGCGAAACACTAAGAAACCTGTTGATGATCGCATGGCTGCTTCCGCTTGCCGGATTTGCAGTTGAGATCTTCGGTGGCTTCTGGGGATCTCGGAAAAGCCGCGCTGCCGCATGGATGTCCGTGGCTTGTATCGGCACCGGTTTTCTGTGCAGTGTCAGCGCGTTAGTGATCTGGGGAAATTCAAACGAGTGGACGGTCTTGGATCATGCCATCGATCACGGTGAAACGCATGTTGACGCTGACCATGACAAGCCAGTTGACGGTGCCGCTGCGGACTCCCATGCTTCACCTGACTCCCATAATTCCCATAAAGCTCCTGCCGCCCGAGGCCAAACAGTCTTCTCAGGCACCCTCTACTACCTGGCCCGTTTCGGCAGCCTGGACATTTCGCTCGACTACTACATCGACAGTCTGACGCTGGTGATGTTCACGATGGTGACCTTCATCGCGACCTGTATCCATCTGTTTGCAATGGGTTACATGTCAGAAGAGCTGACTGAAGAGTTCGTCGATCACAGTGCTCATCTGTCAGATGGCCACCATGTGCATCGACCGGGACGCTACTACCGGTTCTTTGCGTTTCTGTCGCTGTTTTGCTTTTCGATGCTGGGTCTGGTGCTCGCTGGTAACATTTTCCAGGTATTCATTTTCTGGGAACTCGTAGGCATCTGCAGCTTCCTGCTGATCGGTTTCTACACCGAGCGCAAATCCGCCTGCAATGCGGCCAATAAAGCGTTCATCATGAATCGCGTCGGAGACTTTGGGTTTCTGATCGGGTTGATGGTGCTGTGGACGTTCTTTGGAACTTTCCGCTTTGGCGACACAGTGGATGGCAACGGCGACGTGGTGCAGGCTGGCTTGTTCCAGATGCTGCCTCGCGATGAAACGGGGAATGTGCTCCGCGATGCTGCATCCGGCGACGTAAAGCTTGGTGCGGTGACAACAGTAGATCAAGCCGCCGGTCAAAGAACGATTCCCTATTCTCTGCTGGTGGTGGCAGGACTCGGCGTCTTCGCGGGTTGCGTCGGCAAGAGTGCTCAATTCCCGCTGCAGACATGGCTTCCGGACGCGATGGAAGGGCCGACCCCGGTCAGTGCGCTTGTGCATTCGGCGACGATGGTCGCGGCGGGTGTGTATCTGGTCGGACGCTTCTATCCGATGTTTGTTCAGGAAGTCCTGCTGACGATTGCCTATGTGGGCTGCATCACACTCTTTATGGCGGCCACGATTGCGATTGTGGCCACTGACATCAAGAAAGTGCTGGCCTATTCGACGATCAGTCAGCTGGGCTACATGATGCTTGGCCTGGGAGTGTTTGGTTGGGGTGCCGGCTTGTTCCACCTGATCACCCACGCATTCTTCAAGTCTCTGATGTTCCTGTGCTCGGGCAGCGTGATCTACGGTTGCCATCACGAACAGGAAATGCCCAGAATGGGTGGGCTGTGGAGAAAGATGCCGATCACCGCGTTCACAATGCTCGTGGGCGTAATTGCGATCAGTGGATTGGCGATTCCTGGTCTGATCGGCCTGTCGTCAGTCTTTGCATTCTCTGGTTTCTTTTCCAAAGATGCTGTGGTGGCAACTTCGCTGGCCTTCGTAAAGGGCAACCCCTCGCATTTTCTGTTGTTTATCGTGCCTTTGATCACTGCCGGAATCACGGCGTTCTATATGTTTCGCCTGTGGTTTTACACTTTTGCCGGTAAGCCGCGCGATCAGCACATTTATGATCACTGCCATGAATCACCGTGGATTATGACAGGCCCGTTGCTGGCGCTGTCGTTCTTTGCCGCGTTCTGTGCGATTGGTGGAGAAGAGGGTCCTTTGTACCGTCTGATCACTGGTGATCAGCCAGCCCATATTGCGCACGGAATTGCGGCGACAGCAGGTTCCGGAGAACTCACGCTCCCAGGTCATGAAGCGATTCTTGCTGTGCATGGCACTGCGGGCACGCTGGCTTTGATTGCTGCCGCTTCAGGTACGTTCATTGCGTGGCTGCTGTATGGCACAACGCTGGTGAATGTCGGCGAGATCAAACGTCAGTTGTCGGGGCTGCACGGCTTTCTTGCGAACAAGTGGCACTTTGATGAACTGTATGACGGGCTGTTTATGAAACCGTCGCATGTCGTCGGAAGTTGCTGTGTGTGGATTGATAAGACGATCTTTGACGGCATCATTCATGCTTCGGCAAAGGTGATGATCTTTGTGTCCAAATGGGACAAACTGTTTGATGAAGCTGTCGTTGATGGTTTTGTCAACCTGCTTGGAGATTCGACGTTTGCCGTCGGGCGTTCGTTGCGAGTCATTCAGACCGGACGACTGCGGCAGTATGTGATGTTTATTGTTGTGGGTGTTGTGGCTCTGTTTGCAATTTTGTTCACGACCTTTCCGGGTTAGACGATGAATCCTGAATTCTTATTGACAGCCATCATTTTCGCCCCCTCTGTCGGCGCGCTCATTCTGGCACTGCTGTTTGACAGCAAGAATGCCGAAGCGATGCGACTGTTCGCCTTTGCGACGACCGCCGTCACGTTCGGCCTGACCCTGGTGCTGTGGTTAGGCGAATTCCAGTCCGATGCGCCGGGAATGCAATTGGAAGTTGTGAAGGCCTGGATTCCGACATGGAATGTTTATTACCGTCTGGGGGTTGATGGGATCAGTATGCCGTTGGTGCTGTTGACGAGTCTGATCAGTATGCTGTCGATGGCTGCCAGTTGGAGCATCACAAAACATGTGAAGGGTTACATGGTTCTGTTTCTGCTGCTGGAAACTGGTATGATGGGTGTGTTTCTAGCGCTTGACTTCTTCCTGTTCTACGTGTTCTGGGAAGTCATGCTGCTGCCAATGTATTTCCTGATCGGAGTCTGGGGCGGGCCTCGCAAAGAATACGC
>CAZFDW010000592.1:0-4038 GCA_964517865.1 uncultured Chitinophaga sp.
ATCTGGATGCGGTTTGTCTTGCCTGTCTTCATTCGCTTGTCCCGAATTCGGTTGTCTAACTCCACACGCCGCGCAACTATTCCCGAAATGCACCCTGATTCGCAGCCATCGACGGATTCCGGACGCTGCCAGCCGGTCACAAGTCTTTATCAAAGCGTTCAACCAGAGCGGCGGTGGTTCGGGTTTTGAAATGGATGCGTTACCCCCGCCGCCAGGTTAACGCAGTCGTTAGATGCCAAAGTCGCAGTTCACTTCAAGAGGCTCAAATGCGTTGTAGAACAAAGAATCTGTCTTTAATTACATTCTTGCTTATGATTGTTTGCGCTATCTTCACTGACAGAAGCAGTGCGCAGAAAACAAATGATAATTGGAAGCCAGACATCCCGAAGACCTGGGTTGACGCCGAGATTGCAGATGTCTGCATTTAGCGCCTCGCCACCGTGACAACGCCGCTTTCTGTGCGTAGACTGCCGGGTGTCGGGCCGCGGTGCGACAATGGCTGACTCCGATCGCTGGAACCCGTGAGGCGGGAAAGTCCATCGCACTAGATTAAGCATCAGGACCCATGCGTCCGCAACGCAATTTGTTGCGCCAGGAGAATCTTTTCGCTGTATTTCGAATCACCTTCGGGAGAATCAATCGTGCCAAGTGAAGCTGAACCAGTTCGCATTTCATTCCTTCGATTTATATTCAGGTCACTGGGATTCTTTTATGGTCCCACGTTGATGTTTGCAGGGTTGCTCTGCTTTGTACTGACACTGTTTGTGGTGATTCGAGGCAAAGGCCCATTCGTGAGTCTTGCCCTGATCTTGATCGTTTCATCGCCGTTCCTGATTGGCATCATGGCGGCAATTGGGACCTTGATGACCACAATTGAAAGGATCGCAATGAGTTCCACTTCTCCCAAGCCATCCGAGATAGCCGACGGTATCTCTATAGCGCTTGTTGCCCCTTGGTTTGGAATGATAATGATGATGCCAAGTTATGCAGCCGCAGTAATCGGCTCACTCGTTCGTTGTTTTTCCGCCAATCCGGATCGCTCACCGTCAAGCTGATTGCTCAACCATTGAGTTGCCGACTTAATAAGTCTGAGTGGATGGAGACGCCTGAGGTCCTGGCTTGAGCGCAATCGACCTAAACGCCACTCAAGCGCCCGTGGCTTTGTTTTCCGACTTGCTGCGAAGTGTTTCGTAGAGTTTCTCTGGGCCAAGGAGCAGGGCCATCAGCCGCTGTTGAGTTTCTTTCGAGTTCAGGACTTGTGTGCAGAGTGTCGTAAATGCATCGAAGGTTTCGATGTTTGCGTCGATCAGTTGCGGCATCAGGTCCGGCGAATTCGCAAACTGCTCTTTGGTGTTCGCGGCGGCTTGACTCCTCAGCGTCTCGGACTCGGTCAGCTTGGACGATATGGCCCGCACAAATGACAATTGGTCGCCGTCGGTAGTGTCAGTGCCAAATATCGAATTCAGGTTCTCGATGATCGCACTCAGGTACGCCTTTTCCTTTTCCTGAACTGAGCCACTGCCAGCCTCAGTGATCGGGGCCAGCGTCGGGGTTTCGCCGTCCGCAAGCTTCATGGCCTGTTTGCCTTTATTCTTCAGGTTGTGGTGCGTCAGGACCACCTGAGACAAATCGATGCCCTCTCGTTCACGGCCGAACTTCAGCAGCCGAAGCAGTTGCTTGTAGAAGATCGTACGCTTTTCGAAGTCTGTGTTGCCGTAGTCAAAGATTTGAGACAGAAACGTATAGGCTCGCTGGTAAGTCGTCATGTCGGTCCTGAACAGCAGCAGGGCATCCATGATGTCTTTCGCGGCTTGAGCGGCTTTGTCGTCTCTGGCTTCCTGAGCATCCCTGTACGCGACCTTGGCAGCGGCAAACCGTTTGACCAGCCGGTCTGCCACAGGAGCCACAGCAGCCTGTAGATCGCTCTGCTTGCTCTTCGGGTTCAGTTCCACTTCCACCACGCGATTGACTTCGAATTCGTCGTAGTATCCAGCGGCGTCCAGCTTCGAACGCAGGTTCAGGACGATATTCGGGTCGGTGGCGTCAGACAATTCGGCCGTCTCGTAGTACGTCTTGAAAGCCGCGAGGATCTCGTCTGGCTCGTTCACGAAGTCCAGAACGTAAGTCTTGTCCTTCTTCACGCCGTCGCGTTCGTAACTGCGGTCCAGCCGTGACAGCGTTTGGACTGCCTGAATGCCGGCCAGACGCTTATCGACGTATATGCCGCACAGCAGCGGCGCGTCGAAGCCAGTCTGGAACTTGTTGGCCACCAGCAGGATCTGGTATTCATCACCCTTGAAGGCTTCCCGAATTTCACGCCCTTTCAGGTTCGGGTTCAGTTCCTTGCTGGTTTCCTTGAACGGTTCCGGCCCTGATTCCTTGTCATCGACTTCCCCCGAGAACGCCACCACCGTCTTCAGTGGATACCCTTTGTCTTTGATGTACTTGTTGATGGCCAGTTGCCAGCGTACGGCTTCAAGGCGACTGCTGACTACCACCATTGCTTTCGCCTTGCCGTCCAACAGCGGTGCCACAGTTTCGCGGTAATGCTCAACAACGATCTGGACTTTCTGAGCAATGTTGTATGGATGCAGCTTCACCCACCCCATCAACTTCTTCATGGCCGCGCTACGTTCGACTTCCACGTCAGTGAGCGGCAAGGCGCTAGCCGCCGGTGAGTCAGACGCCGCACCAAACCCGCGGCTAGCGCCTTGCGGCTCACTGGACGTAGCCAGCTTGAACGCCAACTTGTGCGACGTGTAGTTCTGGAGCACGTCCAGAATGAAGCCTTCTTCGATCGCTTGCCGCATCGAATAAACGTGGAATGGTCCCGGCAGGTTACCTGGACTCGCTGGTTTCGATGGATCAGGACGACGGCCGAACAGTTCCAGTGTCTTGGCCTTCGGTGTTGCAGTGCACGCGACGTACGTGATTCCCTGATCGTCTGCCCGGCTCGTCATCGTAGCGATCAGAATATCTTCACTGCTGACTTCACCACCGTCGGCCAGTTCCTTCTGCTCTTCGGCGGACAGAACCTGCTTCAGTTTCGACGCAGCTTCCCCGGTCTGTGAACTGTGCGCCTCATCGGGAATCACGGCGAATCGCTTACCACCCGTCGCCGCCAGTTCTCGCACGGCCTTGATGGCGAACGGAAAGGTTTGGATGGTGCAGACGACAATCTTCTTATCGCCAGACAATGCTTCGGCCAATTCGGAACTCTTACTGCCGCCTTCGCCTTTGATCGTCGCCACAACGCCGGTTGTGCGCTCGAATCCGAAGATGGCCTCCTGCAGTTGACTGTCGATCACGTTGCGGTCAGAGATCACTAAGACGGTATCGAACACCTTCTTGTTGTCGGCATCATGCAGATCCGCGAGGAAGTGCGCCGACCATGCTATCGAATTCGTCTTGCCGGACCCGGCGGAATGCTGAATCAGGTACTTCTGCCCCGGTCCTTCCGCCAGTATCGCGGCCTGAAGTTTCCGAGTCACATCCAACTGGTGATAACGCGGAAAGATGATGGTCTTCAGGTTCTTCTTGTCGTCACGCTCAGCCACCAGATAGCGCCCGAGGATCTCAAGCCAACTGTCGCTTTCCCAGACTTGTTCCCACAGGTAGGACGTTGGATGGCCGTTGGGATTCAGTGGATTGCCGGCCGCTCCATTGTCGCCGAGGTTGAACGGCAGGAAACGAGTCCTGGTGCCGTCCAGCCGCGTCGTCATACGGACTTCGCAGTTGCTCACGGTAAAGTGAACCAACGCACCATTGGGAAACGACAGCAGCGGTTCCGGATTCTGGCCTTTCGGGGAGGGGTTGCGGTCGAAGCTGTACTGGTCCACTGCATCGTCGATGCTCTGTGTGAAATCGGTTTTCAGTTCCACCGTTGCGACGGGAACGCCGTTCAGGAACAACACCAGATCGATGCTGTTCTCATTGTACAGGGAGTACCGCACTTGCCGGACGACTCGCAGCGTATTCGCGGAATAGCGTGACATAATGTCGGGATTCATCGCCAGAGCCGGTTTGAACTGAGCCAGC
>CAZFDW010000593.1:0-4022 GCA_964517865.1 uncultured Chitinophaga sp.
CTTGAAGCAACGATTCTGAGTCGTATGGAGCCTCACGCATTGCCAGCAACTTTGCGTCGTCACCCAGGAGATAAATCTGTCCGGTCATTCGTCCGCCTCATCGTCGTGTGCGGTGTAGTCAGCAGCGTCAAGTGATTTGACTGATAACGAAAAGGTCTTGTGAAACCGCTGGAGCTTGTCATGAATCCATGCGTGTTGTTTTTTCCAGTCGCTTCGAGTTCTTGGGTTTGCACCCTCAAGTCGAATTCGAATGAGCTGCTGTTTTTTGCCGGGGCGCTCAACCCAATCAAGAGGCTCACCGAATGTCTCATCGAATTGCGTGCGATTCGCTTCGAGCTGCCTGAAGTACGCCGTCGATTGCTCAGTACCCACGATAATCAGAACGGCAATCTTTTGATCTCTCACATTGATCGAGGCCTCCAGCCAGATCCCGGCTTTACCGAGTGAAAAATCCATGAAGCCTTGAGGGTGGGCCTTAGTGGGATTAACGACGCCACCGGCCGAAATCATGTGTTCTCGAAATGCCGTCCAGTACTCAAGCTGAAGCTGCTGGTTTTCTGTGAGTGTTCCATCTGCAGCCGTCTTTGCGGCCGAGATCACCGACCTGGACCAGTCGTTCGGTTTGCACACGATATTGAATTTCGGGGCCATCGGCGAATTCCCGATTCGCCATAGCTCGACTTCTAAACCAAAGAACATGAACTCTTCCGCTGTGATATGGTTGAGCCAATCAAGAGCAGCGCGGTGTTCATCTCGGATTTCGGCTGCCACCCAGACAATGGTGGCCGCTTCCAAACCCGCCGCATAAGTAATCAGTTGGCCAAGATGACCGTGGTCGGTTTTTTCCAGCTGGTTTTCAATCAACACCCACCCTTGATTTGCGGTGTCTTTACAAAGGATGTCCGCCCTGAACTGTCCGACTGACTGTTCCTGTGACTCGACCTCCAGTTCCATTCCGATGGCCTCGCCAAGCAAGGCAATATTCTCTTCGGACGCAAGCCATGGCGTAAAGTCGCCCGATTCCGACTCCCATGCTTCCCGGAGATCGACTCGCTGTAACTGACCCAGTGGTTTTGTTGCCATGTCCCGCCTTGCATTGTTGAAGGGTGTTGAAATCTTTGATGCGAGCTTACATGGATGGTATTGTCATGGCCTTTTCACCCCTTGTGGGCCGAGTTCAATATATCGCTGCACAAAGTCGGTTGCGTCACTCACATGACGAATTTCGCTACGCTCGACCGCCCTTGCAAACTCTTTCCCGAATCGGGGCCACTGTGTTGGTACTCCCTTGATGGGACCAAACCCCGTGAAGCGTTCGAACAAAAACGCTGCGACTTCCGACCAGACCAACTGTTTGAGCTTGCGGAATCTCCTCGACAATTCGTGATTACTGGCGGCCCCGATGGCAACATACTGCACAGCAAAGTCGTCATTCTGCCAGACGAGTTGACTGTAAAGACTGTCAGCGATTGCCTGGGTCATATCATCAGGTGCAAACCCGATCCGGCGGATGACTTTCTCCATTCCACCGCGAGTTCGATCAGTCCATGGGCCGTTGACGCTACACGTACCGACTTTCACTTCACCAATGACAAACAGGACTTGCCCCGGCAACGTGCTTTGCGAAATCCACCGGTCGTCCGTCATTCTGACGTCATGTAGAGTTTCGTGTGAATACGGGAAACGGACTCCTAGAATATCCGCATCGGAAATCTGCTGCCGTCGCACTTCCGAGTGGAGTACAAACCCGGGGATCTGGAGAAACCCGTTCAGTCGAAAGTACCAATTCGCGACTTCTTCAGCACGCTGCCCTTGGCCCCGCGACGCTTCTGGCGCATGCTCGGTCATCAGACCGCCTCCTCTATGGAAGTCGCTGCTCCCGCCACGTTCAACTTCCCGCTCAGCAGCTTCGGCAGCAGCGTGTCGCGCAGGGTGGCGAGGGTGCGGGATTCCGACTCATTCTGAGTTGAAAGCAGATACCATGGTTTGACCTGGCTTTCGAATACGCGCACCAAGTCCGCAGACGGGAACACCGACGTGAACGCTCTGATTCGAGTCGGAGATGTGTGCTTGACCGTAGTCCCTGTCGCGCCTGCCAGTATTTCATGTCGATAGGCGTCACTACAGAAGACGCGATACAGGAAATGCGGACTTGCCATATTCGGTTCAGTCACGATTACTTTACCGAGACGTTGATTGTGTAAATATCGATACCCCGTTGGTGGCGACGGGACCATCGCTGGATACCCCAGCGTATCTGCAGCTTTGCTCAAGTCAGTCATCGTGAGCACAAGATCATGGTCTCTCAGTACGTATTCCTCTGGTACGGGGCCTTGATAGTACTTCAGTTTGTCCGCCTTAAAGCCGCCGCCGATAGCGAAATTTCCAGGCGTCAAGAGAACGTCGCCCTTTGCTTCATCACAAAAATACTTGCCTTCGAACGCAAAGCCGTGTTTGACTTCGATGACATCAGCCAGTGCATGAATCGCCCATCCAGTTGGGATCTGTCCAGCCTCCGAGTCCTGAAATGAACCAGGAAACAGCGCCGCAGTCGCCGCATCCATACCGACGGGCAGGCGGCCGTCGAGTTTGGCGCGGACGGGGTCGAAGTCCACGAACCAGCTCTGGAACAGCGCCCGCGCCATCGACTCCAACGTCGCGTTCATCCGCCGGTTTAACTCGATCTTGTCGTCCAACGCCCCAAGGATCGACGCGATGGCTTTTTGCTCAGCGAGGGGTGGGATAGTGACAGGAATCGGATAGATGAAATTCCGATTCAGAGATGGTTGTGCGCTGCCAGAGTTGTAACGATCGAAGTCGAGCGCCCTGAGAAAGTAGAACGCAAAACGGGGGTCATTTCCCTTGAAGTCCTTCACATACAGCCCAGTATTATGGGGCCAGTAATCGACTGGGGAATAGTGGACCTGTCCGAAGGAAGCGCCGCTCCTTCCAATAACGATGCCAGGACCACTTGCCAACGCCGTGTCATGAAATCCGTTCTGTCCGGCGGACCCCATAACAGGAACACGTCCGATTCGGCGCTCAGGTTCAGTGAGGTCGTGGCCTCGCTGGAGAGTAACGAAATCGCCAAGCGTTATATCTCTCCATTCACCCGCCATAACCCAGCCCCTTCAGGTTGGCCTTGATGGCTTCTTCCAGTTTCGCAGACTCAGCAAACTGTGCGTGCAGTTCCGCAACAAGACGCGGCATCTTTTCCTCGAAGGGGTCACCGTCATCTTCGACTTCTTCAGCACCGACGTAACGACCCGGCGTAAGGACGTGGCCGTGTGCGGAGATCTCGGCGGTGGTGGCGGATTTGCAGAAGCCTGCCACATCCGCATACGCGGCAGAGGGGTTTTCGGTTTTCAGTTTTCGGTTTTCGGAGGGACGGTCGCCGCGCCAGGCGTGATAAGTGTTGACAATCTTATTGATGTCCACATCGGTCAGTTCACGGTGAACGCGGTCGATGAGTGTGCCGAGGTTACGGGCGTTGATGAAAAGCGTTTCGCCTTTGCGTTTGCGACGTTTCGATTCGGATTTGCTCTTTGTCAGGAACCACAGACAGACTGGAATCTGTGTGCTGTAGAACAACTGACCGGGCATCGCGACCATGCAGTCCACAAGATCGGCTTCGATCAGAGCTTTACGGATGTCGCCTTCACCCGACTGATTGGAACTCATGCTGCCGTTGGCCAGGACGAACCCAGCCATGCCGGTTGGGGCAAGATGATGAATGAAGTGCTGCACCCAGGCAAAGTTCGCGTTGCCTTTCGGTGGAACTCCATACTGCCAGCGCACGTCGTCGTCTTTGCGGTACCAGTCCGAATCATTGAACGGCGGATTCGCCAGGACGTAGTCTGCCCGCAGATCCGGATGCAGATCGCGTCGAAATGTGTCGGCATGTTCCGGCCCGAAGTCTGCTTCGATTCCTCGCAGTGCCAGGTTCATCACGGCCAGGCGTCGTGTGGTGGAATTGCTTTCCTGACCGTAGATGCTGATGTCGCCGATCTTGCCGCCGTGTG
>CAZFDW010000594.1:0-4016 GCA_964517865.1 uncultured Chitinophaga sp.
GGCTGTGTTGTGAAACCCCGTTGGGGTTGAGTGTGCATGGAAAAGATGTGGGTAAGGACAAGGCGTAAAGCCGGCTGGGGTCGCTGAAATTCGAAACTTGACTCATCTGCAACATGTTCTGAAAAGTAAACGCAGCGAAACCCGACTGAGAACCAGAATCAGAGGATTGACTCCACTTATGACTGCTGCGTCCAACGATTTCAAAGATCGAGAGTATTTCGAGCAGCCTGCAATGATGTCAGGCACAAGCATTGCAAAGTCGCCCACACGAGGCTCGCAGCTGCGCATGATCTCAGCCGCATCGATCTCTGTCATCATTGCGATCACGGGACTTTGTTTACTGGAGATTCATGCCAGAACGCCGGGAGTACGATCTCAGCAATTCCTGTTTTGGCCACCGAGCAGCAGTATTCCGAGAAGCGGGGGCCAACGCACCCTGGTGATTTTTTTTCATCCGCATTGCCCCTGCAGCCGGGCAACCTTCACGGAGTATGAGAAACTGTTGCCGAAGATTCAGTTGCGGGTGCGGACCATTGCGGTGTTGGTCGTACCGCCGGGACTACCCGACGACTGGTATAACGGCAGCCTGTCGAAGTTCATCGCTGCAACGCCGAATCTGTCTGTGATCATCGACACGGACGCCCATGAAGCTGAACTCTTTGGCATCCGGACCTCGGGCCACGCGATGCTCTACGATTTACATGGCCGTCTGCAGTTTTCAGGGGGCCTGACGGTGTCTCGCGGTCATGAGGGAGACAATGTCGGCTGTGCGGCAATTGATCGACTTGTCAACGAGCCTGATTACGCGAGTTCGCTGACATCTCCGTTAGAAACCCAAGTATTCGGCTGTCCTGCGACTTCTGTGACCGTAGCCACTTGTTCTGAAAAGCAGTGCAGATGAGCGATTCAGCCGAAAACGTTCTCGCTATTCCCGCTATTCCCGCTGAGTTGCAGCGCGTGACGCGGCAGAGGGCCGACGCAGCCTATCGCGCCCAGGCACACGTCGTCGCTGTGCGCGTTGACAAGATATTTGCGTTCATCATGGTGATCCAATGGGTCGCCGCAGCCGTGGCCGCGTCGATCATTACGCCGAGAACATGGATTGGGGCCGACAGCTCTCTGCACTATCACATTCCCGCAGCAATTTTCATCGGGGGTTGCCTTTGTCTTCCCTCACTGCTGTTTGTTCTTCGTTATCCGGGGGCGAGAGTCAATCGCTACCTGCTCAGTGTGACGCAGGTGCTCTTTTCGTCACTCCTCATCCACCTGACCGGGGGTCGAATCGAAACTCATTTTCATATTTTTGCGTCACTCGCCTTTCTCGCACTCTACAAAGAATGGCAGGTCCTGATTCCCGCGACAATGGTGACCGCTCTTGACCACCTGGTCCGCGGCACGATCTGGCCGGAGTCTATTTTCGGGATTGCGACACCATCGTCATGGCGCTGGCTGGAACACGTCGCCTGGGTGCTCTGTGAAGACGCTGTTCTCGTCACGGCGTGTATTAAGGCACAACGCGAGATGCAGAAAACGGCAAATCAAATGGGACATCTTTCGATGACAAAAAGTCTGGTGGAGATCGAAGTGCAACGGAAGCTTGTCGAGATTAAACGTACTTGTGCAAGCCTCCGAGTCAGCGAACGACGGGCTCTATCGATCATCGACACGGCACACGATGCCTTTGTTGCAATTGATTCAAATGGAATGCTTCTGGAATGGAGTCAGCGTGCCGAATTCGTTTTTGGCTGGACAGCGAAGGAGGCGATTGGGCAACCACTTGGCCCACTGCTTGGCATTGAGCCACTAGTGACCAAACTCATGCACAGAAGTGAATCAGATACAGCACTCCGAGAACAATTTGATGCCGTCGTGCGACATCGCAACAGTCACATGATTCCGACCGAGGCTTATGTTTCACGTATGAAGGCAGGCGACGGATTCAGCACAAACATTTTCTTTCATGACACGACAGCTCGGTGCCAGATGCAGGTGCAATTGCTGCACGCAAATAAAATGGAGAGCATCGGGCAGCTGGCGGCTGGCATCGCGCATGAGATCAATACGCCAACGCAATACGTGACGGACAATCTTTGTTTTGTTCAGGAGTCGATGAACACATTGGAGTCAATTCTTGCCTGTCTCGCAAACGAGCATCTCGATCAGGCGGAGGCCATTCCGCAACTGAAACACTTGGCGGAAACGGCAGATCTGAACTACCTTCGGGAGGAGATTCCGCTCGCAATTTCCCAGGCTCTCGACGGAGTCCATAAAATTTCTGAAATCACGAAGGCCATGAAGGAATTCTCTCATCCCGGGACGGATATCAAGCAGATGACGGATCTGAACCATCTGATCGAGAACTCCATGACGGTTTGTAAAAACGAGTGGAAATATACTGCGACCATTTTGACACATCTTGATCCGGCAGTGCGAAATGTTCCCTGTCTGCCTGGTGAACTGAGTCAAGTGCTCGTGAACCTGATCGTCAACGCAGCACAGGCGATCGGTGAATCTCAAGTTGAAGGAAATCCTGCTGGTTCAATCACAATTCGCACGCGCAGTGAAGGTGAATCCGCATACATCGAAGTGCAGGACAATGGCCCGGGAATACCGGAAGAGTTTCTCGGGCGAATTTTTGACCCGTTCTTCACAACGAAGGAGATCGGTAAAGGGACTGGACAGGGACTGGCCATCGCACATTCTGTCATTGTTAACAAACACGGTGGTTCCATCAGCGTCGATTCGAAGTTTGGTCATGGAACAAGATTTGTGATCCGGTTGCCAGCTGTGGACTGCTCGGTGCAGGTGCAGGAAAGCTAATGAAACCACGAATTCTTTTTGTTGACGATGAACCCGCGGTCCTTGATGGCATTCGTCGTATCCTGCGGCCGATGCGGGATGTCTGGGACGTGGACTATTGCACCAGCGGAAAAGATGCGCTGGCGATTGTCGATGGTTTGATGATCGACGTACTGGTGACGGACATGCGGATGCCAGGCATGGACGGGGCACAATTGTGCCATGAAATGTCTGTCAGGTCACCGCAAACAATCCGCACAATTCTGACCGGCCAATCGTCTGCTGACCAAATCATGCGTGCCTTTGGAATGGCCCATCGCTGCCTTTCAAAGCCGTGTACTCCGGAGCTCCTCATTCAGACACTCACTCAAACGCTGTCGCTCCAAAAGGTGATAAAATCCCCCACTTTGATGTCGTTCATGTCACGGATCAATTCGCTTCCCACCATGCCCGGTGTTTTTGCAGCACTGATGAACGAACTTCTGTCCGCAGAGGCGAACATGAGTCGGATTGCGGACCTCGTTTCGAGTGACATGGCAGTGTCGTGCCGAGTTCTCCAGCTCGTGAACTCTGCGTACTTTGGACTGAAGTGTCGGGTGGATAGTGCTGCCCAAGCGGCACAATTGCTTGGTCTTGAGCGACTGAAAGGGCTGGTGCTGACGGCTGGACTGTTTGCACAGTTTGGCAGCGATCTACCTTCCGGCATTTGTCTGGACGCGCTGCAGGAGGCGAGTCTGACAACGAGTCTCCTTGCGGGAAAAATAATGCGAGCTGAAATTCCGCAATCGTTCTCTCTTTCCAACAAAGCAGTAGTCGCAGGAGCCGTTCATGACATCGGACAGCTGGTCTTTCTTCAGAACCGAGCCGAAGAATACTGCCGGATTCTTGCCTCGACGCGACATTGCCATGAGCAACTCTGTGCTGAAGAACTGAAAGTCTTTGGTGTGACGCACGCTGTGGCGGGGGCGTATCTCCTGAATCTTTGGGGGATGGATGCGGATGTCGTCGATGCGGTTGCGCACCATCACGATCTTTGTACCACAGAGTCAACAGGATTCACGGTTCTTACCGCGTTGCATGTGTCCGAAGCGCTGATCCAGGAATTGAATCCGAAGAATCAATGGCCTTTCGGAGCCACATTGAATCACGAATATATCGACGACTTCATTGCTGATGAGCAACTGCAGCGATGGCGCTTGCTGACAAGACAATGCCTT
>CAZFDW010000595.1:0-3996 GCA_964517865.1 uncultured Chitinophaga sp.
GACACGCTGACAGAGCTTGTGCTGGCTGCCGATGTAGTGTCGGACAAATCCCTGTTCCCTGTTCTGCAGCAACACCAGACGGCCGCAGTGAAGAATCTGGAAGCGGTGCTCGACCAGCGTTTGGAACCGGACTGGAAAGATGTGGCATTGGACGCAGCGTGGACCGAACCATCCGCTGCCGTGCGCGCTCAAATCGAATCTGCTCATGGACTGTTCACGGATCGATTTGCGTTCTGCCAGGACATGCCCTTGTCGGAATTCCCTGAGGTCGCGGAAGCGCTTCGGGCGTCGGGGTTTCGGCCAACGCGAGTGCGCCCGTGGAAGGCTCATCACGCGGAGCGTGATGGCTACATTGGTGCCATCTGGACTCGCGACAACCTGCGTTGGCACATCGACGCCAGCCTCAAAAAAGCCGACCTGCCCGCCCCCGACGCACCGGCCACGAAGGACGGGCTGCTGCTCACGGACATTGCAATCATCCCCTCAACTGATGAATCTGCCGAACCACAGTTCATCGCCCTCTGGTCCGAGCCTGCTAACGCCGACGAACAGCGGCGCGTGCTGCTCGATGTGACGGCAGCCGAACTCAACGCAGCTCTGCCCGAACTCCCCAAACAGGGCTTCGTCTCGCAAAGCACGATCACCGTTCGGACAGACTCCGGTGGCCAGCGGCATTACACGGGCCTCTGGTCCAATCAGGGAGCCCCCTCAGAACTTCGTCCCGCCTATGCGGGCTTCGAGCTGGTCGAACAACCGCAATGGGACGTGGCCGTTGCTCCAGCAGCAAAGCTGGCTGATCCTCTGGAAACATTCCGCCAGCAACTGGCCCAAATCGAAAAGCTGCCCGCTGAGAAACAGGACGAACCACAGGTCCGCGAGGCACGTGCGACTGCTCACTATCAATTGGGCAACATGGAAGCCGCACTTGCCGACCTCGACTTCGTCGTAGGGCAGGCTTTCAGCCTGCCTTCCTCGGTCCTCCAATATCGCACGCTGACGTTGGCTCGGCTTGGACGTGCGGATGAAGCGAAAGAGTCCCTGACAAAATACCTTGCCACGGATGCCGCAGCATCTTTCAAGACGTACGTGCAGATCCAGGTTCCGGCCTGCCTTGGCGAATTCGCACAGGCTTCTGTCGAACTGGAATCTGCCGTGACAGCCGTCGGTGAGAACACTGACGACATGTACAAGGTGGCGTGTGCTGCCGCCTTGTGCTCACAAGCCCTTGCAGCAAAGGATCCCGCTCAGTCTGCAAAATTCGCCGACCGGACCTTCGAACTGCTGCAACAGATGGTCTTTCAGGGTTACAGCAAGGCGGATCAGCTGAAAGGTGATGCGGACTTCGTCAGCCTGCATGGGGATCCTCGGTTTATTGCGTTGCTGTCCCAACTGGAAGCACCCGCCGCGTACGCCGCGCTGTGGCGAGCGGATGTGGAGTATGAATCGAAGTTGCTTGGCAGCGTTCCTGTAGATGGTTTACTCGACCAACTCAAGCCGCTCCTCGCTCAAGGTTACCGCCCGTTCGGGATTGCGGTGGCGGGTGACGCATGGCGCGACGCGAGTGACGGCAATGTGAACGCCGCATCTGCGAATGCGACGCTGCCGTCCTCTCCCACCACTCACCACGCGCCACTCGCCACGCATTTGGTTCTTCACCGTCCCCTGATCCCCGACGCCGCCAAAGAATCCCTCGCCCTGCGGCAGGCTGCCGCCGCCACGGCTCTGCTGCGTCTCGACGCCCCGGAAAAAGTCTGGCCGCTGTTCCAGGATGAACCGGATCCACGACTTCGCAGTTACGTCCAGCATCGCTTGGCGACATATGGCGTCGATCCTCAATCGTTGTTTGCTCAGCTCCAGCAGGATTCCGACACGTCACGTCAGCGATCCCTGATCCTTGGGATTGGCGAATTTTCTCGGGCGAAACTGCTGTCTGCTGAACAGCAGGCGGCAGCGATTGGCGACCTGGTGAAACGCTACGCGGACGATCCGGACTCAGGCATCCACGGTGCTGCCGAATGGACATTGCGACAACTGGGTGCAGACACTGCGATCGCGGAAGTACGGGCCGCCTACTCCACCGGCACTGTCGTCGGTGACCGGCGCTGGTATCTCACGAAGACTGGCGGCATCCCCACTTCTTCCTCTGGCCTCCCGTCTCCAGCCTCCAGCCTGACCTTCGCCATCATTCAGGCGGACGACGAATTCCTGATGGGATCACCGGTTAGCGAAGCCGAGCGATATGGCGGTCCCACTCACGAGAACGAAATCCGCCACCGTCGTCGCATTGGTCGCCAGTTTGCCATCGGCATGCACGAGATCACCGTGGCCCAATTCCGGGCATTTCGCAGCGATCACAAGTTCGACCGCACGAAAGCCAGGGAAGAAGATTCCCCAGCCAACATGATCACGTGGTACGACGCAGCCGCGTATTGCAACTGGCTGAGCAAGGAGGAAGGGCTCCCCCCTGAGCAGTGGTGTTACGATCCGGATCAACCGTTTGCCGAAGGGATGCCGCTGGTGCCGGATTATCTACAGCGGACAGGCTATCGCTTGCTGTCGGAAGCTGAATGGGAATACGCCTGTCGTGCGGGGACAACAACGTCGCGTTACTTCGGTGAGACGGAAACACTGCTGGGCGAATATGGATGGTACACGAAGACATCAGGCGAAAAATGGATGCTGCCGGTGGGCAGTCTGCGACCGAATGGGTTTGGGTTATTCGACATGCTGGGCAACGTGTTTGAATGGTGTCAGGATCGTACGTTGTTGTACGACACGAACCTCGCAGGGATGGGAGACAAGGAGCAAACAGGGAAGCTGAGTAGTTCACAGAGCCGCGTGTTGCGCGGCGGATCGTTCTCCTTTATCGCAGCCTATGTGCGTTCGGCGAACCGCAACTTCCTTCAGCCGGATAGCCGTTTCGTCGACCTCGGTTTCCGTGTGGCGAGGACTTACCCCTGAGCCCCTTTACTGTTTTACCGCTTGCTGCTTTTGTGCTTTTCCCCTTGAACCCGCAGCAGGCGGCGAATTTTTTTTGACAGGCTGAGGCGGTATGGCAAAGCGAACCAATTCAGAACTGCTGGTCATCACGAAGATGTACGATTTCATTTTGTGGTCGTGCAAACACATCGGCAAGTTCCCTCGCAATCACAGGTTCGTGCTGGGCGAACGTCTCGAACGATCGCTGTATGACTTGCTGGAGACGCTGATCGAGGCGAAGTACAGCCGTGTCAGACTCCCACTGCTGCAACGGGCAAATTTGCGTCTGGAAATTCTGCGGTTTCAAATGCGCGTCGCGGCGGCGTAGTCTTCAAACCTGCGGTCCACCGGCGTGAAGCCTTGTCATTACCCACATTTTCTCTGAAGCATCGGCCGTTTTCGTTTAACCCAAGCCAACGGCGAGGATTCCACCGGGGCAGTGCGTGGCAACGCCGAGAAGGTTTTTTCTGAGGGAAATCGTGTGCTTCAACCCTGAAAGGGTTTCACAACAAAGCCTGGGGTCGCCGCGTTGCGGCGCACCCCAGGTAAAGAGATCGGGATGACCCCGAACCCCAACGGGGTTCCACAACCTCCGATGCTGAAACTGAAACGAAAAAATAGCGATAGCCGGCAGGAGCCAGACACGCCATTGGCGCATCCTCTGCAAAAGCGGCGGTTCTTTCGCGGAGCGAAAGTCGATAATGCTAAATCAATTGCCATTAGAGTCTTATTCTGTTTGATGCGCGCACCGTGCGCACATCATTGTTGCTCGTGTCTCCGACGCGAGTCTTCCCGCCACGGAGTGACGGGCAACTATGGGTTGCCGGCGCAACCCGCGCCAAGTTGCACATGCGTGTCGCCGGAGTACCAGCCTTGCTCCGGCAGTGGCTGGCGAGATCCATAACGTCGCCAGCGTGAGAGTCGCGAATCGAACGAGGAATGCGAGAGAGTATTTCGATGAAATGTTTGTCACAATGAATTTCCACTTAGGACCGGCGCAGAAATAATTGTCGTCTT
>CAZFDW010000596.1:0-3992 GCA_964517865.1 uncultured Chitinophaga sp.
ATGCACATCGACTTCGCCGAGGTGCAGTTCCTCGGCGAGCGTGTTCTGCGCGGTAGCCTCTGGTCCTCCCGTAGGAAGGAGATCCTTAAAGAAACGGAGCTGCTCCCCGGCATTCGATCCGCCGTGAAGGCCCGACAGAACGCCAACCTGCGTACTCGACAACGCAAGTCGAAATCAAAACAGCTAAACGATGGGACGCTGCGTGATGAATGGCGCACAGAAGCGAACTGTCAGGGATTCACTGACAAGGTCGCTCAATCGGTCATGAACCGGCAACCGCAGATTGACGTTGAAGAGAGAGTGAAGCAGGCCGTCATTGACGCCGGGAAAAGATGCACCGAGGACCAGGCGTACTTTACTCGGCAGAAGTTCATTCAGCGGGTGAGTGACGAATTGCAGGATGTTCCGATCGCAGGCAAGGAGGTGATGCAACGGGCTGAGGCGGCTTTGAAGACCGAGATGTATGTCGAGCTGCGGCACGAGAAGACAAATCGCCTGTCGTACACGACACGGGAAATGTGGGCACTTGAGCAGACGATGCTCGCGCATATTCAGACGCTCCGTGAAACCCCCGGAGTGAAGGTGGCTCGGAGGATCATCGACATGACACTCAAAAAACGCCGCGACCTGAGTCCCGACCAAGCGAGTGCCGTTCTCGCGATACTGGAAGATACTTCATCAATCAAGACGATGACGGGAGTCGCCGGATCGGGCAAAACCCGGACACTGGGTGCGGTCGTCGAAGCCTATGAACTCGCCGGATACAAGGTCTTGGGTGGAGCCCTTGCGGGAACAGCGAAGGAGGAATTGGCGGTAAAGGCGAAGATCGAATCGCGGACGGTGGAGAGTTATCACTACCACCTTGAAAAGCCAACCCGGCAGAAGATCAAAGAATGGGTGAACCATGAAGCCAAAATGTTCATTCGCCAGATGCAGGGCAAAGATCGGTGGGAACGGAACACGGGCCCGAAGCTCACTAAGAAAACCGTGTTGATTCTTGACGAATCAGGGATGCTCGACACGCGGTCTGCGGAACCACTGATTCGGCACGCAAAAAAGTCGGGCGCGACTCTGATTTTTGTCGGTGACAACGAACAGTTGCCGCCAATCGGAGCTGGTGGGCCGTTTCTCCAGATGACAAAGAATGGTGCTACTTGTCATTTGTCCGAGAACTTTCGTCAACGAAATAGTCCAGAAGATGCCAAGGCAGCAGCCCATGTTCGCGAAGGAGAAATTGACAAGATGCTGGAAAGCTACGCTGAGCGTGGCCGATTGACCGTAGCTCGAAATCGAACCGACGCAGCCAATCAGCTAGTCAGTGAATGGGTGAAGGACGGGGGAGTCAAGGAACCTCAGAAGGCGTTTGTCCTGACGCAGACGCGAGCCGAAGCGAAGCAAGTCAACCAGCTCTGTCAGGCGGCAAGACGCTTTGATGCAGCAACAAGTTCAAAATCAGCCGTTATTCAAAATCAGATCTACTACGTCGGTGATCGAGTGATGTTTCATTGGAAGATCCACGAGAAGGGAATTGAGAACGGCTATCAGGGAGAGATCACAGGCATCGACAAGCTCAAAAAGACGGTCACTTTCCGGCTTGATCACGAGCCGAACGAAAAAAAGCGTGAGTGGGGCCATAAGCAAAAGGTCACCATCGCCATCAAAGATCTGCACAAGGACTACCTGACGCTGGGATACGCGGCAACGACACACAAACTCCAGGGCCAGAGCGTCGAACGCGCCTACTGTTTACTCGGTGGCGGCATGACCAACAAGGAAATGACCTATGTCCAACTGACGCGCGGTGAACTCATCACCAAGCTGTTCATTGACCGGGACCACGCAGGGAAAAAACTCGCCGACATCGCAGACTCCATGAAGCAGTCGGGAAAGAAAGATCTCGCGCATGACCAGACGGACGGAAACCGTTTGCGTCTTCAAATCAAACGTGACGAAAAGGAGAAGTAGCTATGAAACGAATTTCCGATTTCATAATAATCCCGTTCATCATTTTCGTGCTGCTCGTGGTGGCCGTTGTGGGATTCAAGGTCCTCTTGTTTGCCATCACCTTGGTTGCGCGAATTCTTGTGGGACTCGGGACATACGCCGTCAATGGGTTTCCCGACGACCTCGCATATTTGTTTTCCGATCCCATCAAGATCATTGCCCTGCCGATTGCGATCGGGC
Organism: uncultured Chitinophaga sp.; assembly: GCA_964517865.1. Lineage (GTDB taxonomy): Bacteria > Planctomycetota > Planctomycetia > Planctomycetales > Planctomycetaceae > SXXK01. The sequence continues at coordinate 2,185 of CAZFDW010000596.1, forward strand.
TGGTGATCGCTCTTGGCTACTGTGGGCTGAATATGGACACGGGCTCTGACAACTTTATCCGCGGTCGTCGGATGGGTAAACGGCCGAGGAGAGATCCACATCGCGGTTCCAATCGCCCATCGACGCTTAGTACCGAAAAGAAATCGTTGCCAGCGCCGTCAATTCGAAAAAACGGCGGACGTCGCCGCTGAGGTGTCCGAAAAGCTGTCGCCGAGGCGATGTCCAGTGGACATCGCCTCGGTCACGAATGAATCGTTCCGGGTTCGCGTTGCGCGCCCTTTTTTCCTCCTTTTTGTGAAAGATAATTCTCAATGACCACACCAGATCCAGATTTCATCAACTTTGGCGGAGTTCTGATCCCAGAGCAGGACAGTCAGGCTCACTTCTCCTTTACCGGCACAACCGGCAGCGGGAAGACGTTGCTCATGCGGCTCCTGCAACAATCAACACTGTGCCATGTTGGACAGGGGCTTGGTTACCGCGCAATTGTGTATGACGCCAAGCAGGATGCCATGCCGCTGCTTTCAGCTTACTGCGACCGCTATCGACTCCTTACGCTGAATCCATTCGATGACCGTGGAGTCGCCTGGGATATTGCGGCAGACGTCACTGAACCACGTGTCGCCCTGGAAATGGCGTTCACGCTGATTCCGGAGGCCAGCGAATCTCAGCCGTACTTCGCGAATGCTGCCCGACACTTGACGTTTGGAGTCATGTTGTCGTTCATGTTGCGGGGACTGGATTGGACACTGGCCGATGTGCTCCGTGCTCTTTCCAGTGCCAAACTATGCCGCAAAGTGCTTGAACAACATCGGCACACAGCTGGAATTGTCGAGCACTACTTTTCCGACGAGCGACTCCTGAACGACATCTTCAGCACAATTGCGACGAAGATGCTGCTCTACGCATCAATCGCGGGATGCTGGGATGCGGCGAATGAACGCATCTCCCTTAAAACGTGGTCAACCGAGGAAATGATCCTGATTCTCGGCAACACCGAGATTTCACGCTTTGCCATCGACAACATCAACCGCTGCATCTTCAAACGGGCATCAGACTTGATTCTTTCCAAATCGGAAGGCACGACTGACCGCAGCTGGTTCTTTATCGACGAAGTCAGTGAGGCCGGTCGGCTCCCGATTTCGTCACTGCTGAAAAAGGGGAGATCCAAGGGAGGTCGCGTTGCGATTGCCTATCAGTCCATTAGCGGGCTGCGAGATCCGAAACTGTTCGGCCAGCATCAGACGGACGACATCCTCGGACAAATTGGTAATCGATTCTTTGGCCTGATCGAGTGTCCGGAAACGGCGGAGTACGCTGCTCGCGTCATTGGGGACACTGAAATTCAGCAGTTGTCCAAGAGCGAAACGAGTTCACAACAGGGGGGCAGCACAACCACAAACACGTCTCCTGTCGTTCGCCGTGCCGTGCTGCCTTCGGAATTCATGTCGATTCCTCCATGTGACTTCAACAACGGACTCACCGGGCTCTTTACGACTCGATCCGGCGACCCGGCATGGGATTGGATATCGCCAGCGGATCTGTCCGACATGTTGATTTCTCCCGCAGCCGATGTGAAAGACTTTGTGCCCCGTGATCCGAACTTCCAGTTGGTCGAACCGTGGACCCCTTCTGAAGAGAACGAATTTGCTCCTCGCCTTCAGCAATCAAAACATCAGCAAAAATCACCAGACCAGGACATTGATCCTTCCAATTCCCCCAGTGAAAAACGACTGGATGTTGACGACTTCAGTCTGTAAGCCTCAAAAGGATTGCTCGCTTATGAACCTCTTACCATTCAACGACCC
>CAZFDW010000597.1:0-3989 GCA_964517865.1 uncultured Chitinophaga sp.
TCGTCCACCAGGAATTCAATGTCTGATTCGGTCGTAGAACTTGCTCATCACGAAGAAGCGCGAGCCCTGTTCGGACTGCGTGACCAGCACCTGCGCCGTCTGTGCGCCGTGACTGGGGCCAAAGTGGTGCTTCGCGGCAATCAGGTGCGAATCACTGGCGAACCGGATCAGGTGGATCGGTGTCTGGAAACATTGTTGCAGTGGCGCAAAATCGTGCAGCAGAACGCGGAACTTGCGCCGTCAGACATTATCAGTTCACTCGGGGAAGATCCCGCAGAAATGGGAAAAATGATTCATTCTGAAATGCAGCGCTCCAACGCTACTGAAAACGGCAGCTATTTTTCCGGGCGCGGATCTCAGGAACTGCGGCCGGGCAAAGATCGTGTGGGTCAGATTCGTGCAAAAACAGACGGACAGAAGACCTACATGGATGCGATGCGACACAGCGAACTTGTGCTGTGCGACGGTCCGGCAGGTTCAGGAAAAACCTATCTGGCTGTGGCCCTTGCTTTGGAGGCACTGCGTTCGGAGCAGGTGCGAAAAATTGTGCTGGTGCGGCCGGCGGTGGAAGCGGGAGAGAAGCTGGGGTTTCTGCCGGGCGACATGTTTGCCAAGGTCAATCCATTTCTGCGACCACTTCTCGACGCGATTCATGACATGCTCGATGCGGAACAGGTGCGTCGTTATCTGGCAAACGACGTCATCGAAATTGTGCCGCTGGCGTTTATGCGAGGCCGCACTTTAAACGACACCTTCATGATTCTGGATGAGGCTCAGAACACAACCTGCACGCAGATGAAGATGTTTTTGACCCGCATGGGGCTGAATTCCCGAATTGTGGTGACGGGCGATTCGACGCAGATTGACCTCGAAAAAGGTGTCGAAAGCGGGCTCAAGGACGGGATCGCGCGTCTTTCTCACATACCTGGGGTTGCCATTGTTCGTCTGAATGGACAGGATATTGTCCGCCATCGGCTGGTTCGGGAGATTGTTTCGGCGTACGAAACTGCGACGGATCGGGATCATTCAAAGTCCTGATTCGCGAAATTCTCTGATCACAGTCTGCGCGTCGGACGCTCATCCGTCGGCATTCATACCACTATGTCGTTCTTTGGAACTCGACGGTCTCGACAGTCACAAGCTCGCGTCTTTCGCCCAACACCGTCACTTTGGGATCGGCTGATTGCTGCATTCCGCGATTATCGCGTACTGTCACAGGGCTTGATTGCGATTTTGGCGGTGTTGTTGCTGCTGTGTGCGCTCCAGGCGTGGAAGCCGAGGTTTCATTATCGAGCGGGTCAGTTTTCCGATGTTGGAATTCAATCTCGCATCGACTTTGAAGTTGAAAATGTCGCGGAGACGTTGCGTATTCGCCGTGAGGCTGAAGCGGCTGCTCCGCTGGTGCTGATTCAGGAGCCCGCCGTCATCGATCGGCTGATTTCGCAGCTGCGGGACCAGCTGAGCGAAGTTTCGAACGCTGGATCTGTTGATAAACTTTCGCAATCGACACTTGACGCATTTGGATTTTCAGCAGTCGGAGTAAAAGAACGGGAACACGCCTTCAGCCTGCTCCGCAATCCCCTGCAGGATGCTGATGAGTCTTCCGGAAAGCGTCTGGACGAACTGATGGCGGAAGTGGAAAAACTTCTGGCAGACGCCCGTAGCCTTGGACTGATGACCAGTCTGGAAGCGCGCAGTCTGGAAGCGCGCAGATTGACCGGCGATCCACTCGACAACCCGAAACCGGTCAATCGAAATCAATCGATCAGAGTCATGAGTGACCAGGGTCGCCTGTTGAACAACGGCGTGCTGGCAGACGTGTTGCTGCAGGAGCAACTTCGCGAGACCGGACGACTTGGGAAATTGTGGCCGATACTTACAAAACTGTCGGTCATTAAGCCGTCTCTCGAAACATGGTTGCAGCAAAATCTGAAGAATCAGCTGCAGCTCGATTCCGCAGCCACAACAGCTGAACTCAAGCTCGCGTCGGATGGCGCTCAACGGAGATTCGATCGCTATCCCCGAAGAACAGTGCTTGTACCCGCCGGTGATCAGTTGGCTGAAACGGAAAAGGGACTGGGGATTCTGCGACTGGAGTACAATGCTTATGCTGAAAGTGTGACGCCCTTGCAGCGATTTTCACAGATCAACGGTATCACCACACTGGTGCTGCTTCTGATTGTCCTGTTCGGTGTGTTTCTGAAATATTTTTCACCGGAAATGCTGGAGGACAATTCCAGGCTACTGATCTTCGTTGGTATGTGTTCGACATCGGTCTTTCTGAGTTGTCTGATGAGTGCCGATCCGTGGCGCGCAGAAATTATTCCGTTGCTGGCCACCGTAATGATCACCGCTATTGCTTACAGCCAGGTGGTCGCCATACTGACGGCGTTCCTGTTATCGCTGCTTGTTGCGATGTCCACGTTGGGTGACATCGGCCATTTTCTGACACTGATGACAATCTGTGTCACATCGACGATTCCGCTGCGTCGAATCAAGTCGCGGCTGGTCATGGTCAAGGCAGGTTTTCTGGTGGCGACGGTATCATTCTACGCCGTCTGGAGCACCAGTGTGATCCAGGCCGAAGGAAACGGCGAAGCATGGAGAAACCTGGCGATCGTTGTCACGGGACTCAAATTTGCCGGCTGGGCTCTCGTCTGTTGCTATCTCGTCGCGGGCAGCCTGCCGTTTATCGAACAGGCTTTCGGAATCGTGACGGACATCAGTCTGTTGGAACTGACCGGTGTCTCTCATCCTCTGTTGCAGGAACTCGCGCGTCGCGCCCCGGGAACCTATAACCATTCAATGACAGTCGCCTCGCTGGCGGAAGCAGCGGCTGAAGCTATTGGTGCAAATGGTCTGCTGACACGCGTCGGAGCGTATTTTCACGACATCGGAAAGATGCTGAAACCGGAATACTTTATTGAAAACATGACGGAAGGGTCCGAAAACCATCACCAGTCGCTCGCGCCTGCGATGAGCACGCTCATCATCATCGGCCATGTGAAGGACGGACTGGAACTGGCCGAAGAACATAATCTGCCGGAACCGCTGGTCAATTTTATCGAACAGCATCATGGTACCACACTGGTGGAGTACTTCTATCACGAAGCAACGCGTAAGGCCGATGTCGATCATCGCACCGATGCGAGTGAATCTACCTTCCGCTATCCCGGCCCAAAACCGCAATCTCGTGAAACTGCAGTGCTGATGCTGGCAGACGCCGTCGAGAGCGCCAGTCGGACTCTCAAGGAACCAACGCCCAAGCGAGTTCAATCGTTGATTCACGAAATCACGATGAAACGACTGCTGGATGGACAGTTTGATGAATGCAATCTGCAACTCAATGAAATCCGGATTATCGAAGAGTCGCTGATCAAGTCACTGCTGGCAGCGCATCACGGTCGTGTGCGTTATCCCGGTCAACGAACGGCGTAACGATGTCGTTTGAGATTGATGTCTCCAGCAGCCAGAACACGCATGCGATCGACGTCCGGGCTTTGACTCGGGCGATCGAATGCACGTTGCAGATCGAACAGGTTGCCTCAGCCGTGGTGAGTGTTTCTGTGGTCGATAACAACGCCATTCATCGGATCAACCGCGAACACCTGCAGCACGATTTCCCAACCGACGTCATCAGCTTTCAACTTCATTTTGCAGGCATTGGCGATGCCCCTCATGATTCGCCATCTGAATTGCGTGCGGTGGGTGCCATGATCGAAGGTGAGATCATTGCCAGCGCTGAGATGGCAGCGGAAATGGCTGCATCCGGACAGTGGACATTGATGAATGAACTGACACTCTATGTCATCCATGGCCTGCTTCACATCTGTGGCTACGATGACCTGTCTGCTGAAGAAAAAGTAATCATGCGGATGCGCGAAACTGCGATCCTGAACGCCCTCGGACTGAATCCGGTGTACCCGGATGATGAAACATCTCAGGAGTCTGTCTGATGACCGCTGATTTTGTGAGCGGCAAGGCGCTAG
>CAZFDW010000598.1:0-3982 GCA_964517865.1 uncultured Chitinophaga sp.
GAGTGGAGTCGGCCATCGGTGCGTTGCAAAGCGGCAATGGCATGGAACGCTGTCGCTTAGGTCGTGTCTTCAGTCACCCTAGGGGAGTTCTGTTGCCAGCGTTTCAAATCCAAACCTCATTTCAGGACGCGCACTATCAGCGGCTTGACGTGGGAGAAGTCAACGGCTACGCTCACAACGAGGCGGGATAGGCAGTCTGGGATGTTTTGTGAGTAGCAAAGTCATCGTTGTCTTGAGTCTGCCGCCCCCTACCTCGATTCTTGGTTTTCATTACGCCCCCTTTGGAGATTCGAATGCTTTGGAGTAAAGCCGGCCGTATCGTTCTTCGTCAAATTGTCTCACCTTCGAAGAGCCGCCGTAAACGGCGACGCGGCCCGGAAAAACCTGCCGCTGAATCGCTTGAGACGCGTGTGATGCTCAGCGGGAACCCAATCTGGGTTACAAACACGCAGGACTCGGGGAACGGTTCGCTGCGCGATGCGATTGAGGAAGCCAACGCAGCCCCGGGTCAAGACACAATCAAGTTCCACAACAGCGCCTCGGGGACCATCAATCTCTCCAGCCAGTTGCTGATTACCGACGATTTGGTCATTCAGGGCCCCGGAGCAAATCGACTGACGGTGAGTGGCCAGGACGCCACGCGTGTATTTCTCGTAGTACCCGAAGAATTAGCGAGCGACCCGTATGTCACTCCGAGCCCGGCACAACTCGCCACGTCTCCGGAAGTGACAATCGCCAAGCTCTCGATCGCCGACGGACTCGCCACCGACGCTCCCGGCAACCCGACTCCGGGGCCATTCGCGTTCGGAGGCGGAGTGTATAACCTGGGCGGAACTGTCCATCTCGAGAACGTGAAGATGACCGGCAATGTCACCAGCGGCGTGCTGGCGGCGGGGGGAGCGGTTGGCAACGAGTTTGGTGGGACACTGACAGTTTCCGGCAGCCAATTCGACGGCAATGCGGCAAACGGTCTAGTGGCCGGCGCCGGCGGAGCAATCTCGTCAGACCTGGGCCCCACCCGTGAGGCGCGGTCCTTTGCAATCGAGGGATCAGGATCAGCGGATGATGGGTTCCCACTTCCGGGTGGCGGTACACGAGACCACTTTATCGACAGTGGCAGTCTCACAATCGGCGGCACGACATTCGCCCACACGGGCGCCGGGTCGGTGCAGACATTCACCGTCGACTTCAACACCTTCACCGGTACGTTCGGCAGCGCCGATCCGTTTGTATTTACTGACACAGATGGTGACTCGCTGGTGACGCACTATGGCCGCGTGGACAAAGGGGCCCTTGCAGACGGTTCGTTTATTCTGCTTCCGGTAGAACAGCACCCCGACGCACCTCTTCCCCCCTCGGGTGACATCTTTGCTCACTGGGTCGCGGAGTTCGTCGTACAGCCGGAAAGCACGGGCAAGTATGCCGGAGTGACGGGCAGTTGGATCATGGATGCATACTCGGCTCCGTTTTCCTCCTCCATCGGACCCGGTGGAATCCCCGGCCCGCTGGACTACCGGTGGGAGAGCCGAGGCGATTCCCAGCTGGTCTTCCCCGGTGTCACCGGGCAACCGGAAGTCGACATCGACCGCAGCTCGTTCACGGACAACACGGCATCCGCAGTACTCGGCCACATTCCCGGTGTGGCTTTCAGCGGCCTGGCGGGAGGTGGAGCGATCCTCAACGTGACAGGACTGATGTCAGTCTCTTACAGTTCCTTCGCTGGCAATTCCGTTCAGGGCGGTGCTGGAGGAGTCTTCGGTGCGACCAAGGGTGGCCCGGGGTTCGGTGGCGCCATCAATAGCAGCAACTACTCGCCATTTGGCGGTGCACAGTCCGTTCTGGAAGTGAGTAACAGCTCGTTTGTTGGCAACAGCGCCACGGGCGGAAGCGGCGGTGACACGGGGCTGAGCGGCGGGGAAGCCGCAGGGGGCGCCATCATGGTTACCAACGCCGGTGAAGCGAATCTGCACGGGAATAAGTACCGGGGCAACGAGGCCCTCGGCGGCAATGGCATTGGCGGCGGCGACGGCGGTGACGCCGCGGGTGGTGGCGTCGCTGCGTCCTCCGGTGCAAACCTGACTCTACAGTTCGAGATGTTTGTTCGTAACACATCCATCGGTGGTTCAGGTGATGGAGCCGGCGGCGCAGGGCGCGGCGGTGCTTTAGGGCTCTTCAGCGTGGATCTGACTGGGTGGCTTCCCGGTTCGGCAAATGCGACGATTTCCCACTCGAATGTGCAATTCAATAGGGCTCAAGGCGGAGATGCAGCCGACACGGGTGGAGACGGACTGGGCGGCGGCATCGCAACCGTCGATGGTGGCTCGGTCGCAGTTACCCGCAGTACCGTGGTCGGCAACCGAGCGAATGGTGGAACGGGTACCAACGCTGACGGCCAGGGTCTCGGCGGTGGCGGCTACAACGACGGCAGCGCCGACAATTTTGAAGTCGACCTCGTGTCACTGTTCTGGATGAATTCTGCATCCGACGATGGCGACGACATCTTCGGTCTGTTCAGCTTGCTGTAATCTCAATCAGTGCCGTCCCGGCTCTCCGATCAGAGAGCCGGGCGGCCTGAATTACCAGTTCCGTTTCGCAATGACAGACAAGCGTGTTCTGTCACCATCATCGCGGCGGGCTGAGCTTCTCACGCAGGGCACGGAGTTCCCGATCGCAGAGGAACTCGACTCGGTCAGCCCGCAGCATTTCCGTGTACCAGGTCGCTAACTTGCCCCTTGGAAGTTCGGTTTTGTCGAACCCGGAAACGACAACCTGCAAGCACTCGACGATCTCTGCGGTCATCATGCCCTCGTCGCTCGGCTCGACCTGGTAGCTGGCCTTTCGCATCAGTTCCAGCGACAGTTTCATGACAGATGACCATTGCCCGAGTTCGAGCAGGCGGATGAAGTTGCGTTTCACCTCCTCGTAGGCCTCGTGGTCGTAGTCGAAATTGAAGTTCATGTCCCGCTCGTCGAAGTCCGTCGCGTCGGCGATCGCTTGTCGAGATGCGGCGGAACTGGCAACCCTCCACCTTCACCCTGTTCGGCATGGGGGCCATCGGTCTGATTGGCGACCGCAGACAGAGGCGGAAGGTTGTGTGAGGGCCGGAGTAAACCGATTCGAGCCACCTTCGGGTGGTTCTTCTCATGCGCTGAGTGCCAATAACTCGTGAGCCGTGACACGAGCCCAAAAACCACCGTAAGCACCTCGGCAGAAGTAGTTTGGCATAATATCGTTTAACCGCGTGGGCAACGCCCCGCGATTGGCAGCGAAGCGCGGCCCGATGGGCACGCGGTTAAACGAAGTAACTTCTCCGCTGGTGCTTATTTTGACAACAGGCCAGTTGACCTGCTTCGTTCACATCGACCCCGTGCATGAAGACTCAATTCGTGCTGACATCGCAACAATTCTGGCAGCTTCGTCAATGCGAATCTGTTGTCGTTTCGAGTGCGCAGTCTGAAGACGGTTCGAAGGCTTGCAGACTGGATTTTCCGTGGTTTTGTCGCTCGTGCCGACGTGGCGAAGCGACAGGCGGTTTGAGGGGGGCAGTAATTACTGATGGAGCTTCAATGGCTGACCGAACGGCGTGGCTACGCTGTTGAACCACTCAATTTTTCATGTTTCGAACGGTGACCGGGTGAGACTTTTCAGCTTGCTTGCCGCTACAATTCACCTCGTGGCATGGCTTACGATTGGTGTTTGGGAACAGATCGGATGAATAATTGAACGACTCAAATCCCAACGATATGACGGTGGACCAGGCTGGGAATGTGATTCCTCACGAGGGCGGTACACCCTCTGAACAACCTCTGCGCATCGGGCGTTATCGGATCGAGAGAGTACTTGGCAAAGGCGGTTTTGGACTGGTCTATCTGGCCCACGACGAACAATTGAATCGCCGCGTGGCTGTGAAAGTGCCGCACGCCAAATTGATCTCAAAGCCCGAAGATGCCGAGGCGTATCTGGCTGAGGCTCGGACGGTCGC
>CAZFDW010000599.1:0-3974 GCA_964517865.1 uncultured Chitinophaga sp.
TTTACGGACGAGTCCTCATCCCGCCAACCAGCGTTGAGCATCGACGCAGTGAGATTCAGTTGGCGCTGCTCACGCTGAAGCTTGCCGTTGAGAAGCATGGCATCAAAGACACGATTGTCGCAGTCGAAATGACCGGCACGTATCACCAGATTATCTGGCGTGCGTTTCGCGCAGCCGGGTACGACACACGCATCGTGCATCCGTTCGCGTCGAGTCATTATCGAGCTCCCGAGCACGGCGACATCAAGACCGATGACAATGATCTCGTCGCCATCTTTCGCGCTGCGGTGAATGGCTTCGGACTGTTGGATCAGCCATGGGACGATGTTTATCGATCTCTGCAGATGCTTGTGCGGCATCGACGCGATCTGGTCAACAAACGCGCAAAGCTGCAGTGTCAGATTCGACATCATCTCGAACGCTCTCTGCCGGGATACACCAACGCCTTTCCTGACGACAGTCTCTGGACGCAGCCGGTCGCGTTGAAGCTCCTGCAATACATCGCGGAGCATGGAGGAACTCATCAGGCGCTGCTGGACGTTGGGATTCCGGGTGTGTCAAAATGGCTGAAACAGCAGAACGTGGCCTTCCAGTCCCGATCGGTGGGACGCATTGTGGCATGGGCGGGCAATGCCGTTGTCGGAGATCCGATGCGGTCCATGATGACGCGGATCTGGCAATCGCTGTTGATCGACTGGCAGCAGAAAACACAACAAATTATTGCGTTGGAACGCGATATTGCCAGCCTGCTGGTGCAGACTCCGTGGGTCTTGTTGATGTCACATCCCGGAATCAACGTGGTCTCGGCGGCAGAACTCGCTGCCGAAACCGGGCCGATCGAACATTACGCCTCGTCCAAGGCCATCACAGGTCGCGCAGGATTGTTTCCGTCCCGCTATCAAAGCGATGGCGTCGATCGCGGCGGCAACTTGTCACGCTTTCGAAATGCAAGGATGCGAGGCGCATGGCTGTTGGCAGCGGAGTGCCTGCTCAAGTGTAATGACTACTGGCGAGGAAAGTTCAACTTCTGGAAGACCCAGGGACATGATTCGCGAGATATTCGGGTTCGGATCGCCAATCGATTCACACGTACTGTGTTTCAAATGGTGGCCGGACGAAAAGTCTTCAATCATCGCAGTCGCCTTGATCGAAGCTACATCCTCGACAAGCTGCTGACCTTTCACCGCGAACACGATACGCCGATGGCTGGGATCCTGACAGATCTGAAATCGGCGACCGATCAATTGCCAAAACATGCGTACGCTGATGAAGCAAAACCGCTGCAGGAAGTGCAGCGTAAGAGCTTCCGAAGTCGTCGCAATGAACCGCAGCAACTGGGAACTCTTCTGGTCGGCCTGCTGGCCCGATTGGGAGTGACAATTCAACCGCCAGCATTACAATCTGTTCCACTCGAAGCTCCGGCAGCCGATTCTGACAAGGGCGATCGATAACGCCGTCGTCCCCATGGCCGTCGTGCTGATGAAGGTGCTTGTCACCGGATGTCAGCCAAGGTCGTTTTTCAAAGTATGGCGCTCTGTCGCGAGTCCAACGCCGGATAAGGCAGCTTGGGGCTTCGAGCCTCTCATAAACCAGGTTGGCGATCACGACTCACAAAACCGACAAAGATGACGCCCTCGTCAGTTTCGCTCCAGATCTCCGAATCCTCACAAAAATCCGCTCTCAGACGGACCCGCTGGCGGTACGCGCCGATCCCCGGTTATACTCTTTTTGATGAACTCCCATGGCAGCTTTTGTGATTTTTCGGTTCGGGCTAAAGTATAGATTCAAAAAAAACCGGCGATAATTGCATAATATTGTGGCGACCAAAACTCACGACGTGAAGAATGCCGCACAGCATCACTGTGGTTCCTGCGTCTACTGTCGGATGCATTTTCAACCATGACGTCCGCGCATCTTCCAAACGGCGTTGCATTTCCGGAGCTGCGTAGAAGCTTGACGCCCCAACGCCTACCCGAAACAAATGTAACGCAGCAAGGCGAAGCGCCTGATGCTGTTCGGACTCTTCGTCAAGAGTGCTTGCTAATTGCCCGATTATATCGATCGCTCGTTGTGGAGAAATCATTATCAGTCTCCGCCTATAAAGCTACCAACACTAAAGCACCGCCGGGTCCCGTCGTAACGATTAACACGGTTGCTCCAACAACTACCAAGGTGCCCACGACAACCTCCGGATGATTTGCTAACCAATCTAAGGCTTCAGCCATCGTTTCGAACGTATATTGGGCGGTTGCGACAACCGCACATTCAACGACTTCAATCGCTTCCGCAGCAACACATGCTGTATAGACCACATCTGCTCCTGCATAACAGGCCATGTAGCCAACTTGACATAATGCCTCACAATATACTCGATGGCTCCCAGACCTTCTTGGTCTTGCAAACCACGGCGGCGCTGTAGCCATGCATCGGCGATTGCACTCGATTGCGTCCTTATTGCATTCCTCCGTCCAAGTAGCGTGGGCGTCTTCACAAACACCCATTCCAGAAAAATCCAGCGATTTTGGCACAAAATAGGCACTGTACAGATTCATTCCATCCAAATACCCAGCATGATCTCTTGTGGTGAATCGATGGGCACTTGCGGAGAGCATTCGGCTGCGGAAGTCCAAGAGGCGACTCGCTGTGCAAATCGTGCGACCTGAAAAACAGACCGAATGACCTCCGAGCAGTTGTGTCCCACGGCTTACCGCATTCGCACTGAACGATTCAAACTGTCCGTACGGATCGTATCTGTAGGTTTCGGCGATCGTCGCCGCAAACGTAGTCAATGCGTCTACGCTGTATTGGCGGTTCTGGTGCATCCAGTATGGTACTTCAGTCATGGCACTCGCATCGACAAAAATGAGCGGTTCATCGATATACATTCCGTACGCGTACTTCCGATCACAGTCCGGCAACGCATGCCCCGGCGTATATTCACAGGTGACCTGCTGCCCTGCTTGGGCGAAAAGCGTGGTCTGCGTGCCGCCGGGCTGGGCGACGTTCTTAGCGACTCGCCTTCCGATGGCGTCATATTCATACGTCGCATTGCTCAGCTCGGTGATGCCGTTAGCGGAGAAGGTCTGGAGCATGTTGTCGAAGTCCCAGGCCAATCCGGTGCCGCGGTCGTCGATGCTGATGTTGCCTTTAGTGTCGTGGGTGAGGGTGGCAGGCGATGGAGAAACACCGGCACCAGACATGGTGAGAATTTCGTGGGCGGGGCCGTGGATTCGGGTTTGGACGGTACCGTTGCTGGTAAACATGTTCGAGTCATGTACGGGCGACAAGTTCCACGATTGGCTGTCTCCATTGGTTCTGGACCAGTTTTTCAGGCGGTCTTCGTCGTCGTAGCCAGTTGAACCGGTGGTCCAGGAATACGGAGCCATGACGCCGGAGCGGGATTCACTCGTGGGGTTTTTGTTGGGGTCGTAGGTGTAGGTGAGCGTTTCGACGGTTGGCGTGGCGATTGACTGGATCTGGTTGTCGGTGAAGTAGGAGCGCGTGGTTGTGAGTCCGTTTCCGAGGTTGCGGGAGGTCTCGCGGCCTGCGGGGTCGTAGGTGAAGGTGGCGACGGAGGAGAGGGCTCCGCCGGTGGGCGTGTAGTTGACGGATTGGAGCTGGCCGCGGTTGGTGTAGGCTCGATTGACGAGCGAGCCGTCGGGGTAGGCGAGTTGCGTGGTTTGGCCGAGGATGTTTTTCACGTAGCCGACGGTGTATGTCTGCCCGTGCGTTGTCAGTGTTTCCTGCGTCTGCTGACCTCGATCGTCGTAGCTGAAAGTGATCGTGTTGCTGTAGCGGCCTTTGATGCCGGACAGCATTCTCCCCGCTCGATCATAGGTAAATGTGTCGGTGTTCGTCTGACCGGCCAGCGGGCCGGAGGCATGGGCTACATATCCTCGGGTCAGCATGCGTCCGGATATGTCGAAGTTATAACTCGTCACATCACCCTGCTGATCCTGCTTCGTTTTGCGTCT
>CAZFDW010000600.1:0-3953 GCA_964517865.1 uncultured Chitinophaga sp.
ACAAGGGTGTGATGGTCGATGCAGCCAAGGTCGTGGCAACCGACATCGAAGCGTCCAACGGAGTGATTCACGTCATCGACAGCGTGATCCTGCCATAATTGCACGAAGGATGAATTTGAGTTGGGGGGGCGGTTGGCATTGAGTCATCCGCCTCTTTTTTTGTCTTATTGAACCTCAGAAATGAAAGTTCGTGGTAATGTCAATCACATTGAATCAAAGTCTGGACGAAGAATCATCCGCAGACGATTGCTGCGTGCGATCGCATGAATCTCGCCAAGTCCGTCGCGCGATGCTCACCGAATCTGCAGTCGATTTAGCAGCCATCAAGGGTGCGGTCCGAACGATCCTGCGGGCTGTGGGAGAGGACCCGGACCGTGACGGATTGCTGGAGACTCCGCGGCGTGTGGCAAAGATGTACGCTGAAATGTTTTCTGGTCTGCAGCAGGATCCGGGACGTCATCTGGAAGTAACCTTTGAAGAAAGTTACGACGAAATCGTGCTGGTGCGTGACATTCCCTTCACGAGCATGTGCGAACATCATTTACTCCCGTTTCGCGGAGTTGCGCATGTCGCGTACATCCCAAATGGAAGAGTCACGGGGCTGAGCAAACTGGCTCGGGTGGTAGAAGAAGTGTCGCGCCGCCCGCAGGTACAGGAGCGTATGACGCAGACAGTCGCTGACCTGATCGAAGATCGTCTTGGCAGTCGCGCTGTCGGTGTGATCATCAAGGCCGAACATTCCTGTATGTCGATCCGCGGGATTCGCAAGACGGGTAGCCTGACTGTGACCAGCACGATGCGCGGAGCATTTCGCAGCGATCCGGCGAGTCGGGCAGAGCTGATGTCGCTGATCAACATGCCGAATTGAGCCATGACAGGAACCGGCCAGGAAGTTTCCGGCGACGGTCCAGCGAAGCGGACTCAGATGAATCAAACGAAGCGAGGAATTTTACATGATCATCCAGAAAAACTATAAATTCTACGCAGCACACCGCAATGAAACACTGCAGGACAAATGCAGGAACCTGCATGGTCATCGCTACGGGCTGCGGTGCCACTTCGAGGTGGAACGTGACGGTGATATCAGCACGCTCTTTGGTGATTTTGACTCGCAAATTGAGCCGTGGCTCAAAGAGAATTACGATCATGGCATGATGATCAACATTCACGATCCGCTCTATGAAACCCTGCAGCAACACATGGCACGAACCGGTGAGACACTCCGGCTTAAGATTATGGACGGACCGACGAGCGTGGAGAACCTCTGCCATCTGTTGTTCAGCGAAATCACCACGATGGGATTTCGCCTCGCGCTGCTTGAGGTTCAGGAAACCGACACCTCGGTGATCAGCTATACCCGTGAAGACTGGATAGCAGACAATCGGCACTTCGCCCGTCGCCGGTCAATTTCAGATGCTGAGGCACAATTCTGCATCTGAAATTCAGTGCGCCTCATCCAGCCCACTGCACGGAATGGAATTATTTCGACTGTTAGAGATTCGCTTGTAGTCCCGGCTTTAGCCGGAAAATGGGCTGAATGTTGATGGTTTGACAAGGTGAATTTCCGCCTAAAGGCGGGACTACGAACAAAATGGAACAGTCGAATTATGCTTATGCCCTCTCAAAACATTCACCAATCGCGGGACGCAACTCCGGAGCCCCGCCACTGGATGAGGCGGGTTCTATGGGCTGCTGCAGTATACAACCTTGCGTGGGGGGCTTTTGCAATCCTGAGTCCACTGACGCTGTTTCGATGGTGCGGGTTTGATCCTCTGCCGCTGTATCCGGAATTGTGGCAGTGCATCGGCATGATCGTGGGAGTCTACGGGGTGGGTTATGGGATCGCGGCAACCGACCCGTTCCGGCACTGGCCGATCGTACTTGTCGGTTTACTGGGTAAGATCTTTGGCCCGATCGGCTTCGTCGGGGCGGTCACCTCGGGACGCTTCCCGTTGGCGATGGGATGGACAATCGTGACGAACGATCTGATCTGGTGGATACCCTTTGGCGTTATTCTCTGGAACGCCTTGCAGTCAAATCGTGCAGATTCTGAATCACAGCCTGGGCAGAAAAAAGCGAACATGGCAAATTGAAACTCCGCGGAGGGAATCTCGTTACAATGATGCGTAACGTGCATGGTCTGCTGGTTCCTGGAATGAAACAAACTGAGTGTCGCCAATGAAACTGATTCTGCTCGCACAAGTTTTTTCAACCTCCTTTATGATCGGACTCATCTGGTTTGTTCAGATCGTGCATTATCCTCTGTACGCGAAAGTTGGTCGCGAGCAGTTTCCGGAATACGAGGCACTCCACAATCGATTGACGACCTGGGTCGTGGGCCCCGCAATGCTGATGGAAATGGTGACCGCTGTAGCGCTCCTGAGGTATACTTCGAATGGCTCCACATCGCTCGCGTGGCTCGGGCTGGGACTGCTGATCGTGATCTGGAGTTCGACAGCCGCGTTGTCCGTTCCTGCTCACGATGTCCTGACGGCGGGATTCTCTGCCGAAGCCTGGGAGAAATTGGTTTCGACAAACTGGATCCGCACAGCTGGATGGTCGTTGCGAGGCGTGATTGTGATGATGATCACATATCGCAGCCTCGGCGCATTGTCCGCGCCGCTCTGATCGACAACATTCGCAAATGCGGCGTGTCACACCTTGAGTCCGTCTGTGGCGGACGAAACCAGATCGAACCCCAACGATGCGTAATTTGATACTGATCCTGGGCGATCAGCTTGATCATACTTCTGCCGCTTTTGACAGTTTTGATTCTGGAAACGACGTCGTCTGGATGGCAGAGGTTGAGGAAGAGACGACGCACGTCTGGTGTCACAAATTGCGCATTGCACTTTTTTTATCTGCGATGCGGCATTTCCGGGACGAATTGAAAAAGTCGAAATGCACGGTTGAGTATCACCAATTTGAGAGGCAGCGGTCAAAAGATCGCGGGAAGTCGTTCGGTGATATCCTGCAGCGTGATATCAAACGCCTGAAACCCGCACGGCTGGTCGTAGTTGAACCCGGCGACTGGCGAGTGCGAACGCAGCTTGAGGTCGTTGCGAATGAACTCGGCATCGAATTGGATATTCGACCCGATCGCCACTTCTACTGTTCGATCGAGGAGTTTTCAGAGTATGCGCACGGTCGCAAAAGTTTGTTGCTGGAGTTTTTCTACCGCGACATGCGAAAAAAGCATGATGTCCTGATGGACAACAAACAGCCGGAAGGCGGTCAGTGGAATTTCGACCATGATAACCGTGAGAGTTTCGGCAAATCCGGACCGGGTAAGCTGCCGCAACCTGAAACGTTCCGGCCAGATGCGACCACACTGGAAGTGATCGAACTGGTGAAAGCTCGATTTCCAGATCATCCGGGCAGTCTTGACCATTTCCAACTGCCTGTAACGCGGCAGCAGGCGAAAGCCTTCCTGAAGAACTTTATCGACAACATTCTTCCGCACTTCGGGCTTTGGGAAGACGCCATGTGGGCAGATGAAGCGTTTCTCTATCACTCGCGCTTGTCGGCTCCGCTCAATATGAAACTGCTGAATCCTCGCGAATGCGTGGACGCCGCCGTCGAAGCCGGCAGAACGGGCAAGGCCCCCCTCAACAGTGTCGAGGGCTTTGTGCGGCAGATTCTGGGATGGCGGGAATTTATTCGCGGCGTCTATTGGCTGAAGATGCCTGAATATATCGAAATGAATTATTTCGATCATCAGCTGGAGCTGCCATCATTCTTCTGGGACGGTGAAACGGAGATGAACTGTGTCAAGCACTCCATGCAGCATGTGATCGACCATGGTTATACGCATCACATTGAACGCCTGATGGTGCTGGGGAATTTCGCACAGTTGTGGGGTGCCCACCCGCGACTGTTCCACGAGTGGCATATGGCCATGTATCTGGATGCCATCGACTGGGTTTCACTTCCGAATACACTCGGAATGAGCC
>CAZFDW010000601.1:0-1348 GCA_964517865.1 uncultured Chitinophaga sp.
ATCCGGTTGCCACCGTCATCCTGGGTGGTCTCGTGACATCGACATTCTGCGAGTTTCTGATTCATCCGGGACTCTTCTGGAAGTTCAGCGGACAGGATGCCATGAAACTTGCAAAGATGGGGAGTTCAGCAGATGAACTTGCAGAAGCACACGATTGAGATTTACTCGAGAGGAGTGGTGGTAACGAACTTGTTGTTCGTCGCCCGTTGTTAGTTTTGCTCGTTGTCAATGTCGCTCACGCCACTTGTGGCAGGAGCATTTCTTTTGTCTGGAGATCGTCGAATGAAGAAGTATCGCAATTTCATGGCAGCAGTCGCTGGCCTTGCCACCATCAGTCTTGCTGCAGGCTGTCAGGAACAGGATGTCAAAGAAACGGCTGCACCAACGCCAGTCGCAACCGCCGCTGGAGAGCATGGACATGAGCATGCTGAAGGGGAAGGAGAGCATGGGCATGGCCATGGAGCCGGGCCACATGATGGAACACTGGCTGACTGGGGTGGTGGCAAGTACCACGTTGAGTTCACTGTGGATCACGACAAGCAGGAAGCCACGGTATACGTCCTTGGCAGCGACGAAAAGTCGCCAGCGCCGGTCAAGACCGACAAAGTGCTGCTCAGCATCGGCGATCCGGAATTGATGGCTGAATTATTGCCGGTGCCACTGGAAGGCGAGTCTGATGGACTTTCATCAAGATTTGTCGGCAAGCATGAAAAGCTCGGCATCGTGCAGGAATATGCGGGAACGATGAGTGCAGAAATTGAAGGAACACCCTATACAGGTGACTTCAAGGAAGAAGCTCACGATCATAAGTAGCGTCCACCCCGGCGGCACCTTGTGATCATGGCGTCTCGAATGCTGTAGTATGCGTCCGAGATGCAAGGAAGAACGACGAGGCGACAAATGTCGTGCGATGTCATCAAGTGCCTGTCACCTGGAAGTTGGTTTCACCTTTCCGGTGAATTACCTGCGGCTGGCACGCTGTTGATTTAATCGTAGGCTGCGTGCAGCGCTAGCGGAACGCACCATTTTGAGAAAGCTTGAGGCACTGGTGTGTTTCGCTAGCGCTGCACACACCCTGCTTGCCTCACTAAATCAACAGACCGCTACCACCTTGCGGCTCACGGCCTGTTTAACCGCGTGCCCAGCGGGCCGCGCTTGCAGTGCCTGTATCAGGTGCCCGTCACCCGGAAGTTCGGTCTTGTTTAGGCAAGAAAATTACGGGGTAAGAAGATGAGTCGCATTGGAGTTGTTTAATTTTCCTGCCCCGTAATCTTCTTGCCATAAATTGAGATTCCGCGTGTGTACCCTCCCGCGTCCGAGGCACAGTCAAAACGCATATCAAGTGCCT
>CAZFDW010000601.1:1448-3953 GCA_964517865.1 uncultured Chitinophaga sp.
GTCACCTGACGGATGTGTGTCACCTGACGGATGTGTGTCACCTGACGGATGTGTGTCACCTGACGGATGTGTGGTGGTCCATTCGACGACGCTGGCGGCTCGACTCAGAGAGTCAAGTTACGGGGACCAGTGCCCCGACCCGAAGTTCCGATCGATGCCAGCCATGCCTTCTATCTGGGCTATGAACTCGCCCGCGCCGAAATCGCACTTCATCTCGGCAAGCAGTACACTCAGGACGAACCCCTGCATTGCGGCCTCCTCGGCCCAACTCGCACCTCATCCACTGCCGCTGTACACGCGAATGATCGAGACGAGACGTTCTAGTGCGTCGTTATCCGAACGAATCGGGGTTGAAACTGTAGGCCGGACCAAGCGGAGCGCTGTTCCGGCAATTGCCGGACGCATCGATACCGGAGACTGTTGGCATTTGCGCGTTTAACCGCGCGCCCAGCGGGCGGCGATTGTTCTATTTGAAAGTTCGTATTTGAAATTTGAAATACGCAGCGCGGGGCGTTGCCCACGCGGTTAAACGAATGGGCCATCCTCAACCTCGCTGTATCGAACGAGACATCGCGGGTCTGGAAACTCCCGTGGCGCTGTTTAGGAAGGAAAAGAAAAGGAGCCTCAGCATCGAGCTGAGACTCCTTCGGTTCATCGTGATATTTTACTTGCAGGTACTACAGACTAGAACTCGCCCACGACTTCGCCGCCAGCCTTGGTGCCAAGCGCCCCCCATACACCGTATGGGCTTGGGCTGTTGACTGTGGTCACAGCGGGTGCCAGGTTTCCAGTGTCAATGCTGTCGCTGATGAAGCGAACCGAGCCGTCACACAGGACAACCTGCACACCACCGGTGTGGTAGCTGCTTGCCGTGAGAATACTCTGAGCGGAGTCCGCGTTGCCGTTTGCATCATTTGTGCATGAGGGCCCGTTTGGTGCAATCACAGTATTGAAGGCCACGTTTTCGGGCTGACCATCCTGCCAGATCGAGCTGAACTTGCCTTTCAATCCTGCTGCTGTCGTGTATCGCTTTCCGGCGATAATTGGTGTTGTTGCTGCAATACAAGCCCCAGCGCTCGTCGTGATACCAGCAACACTTGTCAACATTGCTTCACGTACATCGGGATTGGGCTTTCCGCCAATTCCGAAATTGGCCTGCACACGCTCGCCGAAAGCGATCGTATTGCTGGTCCCATCAATGATATCGCGCATGCTGTAGCAGGTGTTTCTGCAAAACACTCCACTCGCCTGGTTTGCGTCACGATTGTTTGCACCGAAGGCGTAGGAATCGCCACGACAGAATGCATAGTTGGATGTGCCGCGAGATGTGATGATGCCAGGATCTGTTGGGCAACGGTACCCGGGGATCTGCTTCCACCACACGTTCCAGCCGCTCCAAGGAGCAGCACCACCTGGCGGGACCACGCCCCCGATACTCGAAAGGGTCGTATCACCCGCTTCAATCAGGTTATACAGGTTCGCCTGTTCAATGTACGGAAGCAAAGAAATCAACCCGGAACGGCGATTGTAATTGCCGTCGAACCTCGCTACGTTTCCTTGGCCGTTTGTTCCGCCCTTTTGGTAACAAAACTTGTCGAATACATCGTGGTAGTTGTGCAAGGCCAGACCAATCTGCTTGAGATTGTTCTTGCACTGTGTGCGGCGAGCTGCCTCACGAGCTTGTTGGACTGCTGGCAGCAGCAACGCGATCAGAATTGCGATAATTGCAATCACTACGAGTAACTCAATCAGCGTAAAACCGGGACGAGACCGGACATTCTTTTTCATGCGATTCTCCAACGGAAGTACAGAATTTTCGCGAAAAATTCCTGAGTAAACAGGCGTGCATAGATGTTGGCAGAATCCAGAATACTTACAAGCCGAGACTTTATTTTCTGAGCATAAATGCGCAAAATACGTGCATCTGTTATGGAAATCATATTCGAAAGTTCAGAACAACTACATGAAATCAGCATTGGTTGCGTTATTGACTCTGGCATTCATTGTCGGATGCGGCGGTGGCCCAAAGATTCCCCGTGAGCCTGTCTTTCCTGTCCACGGTACTGTCAAGTACAACGGGGAACCTGTCGTCGGGGCAGATGTTACGTTCTCTTCTGAAACGACAAAACGCAGCGCGTTTGGTCGAACCGACGAAAAAGGCGTGTATCACCTGACGACCTTCAGTGGAAACGATGGCGCGGTGGAAGGGAAGCAATCTGTGATTGTCGTGAAGAGCCTGCCACCCGCCCCCAGCACCCCGGCAGCTTCCGTTGAGTCAGCGGAATACGTCCCTCCCGGTTACGAAACAGAGCCTGTGGAAGCTGAAGAACCGAAACTGGTCATTCCTGCGAAGTATGCAGCAGCGGAGACATCGGGACTGTTGGCAGTCGTCAATCCTGAAACAGACAATGAGATCAACTTCAATCTGGTCGATTGATTACTCAACCGTTTGAACTCGCCCATCCTCCATGTTGATGATCCGGTCCGCGATGTCAAGAATGCGGG
>CAZFDW010000602.1:0-3950 GCA_964517865.1 uncultured Chitinophaga sp.
GCACATTGGTGAATCGTTTGTGGATTATGATTTGCACGCAGCAGGCTGTCACATGCTTCCGCCGGGCGGGTTCCTTGGAAGGCACATTGACGCTGAGTGTCACCCGATCAGGCGATGGCGGCGAACGCATTCAATTGTCATCGGGGTGAGCGATTGGCGACAGGAATTTGGCGGGGAACTGTTGCTCGAATTTGGAGACGCTGGCGAGCGATTGATACTGCCGGAAATTGGGCAGGCGGTGGTATTTGAAACGCCGAAACAGTGGCACGAGGTCAGGCCAGTGAATCACGCCTACCGAAAGACTCTAGCATTGTTCGCCTGGACGTTTGACGCTGATTGCCACGGAGGCACGTCAGCAATGTTTGCATAGAACACATCGAAAGCATTAGGACCGTCTAGTTAACGGCCACGCAGGGCCACCAAACGACTCTGGGAGAAGCCGCAGGCGATTGTCTGCGGCTTCGTCGTTCTCACCCAGCCGCCAGCCTTTCCGACATGCTGACGACAATTCCTTGTGCTGCAGGGTCCATTCTCCTGAAGTGGTTAAGCAACGCAGTCTCGGAATCATCCGTCTCGCAATCACCACGCATGGCAGCCGGTACGCGCACTCTGGGAGCTGCTGATTCAAGCACGCTAATCGTTCTTGCAAAGTCTAACCAATACTGTATTATTCTGGAATGCAGACCATGATTTCAAAAGAACGCCTGAAGCTGAATATCGCAGAGAACCTCTCTCGATTGATGGACGCGCGTGGCATAAGCCAAAGCGAACTCGGCAGGGCAAGCGAGACGTCACAAGTGCTTGTATACAGGCTTTTGCATCAAGTTATGGTGCCAAACGCTCAAGACCTGGCCAACGTCGCTGAAGCCCTCGACGTCACTGTTGATGATCTCATTGCAAACCCTGAAGAAACATCGACTTCAATAAATTTTCGAAAAAAGTCTACACAGTCAGCTTGACTGTCTATTCTGTATTGAATAACCTGCCCCGCGTTGAGTGATGTGAAAGTCATTCAACGCGGTTTTTCTTTGAGACTTTCGAATCCAGAAACCTCCACTATCGCCGTGGCAATTGTCAGCGGATCAGGGGTGGTGGCTTCTGGGTTTTACTTGGCCAATGCTGCAGTAGGCAGTAACGGATTGGCCGCATGGACGCCTCCCGAGCATGGAGGCTGTAAACGGTTTGTGCATGAGCACGCACGACTACCAAGAATTCCTGCGTAACAAATCGCAGGGCAACACTCTTGATGGCTTCGCCCCAACATTCATGCCTGACGGTCTATTCCCGTTTCAGGCCGCTCTAACCGAGTGGGCGATACGCAAGGGCCGTGCATTGCTCGCTGAAGATTGCGGACTCGGCAAGACGTTTCAGGAACTCGTGTTCGCTGAGAATTGTGTCCGGGAAACGAATCGTCCGTCGATCATCCTCACGCCGCTGGCTGTCGCGCCGCAGACTGTTCGTGAGGCTGAAAAGTTCGGCATTGAAGCTGCCGTCAGTCGCGACGGAAAGCCAGCGAAAAACATCACGGTCACGAATTACGAGTCATTGCACAAATTCAATCCGAACGACTTCGGATCAGTTGTCTGTGATGAGATCAGTTGCCTCAAGGCGTTCGACGGGAAGCGACGGAAGCAGATCACGCGGTTCATGTCAAAGGCTCGCTATCGACTCGGGGGAACGGCGACAGCGGCCCCGAACGATTACATCGAACTCGGCACGATCGCGGAAGCGTTGGGCCACATGACGCAATCCGACATGCTCGGCACGTTCTTTCTATCGTCGGACAAGAAACGCCATTCACTGTTCAAGGAAGGCGACTTCTGGAACCGTGCAAAGTATTTCTTCCGCCCGTATTCTGAAACCCCGTTCTGGCAATGGGTGTGCAGTTGGGCGCGGGCGATCCGCTCACCGTCCGACATGGGATTTGATGACAGTCGTTTCGTGTTGCCGGAACTGATCGTGAATCAGGTTGTCGTGTCGACGACGTTCCGATTCCCCGGCGAGTTGTTCGTGCGGATCGCAGGGACGCTGGCAGAGCAACGACAGGAACGGAAGCGGTCAATTCAAGAGCGGTGCGAGATTGTTCAAGAGTTGGTCAATCACGATCAGCCCGCGCTAGTCTGGTGTCAGTACAACGAAGAAGGAACGGAACTGGCTCGGATGATTCCTGGGGCCGTTGAAGTTGCGGGACGGCACAGCGACGAGGAAAAGGCCGAACGGCTGAACGGGTTCGCAACTGGTGACTTCAGAGTGTTGGTCACGAAACCGAAAATTGGTGCGTGGGGAATGAACTACCAACACTGCGGGCACCAGACGTTTTTCCCGTCGCACTCGTTTGAGCAGTGGTACCAATGTGTTCGCCGGTCACTTCGCTTTGGGCGTGTGGGTGCGGTCAAAGTGGACATCGTCGCCACGGAAGGTGAGGCAGGCGTCACTGAAAACCTGCAAATGAAACAGGCAAAAGCGGATGCAATGTTCGTCGCGTTGGTGGAGCAAATGCACAACGCGCAAGGGATTACGATTTCAGACAAACATACTCAGCAACTGGAGGTTCCCTCGTGGCTATCATCGATAAGTGCCTGACAGATAGGTTTGCGATTTACAACAGCGACACGATGGAAGTACTCCCGACACTTCCGGCAGAGTCGATCGACTTCACGGTGTACTCGCCACCATTCCCACAAATGTACGCATACTCAAACGATCCTCGGGACATGAGTAACTGTACGACATACGAGGAAGGGCTTGAACAGTACCAGTTCATCGTAAACGAAATCTATCGACTTACGAAACCCGGACGACTGACAGCGGTTCATTGTATGGATCTTCCTAAGTCGAAACTGACAAAGAACCACTTCCCCGGCGACATCGTCAAAGCTCACATCGCGGCGGGCTTCCACTACGATTGCATGATAACGATTTGGAAAGATCCCTGGTTGATCGCACGCCGAACACGCATGAAGACACTGCGGCACATGGACCTGTGCAAAGACTCCGCAGGAGTCCAGGCAGGCCCAGCGGATTACATCATGGTGTTCATCAAGGGCGGTCAGAATGCAGAGCCGGTCGCACATCCAAACGGGCTGAACACCTACGCAGGCGAAACAGAGATGCCAGAGCATTTGGTTTCGAAATACAAGCACTACAAAGGCGACCAGAAAAAGAATCTGCTGAGTCATTGGATTTGGCGTCGGTACGCTTCCCCGGTCTGGATGGACATTCGCACGGGCCGTCTTCTGCCGTACATCGAATCGAAAGAGAACGAAGAAGAAAAGCACGTGTGCCCGTTGCAGTTGGATGTAATCGAACGGCTGTTGACGCTCTACAGCAATCCGGGCGACAAAGTGCTGACGCCGTTCATGGGCGTCGGTTCTGAGGTATTCCAGTCGCTCGAAATGGGCCGCTTCGCAATCGGCACTGAGTTGAAACCATCCTACTATCGACAGGCCAAAAAGAATCTGGAGTCAGTCGGCAAGATAATTCCGATGGAAGTCGGCGGACTGTTCGACGCTGAAGACGATGAGGAAGCGTGGGACGACGACGATCCGGATGATGACATGGACGGCGATGTTGATTCAGACGAACTGGAAACAGCCTCAACGGACACCAACCAATGATCGACACCATCATCGACAAAGCCCTGCCCATCTTTCTAACCATCATCGCGGCATGGATGGCATTCGAACTAATCGGGCTTGTCTGGCTCGCAAAAACGTTCCGCGACGACATGCGGCGGGAAGATGAAGAACAAGCAGCTAACAGAAAAGGAAACAGATGATCGAAATTTTGCACCGATACACGAAGGCTCTGCTCTACAAGTCAGAGACGGCATCCGACCTCAGGAGTGCCGACCTCAGTGGTGCCAACCTCAGTGGTGCCAACCTCAGGAGTGCCAACCTCAGGAGTGCCGACCTCAGTGGTGCCAACCTCAGTGGTGCCAACCTCAGGAG
>CAZFDW010000603.1:0-1597 GCA_964517865.1 uncultured Chitinophaga sp.
GCACAAACTGTCCGGTCACTGCCTGGCGGACGCCGTCCAGTTCCTGATAGATCACCGGCGCGTCCTGGACGACATCGCCGCCAGAAGTGTGCAGCACGAGGTTGCCATGCGCGTCGAGTTCGATTTCGTCGGCTCCCTGAATCGACAATTTGATGACGCCTGGATCTGTTCCGGGAGCGACCACGAAATCGTACTCCAGTTGTCCCTGGTTGCCATAGTAGACCAGGTCGATACCTTTGTAGACGTCTTGGTACTCCACCTTGCCGTAGTTCGAAATCTCAGTCCGCCACTGGCTCGGATCGTTGCCGATTAAGTAGTTCGTTTTGGTGATCAGCTCATCCCGTCCGACCACTTGGGCCTGTGGATTCGCTCCGACAAACTGGAGGCTCAGTACATCGCCGCCTGTGTCATTCTTAAGCGTCAGCACCGCCGCAACGGGAGTCAGCGACAACATGTAGCCATCGCCACGAGCCAGGAAATCAACCTGCGACGCAGTCTGCCCTTCATTGGCTTCGAACGCCAATGGCAAGTTGCCGTAACCGGTCGCTGCCGCAGGCACGCCGCTCAGGAGTTGTCGGCCTTCGAGCGATTCTGCGAGAACCTGCACGTCATGCAGAATTGGGCGGCGTCCATGACGAGCTGCGCGGCGGGCTGTTCGGGATTTCAGTGCCTGGAGTCGTTTGAAGAGCATGGGGGTTTCTCCCGGGTCAGTAATTGGCCTGCACGTGGGGAATTGCTCCCGGCACGCAGACTGAGCGCCGAGACAGTTGGGATTACCTTTCAGCAATCCCGGTAAGTTCATAGTCAATTCACGGCTGGATCGGGAGCGGGCAACACGTCCTCAGCAATGCCGAGCAGTTCAGCCGCCTCGGCGCGAAATCGCACCAACTCTTCATCTTGCGGCTGATTCTTTTCCATCCAGTCAACGGCCTGCTTGTACCATTTGCCGGCTTCATCTTTTTCATCCAGTTGCCAATGGGCCATGGCCAGAAAGAAGGCGTTGAAACTGAAGCTCTCGCCTTTCATGAGTTCGTTCGACTGTTTCAGGGCATGGATGCCCTCGTTCCAATCCCCGACACGGTAGCGTGCCACGCCCAGCGTGTTCCAGTAGCCCCCTTGTTGAGGATCCTGCTCGATAGCTTTCATGGCCAATTCGACTGCCCCCGCAGGGTCACGGAACTTTTCCTCCGGGCTCGTGGCCAGAAGCCAAGCGAGACTATTGTGGATCTCGGCGGATTTTGGGTCGAGTTCGATGACCTTGCGGTAGCACGCGATGGCCTCGTCCTGCTTCCCCTGCTTCATCAGGGCCGCGCCGAGGTGGCTGCGGGCCGGGGCATATTTCGGATCGATTTCGATGGCAGTGCGGAAGCAGGCGATGGCCTCGTCCGGCTTCCCCTGCTCCAACAGGGCCACGCCGAGGTTGCTATGGGCCGAAGCGGATTTTGGGGCGATTTCGATGGCAGTGCGGAAACAGACGATGGCCTCGTCCTGCTTCCCCTGTTCCATCAGGGCCGCGCCGAGGTTGCTGTGGGCCGAAGCGAATTTCGGGTCGAGTTCGATGGCTTTGCGGAAGCATGCGATGGCCTCGTCCGGCTTC
>CAZFDW010000603.1:1697-3949 GCA_964517865.1 uncultured Chitinophaga sp.
GGTTGCTGTGGGGACTGAAAGCCTTCGGGTCGAGTTCGATGGCCTTGCGGTAGCAGGCGATGGCCTCGTCAAGATTCCCCTGCTCCTTCAAGTGCCCGCCGAGCGCGCTGTGTGCGCCGGCGGATTTCGGGTCGAGTTCGATGGCCTTGCGGTAGCAGGCGATGGCCTCGTCAAGATTCCCCTGCTCCAACAGGGCCACGCCGAGGTTGCTATGGGCCGGTGCGAATTTCGGGTCGAGTTCGATGGCAGTGCGGAAGCAGGCAATGGCCTCGTCTGGCTTCCCGTGTGCCTTCAGGGCCGCGCCGAGGTTGCCGTGGGTCCCAGCGAGTTTCGGGTCGAGTTCGATGGCTTTGCGGAAGCATGCGATGGCCTCGTCCGGCTTCCCCTGCTCCAACAGGACGATGCCGAGATTATTGTGGGGATTGACAGCCTTCGGGTCGAGTTCGATGGCCTTGCGGTAGCAATCGATGGCCTCGTCCGGCTTCCCCTGTGCCATAAGGGCGAGGCCGAGATTATTGTGGGCAGCGACGTATTTCGGGTCGAGTTCGATGGCCTTGCGGTAGCAGGCGATGGCCTCGTCAAGATTCCCCTGCTCCTTCAAGTGCCCGCCGAGCGCGCTGTGTGCGCCGGCGGATTTCGGGTCGAGCTCGATAGTCTTGCGGAAGCAGGCTTCGGCCTCGTCGTATCGCTTCAGCCAATGATATCCGTTTCCCAGGTTATTCATGGCGTGGGAACTTTCCGGTCGAAGAGCGACGGCTGCCTGTAGGTACCCTATTCCCTCTTTAAGGCTCTCTGGAGACCTGGTCCAGGTCAGCGAGACCCCGAGGCGGTGGTTGATCCAGAAGTCGCCCGGATAGACCCACTGGGCTCGGCGGAGAACGTCGATTTCGAGGGGGATTTCCCCAGTACCGTGCATCGCCGCGCCCACGACACACAGCATGGCCGCCGGCTGTCGGTCAAATTCTGGTGACTTGACCAGAAGATGGACTGCCGCCCAGTCCTTGCTGGCTAGAGCACTTCGCAAGCTCTGCCGCCATGGATCGGGATCGACAACGTTGATGACAGCGACGAGTCGTCGAGCTTCGCTTCCACCCAGGGATAGATTTCGAACCGCCGCCCAGTCGTCAATCGCGGTGATCACCGGTGGCAAGATACTCCTGTGGGATTTGATTCGATCCACCGCCGCGTCCAGGGGCAGCGCGTCCAGATCGATCCCGAATTCGCGAAACGCCTTTGCGTACTTTGGATCGGCCACAGCGAAGTGTTGAGCGGCAGGGTCACCCCAGACCGTCCCCCCCTCGGCGCGAATGTCGTCCAGTTGTTGGACGAACTCTAGTTCATCCAGTGTTTTCTGCACGCGTTCCCGGATATCGGTCGTAGCCTCGTCGCCGGCAAGCAATGGTTGGGCGCGCCGAGCCGACACCAGCGCTTCGGACCACTTTTCGGCCTGGGCAAGTTGCGCCACTTCATTCAGAATGCGTTCAAGGTTCCCGGAGACCTCCACCTGCCGCGATGCGAACTCCGTGGCTGCCTCCTCGTCGCGTGCGGCCCTGTCGCGCAGTGCCCAGCCAACTGCGGTGGTGATTCCGGCCACCATAACAAGAAGCGACAAGGCAAGCAGCACCCCAACGGTCATCGCAGCGCGGTTCCGCCGTACGAATTTTCGCATTCGGTAGCCGGCCGACGGCGGGCACGCTTCCACCGGCTCGTCGTTCAGGTATCGCTGCATATCAGCGGCGAAACCGTTGGCTGTCTCGTACCGGCGGTTGCGGTCCTTCTCAAGAGTCTTCATCACGATCCAGTCGAGCTCGCCGCGCATCAGCTTTGTCAGTTGAGCCGGCTCCATCTGCCGCTGGGCCGAGATTGACGCCAGCGACTCGCCCGATTCACTCAGCCGGGTGCTGGGCCTGGGTGGCTCCTCTTCCTTGATCCGGCGGAGAACTTCCGCATAGGCTGCCCCTCGAACCCGCTCGCGGATCAACGGCGTGCTGCCGGTCAGCAGTTCGTACAACAGCACGCCCAGCGAATAGATGTCGCTCCGAGTATCCACGCCCAGGGCGCTCATCTCTGCCTGCTCGGGGCTCATGTATTCCAGTGTACCGACCATCGTCCCGTACTGAGTGAACAGTGTCCGCTCGGTCAGCTTTTGCTCGGTCGCCTTGGCCACACCGAAGTCGATGACTTTGGGAACCGGCTTGCCGTCGTACAGCGTGACCATCACGTTGGATGGCTTGATGTCCCGGTGAATGATG
>CAZFDW010000604.1:0-3940 GCA_964517865.1 uncultured Chitinophaga sp.
TCGGCGTTGATTCCCAGACGATGCAGCATCGACAGGTACAGATTTGACAGCGGTGGCGGGCTGTCGGGGTCAAAGGCCAGGTGCTGACCGTGTCGGAAACCGCCGCCAGCCAGGAGTACAGGCAGGTTTTTCGTCGAGTGCGTGCTGGCGTCTCCAAGGTTGCTGCTGAAGAAGACCATCGTTCGGTCCAGCAAGCTCTCGCCCTGCTCTTCCGTATTCTTCAGCTTCAACAACAGCTCATGCACGACCTTCATTTTTTCGATCTCAACGGTCCGCAGTTGCGCAATTTTCTGTGGATCCTGCCCGTGATGTGACAGGTCGTGATGGCCGAGTGAAACGCCGGGAATCGGAGGCACCTGGCTGGTGCCCAGGAGCAGCATCGTGATCAGTCGTGTCGAATCGGTCTGGATGGCCAGATGGACCAGGTCAAACATCAGCCGCGTCTTGCCGATCACATCTGCAGAATTCATATTGTTCTGTGGTGGTTGAGCATCGACGTGTGGCTTCGGTCGCTGCGACCACTCTTCTGCAATGGCCATTCGCTGTTCCAGTTCGCGAACGCTGGTGAAGTATTCATCGACTTTTTCACGATCGCGTTGACCCAGCGCTGGCTGCATCTGCCGAGCCTGCTCGCGTACCATATCCAGAATGCTTCGTCCGTCGGTCAAACGCTGCCGCTGCAACTGCACTTCAGCGGGGCGTCCTTCCAGAAACATGCGGGCAAAGACATTGGCCGGATACAGGTCCGACGGCACAAACGCACCGCTGCGCGTCCACGAAAGCCCAAAGCCCTCTGCTGACAACGACAAACACGGAAACCGTGTCAGCCCGCCAATCTGCTCAGCTGCAAATTGATCCAGTGAAATCCTGTTGCGAAATCCTGATCGGATTTCCGGATGCGGTGCGCCTGTCAGGAAACTGAAGATCGAATCGTGACTGGAACCAACGTCCGGATGTGACAGGCCGGAGATCACCGTGAAATCCCTGCGTAACTTCCCGAAGACTTCCAGATGCGGAGTCAATTCATAGTCCGGCCCGGGCGTTGTCGGAAAGAAATCGGCCGGATGAAGGCCCAGCGGCGTGCAGATGCACACCATTCGTCGCGGCGGTGTTTCGTTTTGAGCCGCCTGTACACGCGGCTGAAAACAATCCAGCACGGGCAATGCGATCCCGACTCCGGCCGCACGCAGCAATTGGCGTCGGGACGTTGGTTGAGCCTTTCGGAATCCGAATTCGCTTCGCAATGGAGGTCTCACTTCAGGAGTTCATTTTGTCTGAAACAGCTCGTCCTGAACAACGGCGTGGATGAGTGTCCGAAATCCGTAGTTCTGTTCGCGTATGCGGGCAACGATGGCTTCGATCCGTGGCTGATCGGCCGCGGCTGGTGCGGCACCTGTGCTGTAGGTCACCAGTTTGTCCGTCAGCGTGCGCGCGAGCTGGTCTTTGTCAGCCAGATAAAGCAACTTGAGTTCATCGATATTCTGAAACGCACGGCCATCCGGCAGCACATCGGAAGGATCGACTTTCGCTCCATTGTAGTATGGCATCTTCCTGCCGTTCAGGGTCACTTCCTCGGCATCGCGCGTCCATCCGGCAAGTCGATAACGGTCTCGCCAACCGCCGATGACGTCAAAATTTTCAAGGGCAAAACCGGGCGGGTCGATTTCATCATGGCAGCCTGCACATGCCTCGTCCTGGCGATGCTTGTTCAGTTGCGCGCGGATCGTGGTTGTACCGCGGATGTCGGGAACCAGGCTTGCCACGTTCTCGGGCGGTGGTGCCGGCGGCGTACCAAGAATGCGTTCCAGCACCCACACACCACGCATGACCGGCGAGGTGTAAGTACCGTTCGCCGTGACCTTCAGCACGCTGGCCATTGTCATGACACCGCCGCGGTGACTGTCAGGCGGCAACGGTGTGCGGCGGAATTCCCAGCCTTCAACACCCGGAATACCATAGTGTCGCGCCAGCCGTCCGTTCAGCATGGAAAAATCAGACGCGACAAAGTTGGTCAGACTGAGGTCATGCGTCAGAATTTCCGCAAAGAACAATTCCGTCTCCCGCAGCATCGACTCCTGCAGCATGTCGTCAAACTCCGGATACAGCAGATGACCAGGCATCGTAAAATTGAGATCGCGCAGGTTCAGCCACTGGCCGACAAAATCGCGGACAAACGCCTGTGACCTCGGATCGTTCAGCATCCGCTCGACCTGTTCATGAAGTGTCTCGGGGCGGTGCAATTCTGTCCGCTCAGCCAGCGTCAGGAGTTCGTCATCCGGCATCGTACGCCACAGAAAATACGAGAGCCGACTGGCAAGAGCGAAGTCGTCGAGCGTACCTGGTTTCTCGGGAAGAAACAGAAACGGTGGCGACACCATCACCGCCGTGAAACCGACCCGCATCGCCTGCTCGAATGATCGTCTTTCCTTCAGTTTTCCGTTCACAAGCTGGATAAACGGAGCGACGTCGTTGTCTGCCACTGTCCTTCGAAACGCCCGACGGCAGAACTGACGAAGGAGGCGTGCTGCATCGACCAGTGGGTCACTCGACACGACTTCGACACGAGTCGGCTGGTTCTCCATCGGAGCCGACTCCTGCGACAGATCGCCAAAAATCAGACGATGACTTGCTGGAGGCCAGACTTCGTTCAATGGCCCTTCGACTTCGATCCAGTCAATCGCCAGACCGGGTCCGTCAAATTGATCCGCGCCGATCTTGTTAACTTCCTGAGCGGATGCCAGTCCATACGGCAGAATGCGGATCGTATTTCGTGCATCCAGATAATCGATGAATTCTGCGACGGCTGACTTATCCGCCGGTGCATCAAAATAACTGACAAGATGCTGCTTGCCGGTCATCAGCATGAGTCCGGCATCCACACGATACGTCACAGGCTTGCCGGCGCTTTGAATTCCGGCGGCTGAGATCCGAAACCGGTAATTGCCAGGATCTGGTGGATAGAAGGGCGACAGCGATGCCGACTGCCAGGCCGATGAACTGAACATGACAACTCGATCGTCGTCATCCGACTTGCGAAAAACGTTCTCCGTCGTGGATTTGACCTGATGAGTTTCCTTCAGGCTGTAACGCTTCTGGATCGTTGGCGGCTGCGGCAGATTCGCGATCGCGCGATCCAACGCGATACTGGCAGCTTCGAGGTATCGTTCCATCAGAAACGAAGACGTGTGGAGCGCTTCACCTACGTTGTCGAATCCATCCTCTGAACTATCCGGCGGCAGCATTTCCTGGAAATCAATCTTCACGCCCAGCAAATCGCAGATCGTGTTCTGGTACTCAAGGCGATTCAGGCGACGTGCCACCGCACGCCCTTCGTCCGCCGCAGCGGGTTTTGCATCGGCACCAGCAACTGCTGCTGCGATCGTAACACAGAAGATCAGCCATCTCCGCCAAACTCGTCCCTGTCGATGAGTGCGCGAATCAAACCCTGGAAGTATGTTTCCGTTCTGCATGGCTCGAATCCGATTCATGTTGAACTTGCGCGTGTTTCCTGACACACCATCGTCGCAACACTCTGCAGAAGAGTCCAGCGACAATGCAATCCGGCAGCGACGGGTGTTGCCAGTCCTGCAGGAAAAGGCGCCACGTTTTATGGATGAGCCCGGCAACAGACACAATGCCATCGGCACCATCAAGTTCAAGGCTGATCGACAAATTGCCCCAGAGTCGCATCTGAAAATGCAAAGTACGTCTTCGCCAGCGGAGTCGTTTGTCGGGAAACAGCAAGCTGCACTGCTATTCTGGTGATTCTCCCGGGATGAATTTTTCTGTGGCGTCATCGAGTCCTCAACATGAATCGCGTTTTAATCGTTCTGCTGATGTGCATCGTGTCGCTCAATGCAGCGGCGGATGAACGAATTGCGCTGGAGTATGCTCCTGGTCCGATTGCGAATCCGTTGAAGGGATTGGTACCAGTCACCTT
>CAZFDW010000605.1:0-3933 GCA_964517865.1 uncultured Chitinophaga sp.
TTGTATGGTTTTTCCTGGGGTGCGCCGTTGCCACGGCGACCCCAGGCTTTGTTGTAAACCCCCGCTGGGGTTCAGTGTGCGAGGAAACGATGTCGCCCTGCGATACTCGCGAATTTTGCGGATAAAATCCTTCACGGCGTTGCCCGTTGGGGTTGAGTGTGCAGGGAACAGATGTGGGTAAGGACAGGCACAAGCCAGTGGGGCCGATTTACTACGGATTGTTTTTTGGTCACCGTGAATCCTCACTCCGGATTTGGCCAAAATGCGATAAAATTTCGCGGCAGGACGCCGCGAATGCAATTCGACACGATGGCGGACCGGCAAGCCGCGATTTACAACCCATTGGTCTGAAGCGAAGCCGCGATGCCTCGCTGGAGTGCTGTTTTTCCGAGAAGAACTTAGACCACGCGGCGGATTCCCTTGTTCCTCTTGTGAATTCTGTGCCTCTTTGTGGCCAGCAGACCCTTGACTCGCAAACAGCACCTGAACGAGTAGTACTGGCCACAAAAATGCACAAGCGACACAAAAGGAAGTACTCGGCGGAGGAACGTTATGTTGCCGCATCAGACAACAGCACCACCATTTGCTTACCCACGGCTGCTGCGTAGCGTTCCAGTGTGGCGAGTGTGGGGTTGGCGTCTTCATTGTTTTCAAGCCTGGACAATGCGGCCCGGTCAATTCCTGATCGCTCGTTAATATCGGCCATTTATCAGCGATCGGCATTTCGATTGGCGGGTACGAGACGCCAAGTATGAAATGCTGTCGCCTGCGGCTTGCCGTTAAACAATTGGGCTCAAAGTAAAACAGCCCGGCGGCTTCCACCGCAGGGCTGTTGATTTTGGTAAAGTCGAAATTGCAATCGAACTACTTCGCGATCACGCGGGCCATTTCGAGGACCTTGTTCGAATAGCCCCACTCGTTGTCGTACCACGCAACCAGTTTCACGAACGTGCCGTCGAGGGCGATGCCGGCTTCGGCGTCGAAGACGCTGGTGCAGACTTCTCCGATGAAGTCGGTCGAGACCACTTTGTCCGTGGTGTAGCCCATCACGCCCTTCATCGGACCATCGGCAGCAGCCTTCACGGCCGCACAGATTTCTTCGTAGGTCGCTGACTTGTTGAGTTCAACAGTCAGGTCCACAACGGACACGTCGGACGTTGGCACGCGGAAGGCCATGCCGGTCAGCTTCTTATTCAGTTCCGGAATCACCTTGCCGACGGCCTTGGCGGCACCAGTCGATGATGGAATGATGTTTTCCAGAATTCCGCGTCCGCCGCGCCAGTCTTTGGTACTCGGGCCATCGACTGTCTTCTGAGTCGCCGTAGCGGCATGCACGGTGGTCATCAGACCGCGCTTGATGCCGAACGAATCGTTGATCACCTTGGCCAAAGGGGCAAGGCAATTTGTCGTGCAGCTGGCATTGGAAATAATCGCCTGGCCAGCGTAGCTTTCATGGTTCACGCCGTACACGAACATCGGTGTTTCGTCTTTGGACGGGGCTGAGAGGATAACCTTCTTTGCACCGGCTGCAAGATGAGCCTTGGCGGTGGGTTCGTCGAGGAACAGACCGGTGGATTCCACAACAATGTCCGCACCAACTTCGTTCCACTTCAGCGTGGAAGGATCTTTCACGGCGGTCAGACGGATCTTCTTACCGTTGACGATCAGGTTTGTGCCTTCGACAGACACGTCGCCTTTGAAGCGGCCATGGACGGAGTCGAACTTAAGCATGTAGGCCAGATATTCTGGTTCAAGCAGGTCGTTGATGCCTACAACTTCGATGTCTTTTGAAAAGTTCTGGATCGCGGCACGGAATACCATCCGTCCAATGCGTCCAAATCCATTAATACCGAGCTTAATCATGGAAATGCCATACTGTTTGAGACTTGTGACCGAAAGGAACGAGCCTTCAATCTAGCGACCCACGCCGGTAGCGCCAATCGCTGATGCAGGCTGCGGCGATCGTGTCCTGGAAATGCTGCAAGTCAGATCAAAAATGGGTAAAAAAACGGAAATTTCCCGCGACTGCCGCATGTGACAAAACACATCTTACTTATCTCCGGCCAGTTGCTTCATGGCGGCTCGATCTTCGGGTGATAACAGGTACGGTGGTAGCAGCAACGAATCGAGCTTCGGCACCAATGTCTCGATCCCGACAGGCTCAGACAGAAACCAGATTCCAGGATGGATCTCACTGAGGCGGGAAACTCGGGCGGCAAATCGATCGGGGCCGATCACCACAATCGGGACGTTATGCGTTCGCACATCGGATCGCAGATTGGCCAGCGTCGTTGCCAGTGGCCAGCCAGCGGATTCTGCATCGACCAGAATCAGTTCACAATTCATCTGGCGAACTGCAGCGTCAAATCCATCCTGACCTGTCTGACTCACAGCGACAGAAAAGCCAGCGGCCTCAAGTGCCTCGTCGAGATCGCGCAATGACTGATCGTTCGAATCCACAACCACCGCTTCCGGTTTCAGACTTCCTTCTCGAACAGAGCTGAGCGTACGATTAACGGCCGGAGAGCTTATGTCCGTATGCGCGACGTTGAGCGCCACATCGCAGGCCAGCATCCGAATGCGAGCATCAGGAGAATTCACGGCGATCTTTAAGGCACTCTCGACAGATTCGCGTGTTTCTGGAGTGATCGCTGAGTAATCGCCCACTTTCATTCCGCGCAACAGCTCAATCCCTGCGTGAGCTTCATCGATCTCGAGTGCGGCGACGAGAGCTGCTGCCAGATCAGGCAACGTCTGACCAACGGCTACTGACGCGGCCGCAGCCAACGAAGGATCCGTCACGGCGCACCTCGCCATCAACAGTAGGCTGGATGCACGGATGTTTGACGCATCCAGGGCGACGGCGTCGGTCAGACAGAGCGTCGCATCGCTCAGGAACTCTGCCCGACGATCGCGGCCTGTTTGTTCCTGGATCACTGCCGGTTCGCGAACGAGCGTGAATCGTCCGGCGGCTGATTTCAGCAGATCCGCACCGCTTTGCGTCAGCAGTTCACTGGCATCGGCTGCGGTTGGCGCCGTCAGACTTCCCTTTGATAATCTCTCAACTGCGTTGGCCGCCGCTTCGCGAGTCGCAGCATCACTCTCCGGATCGAACTGCCAGCGCAAGAGTCCAGGTGCAATGTTCGGATCCGCAGTGCCTGAAAGCAATTGCACGATGCGAAATCGACCGGTCGGATTTGCGACACTCAGTTCGGTCATCAATCCTTGTCTCATATCGCGCGCGTGAGTTTTCAGGAGCTGATCAGCCACTTTGCCGGCGGGCGTATTGACATCTGCAGCGAGCAGTGCGGCGGCAGAACCATTTCCGCTGGCCACCAGGGTCACGGCCGCCTGCGTTGCGGCATCACCCGGCGTCGCTAATGCCTGAATCAACTCCTGCAGCTGCGTGGACGAAAGTGGTTGAGGCTTTGAAGCAGCGTTCACCGCCAGTAACAACTCCCGCGCCTCGGGCTGCAGCTTTCTGTCACTACTCAATGCCAGAAATGGACCAGCCCCCGCACGCTGCCGCAGCGCCCGTAATTCGACCTCGCCAAGTTGCTGATCAAGGAGTTTGCGGAGGAATTTTCGGGCGTCATCCTGACGATTGAGTTTTTGCGTGATGATCGCCGCTTCCAGAATCCGATCCGGCGTTTCGGGAGGAAACTGAAACAAATCGCCCGCAATCGAGGTTTGTGGCGCAGGTTCGTCCTGCCCAATCGAATCTGACGCTAGTCCGATCAGACCTGCCGCCGTCAAAGCAGTCAGTGAGCGGCGCACAGATCGGACAAAGCGACTTAGTCGCGGAAACGGCGGCATCTTAGAATCCAGTCCGGTGAAAATTGCGAAACAAAGACAGGTTGGCGGTTTCCCCCCACAGTTTATCCAACTGTGTCAAACGGTGCCAGCAGATTCTCAGAGGAAAAAGGGGTCAGG
>CAZFDW010000606.1:0-3933 GCA_964517865.1 uncultured Chitinophaga sp.
ACAGCCTGCAGCGCCGGACTTTGTCCGATCAGATCGCCAAACGCCGCTGACTGCTGAACTTCTTCGCGGAGATATTCATTCTCCTGCTCCAGTCGCTTCTTCAGTGTTTCGATTTCATCCATTGCACGCGCGTTGCCAATCGCGGCGGCCAGGTGGTCGGCAATCATTCGCAGCCATTCGAAGCAGGATTCACCTGGAGATTCTCGTGCAAACAGCCCCAGCACTCCGAGCACTTCACCACGGTGCAAAAGTGGATGGCCGACAAATGAAGCGATCCGCTCCTCACGAAGCCAGTCAGGATCCGCAGCCCAGCCCTGGTCGTGAGCGACATCAGCGACTTCGAGTGACTGACCCGTTTTGGCGATCTGTCCGACTTTTCTGATCCCGATCGGAAATCGTCGAAATGCACCGTCCAGTCTTTTCCAGGGTGCCAGAGCGCTGTCGAGTGAGTGACCTGCACTGGCAACCAGATGCAGACACCGATCTCGATTCTCGCACTGCGAGGCAAGTCGGCAGTTTGCACAGTCATCCGGGAGAGGCGGTTGCATGAGCCAGATGCGAACGAGCGCAATGGCGGGTCCTTCCGCCAGCCGTCCCACTGCCAGTGGCAGCAATTCGGATAGGTGATGATGTCCAGCCAGATCCAGCAGCAGTCGCTTCGGGTCGCCAACGATCCCGGTTGATTGATTTGAACTTGTCATGCCGCCATTGTGACGAAGTTTCGTTGATTATCAACGATATCTCGTTAAACAACGAGATATCGGGCTCTCGTCAGTAGGTTGTGAAATTTCATAAGCTATTGCAGCTGTTGCACTTATGAAATTTCAAGCAATCCGGCACGGGACGTGTATATCCCCGATTTGTCACCAACGAATGGTTCGTCCGGTAACAAATCAAGCTCTCGGGATTTCAAGAAAGGTTCTGACCATGTCTCGCATTCATCAAATTGCCCCTGACTCCGCAACCGGAAAAGCCAAGGAACTGCTCGATGCCGTCCATGGAAAACTCGGCCTTGTCCCGAACATTACTCGGGCGATGGCGAATTCGCCAGCTGTGCTGGAAGGCTATCTTGGCCTGAGTGGTGCGTTGGGCAAGGGAAGCCTTTCGGCGAAAAACCGCGAGCAGATCGCGCTCGCTGTCGGGCAAGCGAACCAATGCGACTACTGTCTGGCAGCTCACTCGGCGATCGGCAAGATGGTTGGGCTGACTCCGGATCAGATTCTCGACAGCCGTCGCGGAACCGCCATCGATCCGAAGGCCGACGCGGTGATTCGCTTCGCCCGCAAGCTGGTCGATGAACGCGGACGGGTGAGTGATGCCGATGTCGCAGAAGTTCGTGCTGCCGGGTTGAATGATGGTGGCATTGCCGAAGTCGTTACCAATGTGGCGCTCAACATCTTCACCAACTATTTCAACCACGTGGCGGAGACCGATATCGACTTCCCCAAAGTCGAACCGATCGTCGATCACCACGAAGTATGTGCGTCAATCCCCGGCTGCGATGAAACCCGCTAGTCCACGCTGAATGCAATTTTGCCCGGCATTGCTTCCGAATGGTTAGTGAAGTGACAAATCAAACCCTCTCAATTGGAGATTCAATAGTGATCACGCTCAAAAACGCGTCCATCGCACTGGCACTCATCTTCCTCGTTTCGCTCATATCGACTTCCAAAGCGGCCGAGTCAGAGTCGCCAACCTTACAGGTCCTGCACCGCACAGTGAAGGTCGATGGGCTCGACATCTTTTACCGGGAAGCCGGGCCGGAAGATGCTCCAACCGTACTGCTGTTGCACGGGTTCCCCACGTCTTCGCACATGTTCCGCAATCTGATTCCGGCGCTGGCTGACAAGTACCATGTCGTGGCTCCGGACTACCCCGGCTTTGGTCACAGCTCCGCTCCTTCCATCACGGAGTTCGATTACACATTCGACAATCTGGCCAATGTCATCGACAAGTTCACAGAGACGCTCGGCCTGACACGGTATTCGATTTATCTGATGGACTACGGTGCTCCGGTCGGATTTCGTCTGGCCGTGAAACACCCGGAGCGTGTACAGACTCTGATCGTCCAGAACGGCAACGCCTACGACGAAGGCCTCGACAACGAATTCTGGAAGCCCATCAAGGCCTATTGGAAAGATCGCACTGAGGCACACGGTAATGGCCTGCGATCACTCCTGACTCTTGATGCAACCAAATGGCAGTACACGCACGGGGTCCGGAACGTCGAAACGATCAGCCCTGACACATGGGGGCATGTGCAACCGCTGCTGGATCGTCCCGGCAATCAGGAGATTCAACTCGCACTGTTCTACAGCTATGGCAGCAATCCAGAACTCTATCCACAGTGGCAGGAATATCTTCGTCAGCACCAGCCTCCGACGCTGATCGTCTGGGGTCAGAACGACGCCATCTTTCCCGCTGCCGGGGCACACCCCTACCAGCGTGACCTGAAGAACCTGGAGTTTCACCTGCTCGACACCGGCCACTTCGCTCTTGAAGAAGACGGAGCGGCAATTGCCACGCTGATGCGAGATTTCCTTGACAAGCAGGTGAAACAGTAAACCCTCGAATTCTTTTTCTGATCTGAATAGCGAAGACCTTATTGTCCCGACTGATTCGGGGACTATCGAGCCGGGAGTGTTTCCTGTCTCGGGCCCCCGAATGTTTCTCAACCCAACTGGAGAAGAACGATGCAACGTCTCAATTCTGTCAATCCACAAGTCGCCCAGGGCCGCACTAAGGAGCTACTCGACACCGTGGAGCAGGCCTTTGGCATGATTCCTAACACCACACGAGTCATGGCAAATTCGCCGGCGGTACTCGACAGCTTCCTCGCCTTTAGCACAGCAATGGGCGCAGTGAAGATCGGTGAAAAGCTCCACAACCAAGTGAAACTCAGTACCAGCGAATCGAACGCATGCAACTACTGCACGTCGATTCTGAGTGCCGTTGCACCGTCAGCGGGCTTGTCGGCAGACGACATTCTGGCTGGCCGCACCGGCAAATCCGAGGACGGTCGCACTGACGCTGCTCTCAAGTTTTCCGAAGCTGTGCTGGAGAGTCGTGGCAAGGTCAGCGATCAGCATCTCAGCGACGTGCGGGATGCAGGGTTTAGTGATGCAGAGATCGTGGAAATTGTCGCGAGTGTGGTTCTGGGCTGCTTCACAAACTTTCTCAACAACGTGGCCGATACGGAACTTGACATTCCGCACGCCGAGCCACTCGAATCGTGCTCAACTTCGACCTGTGGCACGGAAAGTTGTGCCGCTCACTAGTCCGACCGGTATTCCCCAGGGAGCCTGGCTCAAAACAGGCTCCCTGTTTTTCTTCGGTCATCAGCATTCAGAGAGAACACAATGACCGCCATCCGACCACCATTCACATCAGAATCTGCCGCGGCGAAGGTCCGAGCCGCTGAGGATGCCTGGAACAGTCGTGACCCGCAGCGAGTCTCCATGGCCTATTCGGAAAACTCGGAGTGGCGGAACCGGGATCAGTTCCTTCAGGGGCGAGATCGAATTCGTGAGTTCCTGTCGGGCAAGTGGGAACGTGAACTCGACTACCGCCTTACGAAATCACTCTGGAGCTTCACCGACAATCGGATTGCGGTCCGTTTTCAATACGAGTATCACAACGCATCCGGACAGTGGTTCCGAGCTTACGGGAATGAACTCTGGGAGTTTGACGATGAAGGTCTGATGCGTCGTCGGGAGGCAAGCATCAACGACGCAGCCATCGAAGAATCCGAACGGAAGTTCCACTGGCCGGCACCGGGTCCACGACCAGGCGACAACGCTGGAATTCCTGCGGTTCGATAACAATATCTTGCCCCGTGGAAGTTAACGATCAGGCTTTCACTGAACACGAAGAACACGAGATTTCTGCCATGCGTCAATTCTCCAGCGACATTGCTTTCACTCCTGCGGTTAA
>CAZFDW010000607.1:0-3911 GCA_964517865.1 uncultured Chitinophaga sp.
ACGAACGTTAAGCTCGCAAGGCCAATGATAGTGCCCACAAGCGCGAAAGTAGGTTCTGCCGGGATCTTTCAACATAAAAAGCCGATCTCTCTGAGATCGGCTTTTTTTATGCGCCCTGATGGATCGCGCCGGCTGATGGCGGCCACTGGCACTCGATTTGATTCTGGACTCACTAACCCGAAGCGTCAACGACGGAATTCTCGGTGAAAATAAACAGCCAAAGCCCCCGCGCTAACGCTTCGGGTTACAAAGTGACTGCCATTGGGATGGCGCCGGCGGATTGCGCTGCAACCGAGCGGGTCGCTTCCAATCCATTGCGGTGAATATTGGCGGATTGTTGTATTCGTCTGGCGCTAAGAACCTGGCTAGAAACAAACCCGTCATGATGAAATCTCAGGCCAACGCTTTCGCGACCATCAATCACGACGTGTTGCGCCGGAAATTCGGAACACTGATCTTCGCTGATTAACGCTAAAGCAGAGGAAGCAGACTCGGAGGGCTGACGCCCTGCCGCTCGCCTTACGGATTTTCTTCTGAGATTAGTGGTTATCAGCGGAGATGAGTGTTCAAAAAAATTCCAGATCTTACTTCTGACTTCCCAACCCGTGTTTTTCCGTCTCACCAAAACACGGCGTTGGTTCTGGGCAGGTTCTAAGAAGTTTGCATACAGGCCTGCATTTCGGCACTGGCCGACCGCAGGATGGCCTGCTGACGATTGATTTCTCGTATGCAGGTTTCCAGTTTCAGCAACAAGTCCGATTCATCCAGATGTTCTTCCGCATGCAGAATTGCGATCTTGAGACGGTGGAGTTGCTGCGGCAGGGGGCCTTCGAGAGTCGCAATCATTTCCCTCGCAGTTGTTCTCGCGATCTTTGTGCGTTGTTGAACGGTTTGTCTTTCTGCGAGCCTGGTCGTCGAGTCCAGTACGCGCGAATTTGACATTTTTTGCTGGCGAGCCAGGTCGGCGATGTCCACCAGACGACCGAAGGGGGACGCCTCTTTTCTTGAGGTTTTCTGGGTTGATTGCGCGGTTTCCAGACATTTCCTGGCTTTGGCAGATTCTGGTTCATGCCGGAGCGCAGTCTGAAAACACTGCATCGCAAGCCCGATATTTTTCATGTCCATATAGATGTTGCCGATGTTAATGTGCGCGTCCACCATACTCGGGGCCAGTTTGATTGCCTCCTTGTACGCCGAGATCGCCATCGTATTCATCTGCAAAGCACGATGAGCGATGCCCATGTTGTAATAGGCTTCTGCACATTTTCGATCCCGCTGCAGTGCTCGACGCAAAACGTCGGTTGCTTTCTTGTGTTCTCCCATTCGATTGAGGACTGCACCAAGATTCACC
The DNA here is from genome assembly GCA_964517865.1 of uncultured Chitinophaga sp. GTDB lineage: Bacteria > Planctomycetota > Planctomycetia > Planctomycetales > Planctomycetaceae > SXXK01. The sequence goes on from CAZFDW010000607.1 coordinate 1,352, forward strand.
CATGCTTTGGTGTGGGCTGGATTCAGTTGAGTCAGCCGCTCGAAGCATTCGCGGGCTGGTTCTAGTTTCTTCCGGAAGAAATTGGCCATTCCCAGCAGCTCAAGAGCGTCTTCTTCTTTTGGGTCGTCTTCCAGCAGTTTTTGCAATTGCTGACAGGCTTCGGCATATTTTTGTGCTCGAATCAGTTCGCGGCTCTCACGAAGGGACTTTGTCGTCGGCGTTTCTTTGGTCATGTTTGGGTTCCGAAGAAGGCGGCAGTGGTTCTGGATTTGGAACTTGTGGGCACAAGTCTGGTATTCGCCGGCTGCAAGGCGGAAGAATCGGCGGCAGGTTGGGTGACGCATGCGACACCCTCATTGAATTTGCTCGCGAAAGAGTGTTCCAGGCACGTTATCAGGGTGAGATAAGGCAAGTTATAAGAATCTGCGATCCTGCAACAAGCAGAATTTTCTCAAAGGTAGAGTTTGCCCAAATTCGCGCAGGTTGAACAGAGGTAAAGTTTGCGTTGTCCTTTCGCTGAGTTCAAGCACCAAAACCTGCGAAGTCGATGCACGAATGAGAATCCCGGAAAACGGCTTTTGGGAAGAAGCGGACCGATAGCATCTTCTGTTTCGCAAGATCGTGCAGGTTCTGAATGTCTGAATTGGTGATCCGAACCATAATGCTGGTGGCCGCTCTCGGGACCAGCATCATGCCTCTTAGCTGCCTGAAAGCAGGCGATGCTCGCGAGACGCCGCTGGTTCGAGCAGTAAATATGTCTCGAAAGTCGGTGGTCAACATCCATACGGAGAGGATGTCCGCCGAAGAAAAAGAATCGAAATTCTTCTCATCAAAATCACGCAAGGTTACCGGAATGGGAACCGGCCTTGTCATCGATGAACGTGGCTACATTGTCACGAATTACCATGTCATCCAGGACGTGGATGTGATTACGGTGACGCTGGAAGGTGGATCCAGCTTCGAGGGGCGTCCGGTATCGTATGATCGTAAGCACGATCTGGCGATTATCAGGATCACTGCGACTGAGCCGTTGACCGTGATGAATATGGGCACGTCTTCAGATCTGATGCTGGCCGAAACTGTGTATGCGGTCGGCAATGCGTTTGGCTACGAACACACCGTCACCGCCGGCATCGTGAGCCAGCTTCATCGTGATGTGGAAGTGGACGAAACCCAGTCGTACGAAAACCTCATTCAGACAGATGCCAGCATTAACCCCGGCAACAGCGGTGGCCCGTTGATCAATCTGAACGGTGAAGTCATCGGAATCAATGTCGCCATTCGTTCCGGAGCTCAGCGAATCGGGTTTGCAATTCCGATTGATGACGCGCGTCGTACCATTGCCAGATTGATGAGCGTTGAACGGCTGAACGGAATCCCTCATGGCCTTGGTACAAAGGACATTAAATCAGCGGACGAAAAGAAGTTAGTGGTGGAACAGGTCGCCACTGAAAGTGCTGCAGATCTGTGTGGCATCAGAATTGGTGACGTCATTCGATCCGTCCGCGGAATCACTGTACTCGACGGCACTGATCTGGAAAGATCTCTGCTCGATCTGCCACGCGGCAAAGTCGTGGATGTGATCGTCGTCCGCGACGGTCGAGACCAGACTCTGCAACTGACTGTGGGTGTCGGCAAGCCGTCCGGAATACCCGTCGCTGCGATTTCGCAGCATGCGGATGTGAACGTCGTCGCTGACTCTAAGACCACGGAAGCCCCCCGCGTCACCATGAATGTCGTTTCGGCAGCAGAAGAGGGCGTGATGAATCGTGCCTGGGATCTGCTCGGCCTGCGTCTTGAAAACCTGAACGAAGTTGACCGGGCGGAGATCGCCGGCAAAGCATACCCCGGTGCTCGCAAACCCGTGCGATACAACGGCGGACTGAGAGTTGTCTCCGTGCGTTCCGGCAGCGTTGCCTCTCGGTTTGTGAATGAAGGCGACATCCTGTTGGGACTGGACGGTTTTGAAACGCTTGGCCCCACAAACATCAGCTATATTCTGCGTGATGCCCGAATCAGCAACTCCGCCCCCATGAAATGCCAGATCCTCCGCAAAGGCGGTAATCCCGTGGAAGGCACACTGACGCTGACAAACCCATAGTTGCGGAGCAACCCGTTACGGCACATCGACTGACGAACCCGAGTCAGCACGATCGGCGGATGAGAGCTCCGACATGCCCCAGGTGCACGACGCTGTCGAATACCTCCGCGACCCTATTCCGGCTTTTGGCTCACCGCATCGCTCAGGGCGTGCTCGAACCGCGCGAGGCCGCGCGGTTGCTGAAGGACGTGGCCAGCGCGATCGCCTACGCGCATATCGAGGGTGTGATTCACCGCGATCTCAAGCCGGGCAATATCCTACTGGCGAGCGGGGGGCGTCAGCCCAATGGCAGTCACTTTGAGTTCGTAGTCCCGCCTTCAGGCGGAATTGTACGAGTTTTCCCATGTCTATTCCGCCTGAAGGCGGGACTACAAGCGATTGCGGCTGACAAAGTGACTGCCATTGGGCGTCAGCCCTCCGAGTTTGGGTTGGCGAAGTCCTCGGAGGGTTTACACCCTC
>CAZFDW010000608.1:0-3895 GCA_964517865.1 uncultured Chitinophaga sp.
CAAGGCGTTGAATTTTTACAAATCCAGCGACGCAGCTGACACTAAAATGGATAGGGAAGCACCGCTAAAGCCCGGGACTCAGCCGAGGCATTCTCTTGCGTACAGTTTCTGTTTGAGTTACGCTCACAGCTCGCTGCAAAATGGTGGAATGGGAACTTGAAGTCGGCGGCAAAATGGAGAATCAAATGAAACGCTGGTGCTTAATCCTGGCGAGCGCGATGGTGGCCATTAGCGGTGCTGATTGTCGTGCGCAATGGTTTGGAGGATTTTCGGAAGCTGCCACGCCGTATTCAGCTGCTGTGCGTAGCGAGGCGGAGATGACGATGGCGCGGGGTGCTGCTGCTGAAAGTGCTGGAAGGGCAGCCATCTCGAGAGAGGAAGCTCGCAGTGCTTACATCGATAATGAGGCCAAGTTCATCCAACTGCGACGTGAAAATCGGGATATTAAGGACGCAAGGGAAGCGCAGAAAAAGCAGGAGCAGAAGGCAAGAGCCGCACTGCGACCGCCGCCCAAGCCTCTGACCGCACTTTATCCCAGGCTGTCGTCAGATCAGATCGACCCCCTGACAGGTGAAATTCGCTGGCCCGGCTGCCTGACGGGCGGTGGTTATGCCGCTGACAGGAAGACTGTCGAAGACGCGCTGCGGACTCAGGCCGAATATGGTCCAAACGAAAGGACCACAAAAACTATCTATGACGCATGCCATCGCATGATGCGCACTCTGAGCGGTGACTATGCCGCGTTGGGCCCCGTGGACTATGCGCCGTGTCGAAAATTCCTCACGAGTCTTTCAGTCGAAGGCAATCATGCCCAGGAGGCCCTGAAATGATAACGTTTATTCGTATTTCGCTGTTCGGTCTGCTGTGCACGTTCGTCTGCACTGGTTCGTTATTCTCGACCTTAGTCTGTGGACAGGATTCATCACCAGACGGCCCTGAAGTGAAGTCCTTGCTCGAGCTCCTGCGATCCGGGAAAGCGGAAGAACAGATCGACGCCGTCGGGCAACTTGGCGCGTTAGGGCCTTATGCTCAAGCTGCGATTGATCCGCTGGTTGAATTGTTAAAAACTGAAAACCTTGCGCTGCGTCACGAATGTATTGTGGCGCTCGGCCAGATCGGGCCGATGGCACATGAATCAGTCGATAGTCTGACCGGTTTTCTGACGTCGGATAATGAACTGTTGCAATCCGCTGCGCTCGAAAGCCTGCGACGTATTGGAACGGCATCGCCGGAAGCCCAGACTCAGATTCTGCTTTTGTGCCAGACTCAGAATGCATCGCTCGCAATTTCAGCAATTCGCTGTCTTGTGATGATCGCTGGTGCAAACAATGAGCTCATTCAGAGTTCCATCCCTCGGCTGGTCAAGGCCCTGGGAGATACTCGTGCTGATGTTCGTAACGAAGCGTCTGTCACACTTGTCGAAATCGGCCCTGCTGTCATACCTGCTGTGGCTGATACTCTGTCCGGCAATGATTCTCGTGTTCAACTGAAGGCGTGCGAAATCCTGGGGCAGCTTGGTGCTGATGCGGCATCGGCTGTGCCACGTCTGTTGAAACATCTGAAAGATGAAGACGAATTGGTTGTGCGGGCCGCCGCAACAGCACTTGGGGAAATTCAGGCTGAGCCCGCGACGGTGGTGCCTGCACTGAACGCTCTGCTGACGCGGAAATCTGCTGCCGTGCGGATAATCGCTGTTCGGGCGATCGCTGATTATGGCCCGGAGGCGGGGGACTCTGCATCGCTGATGCTCAATCTGCTTTCTGATGAGAACATGATGCTTCGCGCCTCTGCAGCCGAAGCTCTGGGACGAACCGGGGACACAGGTGGCGAGGTGATTGAGGCTTTAATCAAGGCCTTGTCGGATGAAAACGCTCCTGTGACGCTGAATGCGGCAAATGCCCTGTCGCACTTGGGCGCACCCGCCGTGCCCGCACTTGTGCAAAAGCTCGCTGACAAGAACTATCGGAGGCTGGCGATTGAGGTTCTGGGGGAGATTGGCGCGGGTGCTGAATCTGCTGTGCCCGCTCTGGTGGAACTGCTCAGCCAGGCTGGCGACGACGCCGATTTGCGGCGTGAGATCTTCATTGCGCTGGCTTCCATTGGTCCGAAGTCAACGGCAGCGACGTCAGCGATGATGAAGCTTATTCAGGATCCTGCGACTGCTGATGCACAGGCTGGCGCTATCTATGTGCTCGCGCGCATCGGAGAAAAGAAAGCGATGCCGGTATTACAAAAGCTCATCAAAGTCGCCACAGACGAACGGGTTCTGCGTTCCGCAGCCTGGGCGTTGGTAACGCTTGATCCGCAGAACGCCGAAAACGTGAAACTTGTGATGCCGCATCTGCTGAAAGCAACCTCCTCGGACATGCCACTCGTGCGGAAGGAGGCCATGACTGCCTTCACAACTTTGGGGCCCGTAGCTATTGCTGCCTTGCCGTCTCTGCTTGAGCATGCCGCCAATGATGCAGATGCGTCGGTGCGTGCGCAGTCGCTGCATGGTCTGGCCGAGATTCAGGCACCAGCCGCGCAAGCGCTGCCGGTAGCCATCGCTTCGCTGGATAACCCGGATGCGAAGGTGCGAAATGCCGCTCGTTATTTGCTGGGGTCTCTGGGGGAAGAAGCGCATGGGACCGCTCCATTGCTTCGTGAGTCACTTCGTCGCGGAGATGAACTTGAAAGGGTTCTCTCAGCATGGGCTCTCGTGCATGTGGCACCCTCAAAGGAGAATGCGCAGGCAGCAATTCCGCTGCTGCTGGCGGCTCTGCAGCATCCGAATTCTCGAGTTCGTGTCGAAACCGCGATTACTCTTGGCGAAATCGGAGCTGGATCAAAAGAAGTCCGTACTGCGCTCGAAGCTGCTCAGAATGATGAGGATCCGATCGTTAAGAGTGCTGTCGTCGAAGCACTGAAGGCAGTCACAAAGGGGCGCTGACCGACTCCAGGATTGTCGCCCACTGTTCTTCCAGATATACCGCGCGCGGTCATGAGTCAGACAATCGACAAGCGGCATGCGTCAGCTTGCCGGTACAAAAGCGAGGTACCATTGGGCTCACACCGCTCCGCTCGCCGAACTCGTTTTCCGACCGCGCGGCAGATATTTCCCTGACACACAGTGTTGAATTATGGATTCACTGAATGCCATTCGCCTATAAACTGCCGATGTCAGAATCGCTCGCTCGCTGAATGATCGAGTTGGCATCCGCTTCCAGCAGGTAACCACCGGCCTTTAACGCCAAAGCATGGAACGTAACCTCTTCGACGTAGAGTTCGTGGTCGTCGAAGCTGTCCGTACGATCAGGAATCTCTAAAACAGTGCAGCTTGTGCCCTGCGGAGTCGCAGCACCCGGTGGGGTGCCACGAACATCGCGGGCGGCCAAGGCCGGCGGATGGCGGACCGCGCCGCCCGCCCGTCATCATCGCTAGTAGTCGATGGTTCCTTCGACGGCGACCTCGATCGCCCCGCCGCCAAGTAACTGGCCCGACAGGGTTGCCGTGCCGGTCGCGTCCGCGAAGCGGCCGGTGCCACCCACGTACGTGACCGTCGCGGTGATGGCGCCGGTTAAGCCGTTCAGATAGCCATTGACCAGTTCGTAGAGCTGGTCGCCGTTGGCCGCGGTGAGGATCACATAGCCATCGATCTGGAGCACGGTCGGGTCGTTGGTGTCCAAGAACAAGGCACTCCCGACTTCGGTGTAGCGACCCAGGTGGGTTGCGTGCCCCGAGCCGACGAAGTCGGTCGGGCTCACGAACTGAGCTGTCCCATGCAAGACGTAGGGGCGCTCCTCCGCCTGCGCGGGGGCGGACAGAGCGAGGACGCAGACGGCCGCAAGCACCAGGGCAAACGGACGTCGAGATAAGTAACGGTTCATAGATTACTCCTAAGGTCTGCAGAACA
>CAZFDW010000609.1:0-3886 GCA_964517865.1 uncultured Chitinophaga sp.
ATGGAAACAGTCGCCTGCGGCTTGCCGTTAAACGAAAACTTGATCCGAGTGATTAAATCAACAGACCGTCAACCGCCATTTGTCGGTCTCGAAACAGCACAAAACACCGGCGGCTAGCGCCTTGCCGCTCACGAAAATGGTGCAGTCCAATTTGAGTTAAACCATGCATTCCTGGCCGTTTCAGTTTAAACGATCAGAATCTCGCTGGTCTACTTCAGGCAGTGAAGGCGGCAATTGATAGCCTTCGCGATTCAACCGAATTCGGTACAAACTGGCACCGGCCGTGATGTACAGCAAATTCGAGTCTTTTCCGCGTCCGAATCCGACGTTTGTGGGAACTTCCGTCGGAATATATGCCAGCTCTTTTCCTTCCGGCGAATACACGCAGATTCCCGGACGATTTTCCGCCCGCACAGCAACGTACAGGTTGCCATCTTTATCGACAACTAAACCATCCGGTCCGTCGAACGGAGCGTAGTCCACCAGCACTTTTCGAAACTTCGCCGTACCGTCTGCGGCAAGATCGTAAGCCATCAAGGCCATCAAACCTTTCCTCAGCGGCAGGTTCACTCTCGTGGCTGATTTGGCATCGGGGTCAGCGAGCCGGTCTATGGCAGTTCCGCCATTTTCGTTGCTGACAACGTAAAGTGTCTTCTGATCGGGTGAGACACAGACACCGTTGGCTTTGCCAGCGTCCGTAATAATTCGATGCAGTGATCCGTCCGTATCGATGCGATACACTCCGACAACCGGCTGGTCGATGGGCTCATGACCAAGATATCGCGGATCGCTGAAATAGATGCGGCCCTTTTCGTCAATCGTGATGTCGTTCGGAGAATTGAGCTTTTGCCCTTCAAACAGACCAGCAATGATTTTTGCCTTGCCTGTTTTCATATCGGTCCGAGTAACTTTGCGACCACCGTAGTCTGCACCTTCGGCAACGATCATGTTCCCAGCCGCATCGAACTTGATACCGTTCGACATTCCACTGGGAGATCGAAAAATCGAGGTTGCCTTTGTCGCAGGATCAAACTTCCAGATGAAGCCTGCATCAATCGCGCCATTTTTGTCACGCGCGACATGCGAAAACGTAATCTCGCTGAAGTACACCATGCCGTCCGGGGCAACGCTTACACCTTCAGTCAGCACCTTTGATTCGAACAGCTTCTCCAGCTTTGCGTCCGGCGGAACGATTGGCTCCTGAGCAGGCAACGTGTCGCAGCTGCACAGCAAGCCCAGGAGAACAAGTGAGAATTGGCGGAGTCTACAGACGTGGCGGGAACAGGTCAGCATGTTAAATCCTTCGAACAGAAACTTGGGGGGAACGACGAAGATTATCCCGTAACATTGCACAATCGCTTCCATTTTTCCACGAAGCCGGGACGTTGAAGCACATCAGGATTCACAATGCCACGCGGACGCTGGCATAATGAGAGATCGATCATACCCTGACAGGCGGCTCGCCCGATGTCGCGAAACAATTCATCCGTCCATGCGATGCAGTGCGGCGCAAGCAGAACGTTGTCAAACCTGGCAAAGATCGGCGGTGCAGTGAGCGGTTCGACCTGAAAACAATCCAAAGCAGCACCCGCGATCTGGCGTGACGTAAGAGCGTCAGTCAATGCGGCTTCGTCGATGATACCTCCGCGAGCCGTGTTGATCAGATACGCCGTCGGTTTCATCAGGCCAAGCTCACGAGTCCCGATCAGGTTTCGTGTGTGTTCATTCAGCGGACAATGGAGCGAAACAAAGTCCGCCTGCTCAAGCAATTCATCCAGCGTCACGGACCGAACACCGAGTTCACGAATGACGGCCGAATTCGCGAAAGGATCAAACACAAGCGGTTGTTTCATTCCGAAGCCGGAAAGCAGCCGCACCAGTCCCTGGCCAATCCCGCCAAAACCAATTACGCCCAGCGTCCGATCACGCAGTTCACTTCCCATGTATTGGCTTCGTTCGTCCCATCGCGCTTCCCGGACAAGGCGATCTTTCATCCGGAATTGATGCGTCAGAGCCAGCATCCAGCCGACGGTTGCTTCGGCCACGGGGCGATCGACGGCTCCCGCCGTGATGTAGAGCAACACATCGGCAGCAGTGCAGGCTTTCACATCAACACTATCGAAGCCCACCCCAAAGCGGCCAATCGCAAGCAGATCACTGCTTTGCGTCAGACTATGAGCCGTCACCCGTGGAGTCAATACAATGACCCCATTCATGCCGGCGAGTTGCTGCGGTTCAATTTCCGGATGATGATCGGCAAATTGACTCACAACGATGCGTTTGCAACCGTCGAACAGGTTTAAACCAATGTCGCGGTACTTTGTCGCACCGCTCGAGTCATAGAAGTCCGCAGTCAGGGCAACATGGAAGGAAGAACGCGGTGGTGTCATTTGCAGGACCGAGCCAGTGGAAAGAACTTTTCACGTGGCTTTGTACAGGATATCCGGGCGTGATGCCAACCCGCTTGAAATCAACGCCACGGATTTCCCTCGACCGTCGCACAGTGTTCATCGACTATGATTCTTTCGGGCCGTGGACCGGCATAGACCCACAACATTTCCATCGTCGCATTTGATTGATTGATAAAGTAATGCACTCTGCCACGCGGCTGCAACGCCGTCGCACTGTCACTCATGGCGTACCTTCGCCCCTCAACAATGCACATTGCCGTTCCGGAGATGATGCAAATCGATTCATCGAAGTCATGTACATGCGCCGGCAGTCTGCCGCCCGGATGAAACAGGCCGTAACCGCCACTCATTTCAAGTCCCGGCATCAGATCAGCGTTGAAGCAGTCGATGAATTCCGTATTTGGCCCGGCCGCACTGCGTTTCGCAGTGGCAAAACGGTTGATTCGTTCCGCACCTGGAACTCCGGTGGAATCATCCGGCATCGATTTCGTCGAGAAGAATTTATTTACCAGCGTGCGGCTGGGAGTATCCACTGCCATCGCAATGTGCAGCACCGCATTTTTGGTCGTCGAAACGTTGCGCGACGCATGAGCCTGACCAGTGCGAATGACCGCATTATCAAGTTTTTTGAGAGAATAGCTCCGCCCTTCGATATCAAGCGTCATCGCTCCGCTCAGCAGCGTCACGGATTCAGTAAACGGATGCAGGTGATATGGCAGGACCGCGCCGGGAGCAAACGTCACCAGCCCCGTGGTCAGTTGTCTGGCCTGATTGTGACTTCCCACCAGGCATTCAAAATGAACTCCCGGAGCGATCTCCTTCATCGCGCCGTGACCGACGGAAGTCATAACTTCATGGCGATCCGGCCGCATCGATTCCGGTGGTCGTGTCAGTGGTGTTTGCGTTGGTGGTGTTTGCGTTGGTGGTGTTTGTGTTGACGTTGGTGTTGAGTCCGGCGTCAACGACGCGCGTATTGGTCGGTCTCGGCCAACGGCGGCAAGCGACGCTTTTAACGAGCGAAGCAGGAATCCAGTATCCGTGCCGACGCCGATTGCCCGAAATCCCTGACTCTGCCGTTCGTGGATGTTGTCGATGCTGGTCGCAAGCAGACCGCAATGTTTGCCTGCCGCGCGAATGATGTCTTTGAGTCTCAGGATCTGTTCAGCGACGCCGGGGCCTTCCCACTGTCCGCGGAAACCGGCGGTGGAAGAAAAGTCAGCAGGGCCGAACCACATCAATTCGACGCCTTCCACCTGACACATCACCGGCACCTGTCGCACGGCCTGAACCGATTCAATAATCGGCACGACCAGCACGTGATCGTTGGCGACTTCGGCGTGTTCGGCGATGCTTTGTCCCCAGCCTGTTGCTCGTTCGGCGCCGATGCCTCGCATGCCCTCCGTCGGATACCGCGCATACGCCACCGCCTGTTTCAGTTGTTCCGCCGTCTCGATCCACGGGATCACAATCCCATC
>CAZFDW010000610.1:0-3885 GCA_964517865.1 uncultured Chitinophaga sp.
AAAAATGCCGTGTTGGAAAGGCAAAGCGGCGACAAGTCGCCGCACTCCAAATGACTGTCGCTTGTTTCGTAACCGTTCACGACATTTCGAGAATCGCAGTTTAAACCACAGATGGACCCGGATGAACACAGATTGATTTTTGATTTTTATCTGCGTGAATTTGTGTTTATCTGTGGTTGCTTACGCAGGTTTCGTTCTGAGGCGTGAACGGTTACCTTGTTTCAGGGCTAGCGCCTTGCGGCTCACCGTTTTGGAGTATCGAGACAGAGCACTGGCTTCTGATCGCCAAAACCGACAGCGATTTGTCAAACCCTGTTTATCATTCCACTTGCCTTCTTTTGTCGTCACCAGGGAAGTCATTATGCGTTCGTCAAAAACCCGGTCCTGCAGGCGTGTTGATCTTTCGATATCAAATCAATTGCTGTCCCCAATCTGGCTGTCGATGACAGTGGCAGCCCTTGTCAATTGCGGTTGCGGCGATGCGGCCGTGCCAGTCGTTCAACAGACTGCAGGTCGTCAGTTGAAAACCTCTGTTCAGGATACAGCCAAAACGCATGATCCATCACACGGACCGGGCGAATCACCCAGCGCGTCTTTGAGCCACCGGGAGAATACGACTGGTTCCGCTGTACCGCTAACTGATGATGTATCAGAGGTGATTGATTCGGCGCGAGAGTCGCAGGGTGGGAAAACGGTCTTGGCCACCAGCGGGAGCGACGCGAATTCATCGCCAAAAATTGTCAAACAAACTGTTGAACCGACACCGGAACAACTTGTTCGATGGGCACGGGGGGATTTTGAACCGCTGCAGTTGCTGGCCTGCCGCGAATCGAACGCAGCAGGATTTGTGAGTCACCTGGCACATACGCTGGACGGTCGCTACTTCATTACAGCAGGCACCCGCGTTACGCTCTGGTCCATAGAGACAGACGTCCCGGAACATGTGTTTCTGGAACTGACTGACGATCAGACAATCGAGTCGCTCGCCGTGTCGCCTGATGGAAAGTGGTTCGCAGCGGGTGACAGTGAAGGAACACTTCGGGTCTGGAGTATCCCCGACCGCAAGGAGTTGAATTCGGAAAAACTGTACTCGACGGGCATTATTCAGATAGCAATCTCGCCAGATTCGCAGGAAATTGCCACGATCAGCTACAACAATGAAATCTCGATCTGGAGCGCGGATCAGCTTCAGCAGAAGAATCGCTTTGAAGTCGATACCAATGGTTTGAAACGCATTGAGTACATGACTCCGGAATTACTGGTTGCTGCCGGCGAGACGACAAGCAGTTGGAATGTCCTTACGGGCAAACTGGAAAAAATGCTGTCCCCCGGACGGTACAATTTCACAATGGCACGAAATCCGGACGGTACACGATTCCTGTTTGGTGCAGAAGAGGCGTTGCAATTCTGGAACGTCACTGACCAGAAACCTGAATCCAGATTGAACGGCAGCTTCGCGACCGAGGAGTTTATTACGTTTTCCGCGAATGGAGAGTTGTTGGCCACCGCAAACGGTTCGTCGGTTCGAATATGGCATATCGCCAGCGGCCGACTCGTGCAGATTATTGACGCCACCGGCTGGCCGATCACGGGATTGAGCTGGCTACCGGAAACGAATCTGCTGGTCGTCGCGTCCGTGAATGGCCGCATACGAATCTGGGGAACGACGAAGGACGGAGGGACGTTGGGAATGCAGCCGATGCACGCTGCCGTGGCCATGCCCGACCTGATGTCACACGAGCCCGCTTCGCCGAAGCAGATGCTGCAATCGATGGACTTCCGAATATTTCCGCAACTGCCGGAGGGCGAGCGAGATGGCAAAAGCATTGATGAGTTCAGCCTTCGCTACGACGCTGCCGTCAATGCAGACGAAGCTCAGCTATTCTACCGCTATCAATTGGGCAAAGCAGGCTGGGATGAGGTCGCATCTGCAGTTGCGACACCAAACTCCATCCGGTTTCAAAAAAACGGCTTCATGATAACGGCGTCGTTCTACGAAGGGGCTGATTCAAAGACCTCAATCAACGTGAACTTCGGCGGCAACTTCGATGTCCGATGGGCTCCGAAGTTTGACGCGGCGCCGGTCGAATTGGTCTTCGAGAACGAAGATACAGTGATGTATCGTACGAAGGCAGATCTGATCCAGCTTGAAACCACTTTGCTGCGCCAAATGCACGAGGCAGGCTGGACAGGCTATGCAAGGCTCCATGCGTCACACAATGAGCAGGAAGATGGCCGTGATCTGGAATTCCTTCAACACGGCATGACTTTGCGGGTGTCGATAAGTCGTTTCCCAGCTGACCCGACAAGCTACGTCGTTCAGTACTCACGGTACCTGACAACTAAGTCCATTCCTGTTCCTCCGGATTCAGGTTTTGTCGAATTCGATGGCGCTACGGAACCATTTCTGGTAGCCATGACAACGATGACTCTGGAGCAAGCCCGTGAATTTTATGACAATGAACTGACAGCTGAGGGCTGGCTTGTCAGCGACTACGGTCGAATCCTCAAAGACGATCACAACTGGCTGCCCTATGTTCGTGGTCAGGAGGATTTGACTGTTGGTCTGCAAAGCCTGCCCACAGGCAGAACACTCGTCCGCGTCGGCAATGAACTCGAAAAATCATCATGGCAGCTGGCCAGGCCGAAAGCATCGGACGCAACGGATGCGCCGCCTGCTGGCATCGAAGCAGCAGATTTTCCGATACTGAATGAATCGAAGACCGCAAAATATGACGCGATCGATAAGAGCATCGAGTATTCGATGGACGACCTGCCGTTACTGGAAGTTGGCGAGCGTTATGCAATGGAACTTCAGTCGCGGGATTGGAAGTTGGACGGCCCGGGGGTGAGATCCGACGAATACGTCTTCCTGACGTTCGTCAAGGATAAAACTGAAATCGAGCTGCGTGCCCGAACGACGGATGGCAAATCCATCGTCAGCGTTCGGGGTGACGGCCTGCTGTGGACTAAAGATCTGCCCGGCGGCCGGAAAGTGATCTCCTATGAAACCTGGCTGCGAATCAACCATCACCCCGCCGGTCTGGACCTGCTCGACCAGTATCGAACAGAAATGCGTTCGATCACTGATGGAAATCCGAAAGCGGAAATGCCTGAATAATGAGCTCGTCCCACAATTCATGAACACACCCTCACCACACACCGCTCACTTCGGCCTCACCACAATGACGTGTGTCGTGATCGCCGGCATGATTGGTTCAGGGATTTTCACGACCTCCGGATTTGCCCTCGCTGACCTGCAGTCACCCGGTCGTGTCCTGCTTGCATGGTGCGCTGGCGGGCTGGTCGCGTTGTGCGGTGCCGTGGCCTATGGCGAGCTGGCTCGTCGATTACCACAATCCGGTGGCGAGTACCTGTATCTTTCGAGACTTGTGCATCCCTTTATCGGATTTCAGGCAGGCTGGATTTCGCTGACGGTGGGTTTCAGTGGCTCAATTGCATTGGTCGCCCTGACGTTCGAAGAATACATCGTACCGGCGGAGTTGCGGGCGGCATGGTTGCCAGCGGGCAGCCCTGCGATTACGGTGATTGCGGTATTCGGATTCGGACATGCGTTTCTCGTGAAATTGTTTGCGTCGCTGCAAAACGTCATCGTGGGAATCAAGCTGATTGCTCTCATCTGTTTTCTGGTCATCGCCGCATCAAAAATCTCAACACATGCGTGGCACTGGGAAGCAGTTATCGAACCTCTGCCACCGCTTTTTGCCTGGCGGACGTTGCTGACGATGTCTACGTCCGTGATGTTTATTTCACTCAGCTACGCAGGATTCAACTCGTCCATCTACGCAGCGTCGGAAGTGTCCAATCCGGACCGCACAATTCCGCGATCGCTCATTCTGGGAACGGTGCTGGTGACGGTCCTGT
>CAZFDW010000611.1:0-3872 GCA_964517865.1 uncultured Chitinophaga sp.
CCATGACTGTCGCCTTCGGCTTGCCGTTAAACGATTAAATCGACAGACCGCTAGCTGCGGGTGTGTGTCTGCCGTGTTTTCAGTCGGACACCGGCGGCTAGCGCCATGCCGCTCAGGTAAAGCAAGTGCCATGGGGCGTGAGCCCAATGGTATCTTGTCTTTGTACCGGCAAGCTGACGCATGCCGCTCTCCAATTCTCTCATTCATGACCGCGTGAAGTCTATGCTGAGTTTCACCCAACCAGGCGAGTCCGGCACGAAGCTTCGCAGACGCGAGTGGCTGCGGATCGGAGGCCTTGCCGGAATGAACTGGGCTTTGCCGGGTCTGATTCCGCAACGCTCGATGGCAGCGGATTCCGATGCCGCTCAGGCATCGGGCTTTGGCAAAGCAAAGTCCGTGATCGTCGTGTTCGCCAGTGGTGGCCAAAGTCAGATCGACATGTGGGATCCCAAGCCGGATGCACCGGAACAGATTCGTGGTGCGTTTGATTCGATCGGAACGGCGATTCCCGGCGTGCGATTTTGTGAGCATATGCCACAGATCGCGAAGATCGCCGATCGCCTCTGCATCGTCCGCAGTATGGCGCATGAAGATCTTGATCACGGTTCGGCGTTCTATCTTTCCATGACGGGCCGCTACCATCGGAGAAAATCGGGCAATCCGTTACCGTCGCCGGATGACTTGCCATGTCACGGGGCCATCCTCCAGCGGGTTCGTCCGAGCGTGGATTTTGCGCAGACAGCCATTCATCTGAACGGACCGGCGTATGTTCCGCTGATCGAAGGACCAGGGCAGTTCGGTGGACTCCTGGGGAAAGGATTCGATCCGCTGACGCTGGGAGATGTGACAAAGGATGAGATCGCTGTTCCCACGTTGTTGCCTCATTCTGATCTGCCGCCGGTGCGCATGACAGCGCGACAATCTCTGCTGGCGGCCGTCGAACATAACATGAATGCGATGGAAAATCAGAAATTGGTGCTGGACAAGAATGTGCTGTATCAGCGGGCGTTTGACATGCTGGCTCGTCAGAATGCCCGCGAAGCTTTTGATCTTTCCAAAGAACCCGAGACGCTGCGAAATCGTTACGGACGCAATCGTTCCGGTCAGGCATGTTTGCTGGCTCGCCGACTTGTCGAAGCAGGAGTTCCGCTGGTGACTGTGTTCTGGTCGCACAACAGCCGCGGACAGGATCTTGACCCGACGAACACAGATCTGTACGGCTGGGATACGCACAACGATATTTTTCATGGACTGCAGAACCATTTGTTGCCGCGATTCGATCAGGGGTTCTCTGCGTTAATCGAAGACCTTGACCAGCGAGGTCTGTTGGACACGACGCTCGTCGTCTGCATGGGCGAATTCGGCCGCGCTCCGCTGGTGGCTTTAGAAAAAAACTTTGCCGGGGCAACTCCGGGACGTAAACACTGGAGCTGGGTCTATTCGATCGCCTTGGCTGGAGCCGGAGTCCAGCGCGGATCAGTGGTGGGCGAATCCGACAGTCGCGGAGCCTATCCACATACGGAAGCGTACGGTCCCTGGGACGTGATGGCGACGATGTTTTCCAGCCTGGGGATTGACCCGCATCAGCACTACTTTGATCCCGTCAACCGCCCGATTCAGATCTGCGACGGGCGCGTGATGAACGCGGTTTATGCTTAATTCACCTTCAACGGCACCACCGTTCCGTGAGAACTGCATTCGGTCGATGCGCCGCAACAACCGCCCTCGGCGGCCACGTCCTCAACCGTGGCAACGGGCTTTGTCCTTCCGACAAGGAATGGAGCTGCGGTCTTTGTATGATCGTGACCCTTGTAAACGCCGAAGTCGTTGAACAGGAATTTTTTGGCGAGCCGATAATACAGATTTTTCTCCGGGATCTCATGGCCCGGGTGATACTGCGATGTGCGCGGAATCATGGCCTTCAGTTCCTGCATTGCCGTGCCTCGCGCGGTCGAATCTTTTGCACTGTGGCGTTCCACAAGTTGTTGCAGCAGGTCGGGGCGTTCCAGCACGATGCAGCCGCGCGTTGTTTCCTGCGACAACTGGCGAAAATCGGCGAGGTATTCAGATTTCGTGAACTTGTCGAACAGCGATCGTGAATCGTCCTTCGCATGGATCGATTCGCGTGAGAACTGCACAATCGGACACGGTTCGATATCGCCCCACGGATTGATGTGGTGACTGATGCCGTTCGCCGCCGGACACAGCGCCTGACCTTCACCATCGTAGTAGGCATCAATGATGATGATCGGTTTTTTTGCCCGCATATCCACCACGAACTGCCGAGCCCTGCGTTGTTGTTCGGGAGTCAGACACAGTTCAGGTTTCGCATCAGGACCCATCGGGCGGTAAACGTGAAACCATGTGTACAACACGCCCATTTCGATGAGTCGATCGACCCATTTTTCAGTCAGCAGATGATCGATGTTGCTCTTTGCAAGACTGGTACAAACGCCGGTCATCACATTATGTTTTAAACAATTGTCGATGCCAGCCAGGGTCTTCTGGTAAACATCCGATCGCCCGCGCCGCTCGTCGCTGATGATTTCGTTACCTTCGACGCTGATCAACGGCGTGACGTTTCCCAGTTCAAAGAGTCTCCGAGCTTTCTCATCCGTGATGAATTGCCCGTTGGTAAAGACCTGAAAATAACAGTCCGGATGAGCTTCCAGTATCTGAAACAACTCCGGATGCATGAACGGCTCACCGCCCACAATACCAAAGAATGCGTTTCCCTGCTGTTTCGCTTCGTTGATCAACCTGTTCATCGCGGGCAGATCGATGGTCTGCTGTTTGCTCGCCACATCGACCCAGCATCCCTGGCACCGCAGATTGCAGCTGTTGATGATGGAAATATAAAGAAATGGCGGGAAGAACTGCCCTTTCTTCATGCGTCGTCGGTGCTTGAAGACCGACAACGAGCCCTTGACGCCTAGATTCCAGACGAGCTTCCAGAGCAGTCGCTTGTTCGTTTCGAACAACATCCTCTTTGCCATACGCAGCGTGTACATTTCAGACTCACCAAAAGACCATGGACCCACTTCGCTGCCAGTTTATCCTGTTGCCGCGGAATTTCCCTCCATGTTTGCCGGTGTTTCGCAGAAAACGCAACGTTGTCCAAAACCACGTGGCCCGGTTGAAAATATTTCTCCTGGCGCTCAGCGTCGGAAAACCCGCTGACAAAACAACGCTGCGAGGTTTCCCCAGTTGCAGTTGATGGCCCCGGTTGTTTTCAGGAATGACCATGGTGACTCCGCGTGTCGAGTTTCTTCGCTTTCGATATGTCTCAAATGCCCAGCCAAGACCGCCATCGACGGGACTACATGCCAGAAAGGCTTCAATCGTGTCTTCATTGTGTCTTCTCGCCACAAAAAGCCGGCGACGTTGAAGCAGATGAGGCTTGAATTCCCCCTCGAGTAGTCTGAGTGGTTTGTTCTGCAGGATCCGTGACCTCAGAAATCACAACACCAGATCGCGCGTAGAAATTTGATTGTCGTCGCACCCATTCGAACAACTTTCCCGACCAGTCTGCGTCCTGAGGGTTCAGAAGTGCTTCTTCGCCGAACTTGTTGACGACGAAACCTGCCTCCTGGAATCGAAGGGCATCGATAAGTGGAACATTGTAGACGGCGATTGTTCGACGACCTTTCACTGACAGTTCTCGTAACCAGCCAATCATCATTGGCTTCAGTGCTTCGGGCGCGAGTAATCCGCCGGCAATATGCCAGGGGGTTCAGTAACGGGGCCATCCATAGTGACTTCACAGTGACTTGACAGGGTGCAAGTTAGATAGTGTTCGAAGTGTCAGGTGTTTGGGTTCATGCGAAGGAGACCGGTGATGGCAAGGGTGAATCGGCGGGAAGTGTTGGCGG
>CAZFDW010000612.1:0-1839 GCA_964517865.1 uncultured Chitinophaga sp.
ATAAACTCATTTCCCGCACAACCCCAGATTTTTAACAGCCCAGCATACGGCTTCTTTGGTTTTGCGATTTTCATGGCTGTCTTCTCGGGTGTGGTGGCGGGTGTGGTTTCGCTGTTTAACCGCAGCAGACAAGTATACAAAGCCAGTGTTTCAATTGGTAGAGTGTTTTCCAGATATTCGGTCCGACACACCGGAGCAGCCAACAATTTGATTTGCGAGGGCTCGCCTCGCGGTCAAATGGCGCAGTCAAAATGATCACAGTTGCGATTTGCGGAAGCTGCAAAGTCATCACGACCGCAGCGTGCCACGGCTTCAGCCCAAACGACTCAGGAGGGCGTGTCCTGTGGTATTTGCGATGTGTGGAGTCGGAATAGTCACGATCTTCATCCACTGCTCCACATGTCACGACCGCTGGGGAGATTGGCATCGTCCCGACACACTTTGCTCCGACACGCCGGGCTGATCATTCTGGTCACTGTAGCCGGAGCAGTGACTCAAACGGCCGACCACTACTCCACTGCATCGTGTTGTGGCAGGAATTCGGTTCTGTGTGCGGCGGCTAGTTCCCGGCTTCCAGAGGCCTGGACGGCGGCGAGGACTCGGTCGGCAATGTTGTCATAAGCGCGAATCGGAGCGAGGGCTCGGATGGCGTGAACGGCGTCGGCCGAAGCTGTGTTGATCCGGGAAATCAGGAATTCCACAGCTTCCGGCTGACGCGACAGTCCCAGGCTGATCCAGAACGGCTCCACCCGCTCCGAAGGGCAACGTTCACATGCCTTGAGCAACAACATCGCAGCTTCCCGATTCCGTGAGCTTCCCAATGCGAGTGCGGCTTCGATGGCGGCGTCAGTGTGTGATTGCAAAAACGTGGCGACGAATTCGACATGGCGGCTGGCGTCCAGTTCCAGGATGCCAGTGAAACAAGCTCCGAGCACCTCACTGCTCGAATCGCCTAAAGAGGCTTTGAGTCGCAGCAGCGCGACACAACCCGGCAGACTGGCAGCAGCAATTGCTCGTGCCGCATGGGCTCGCGCCGCGAATTCTGAATCTGCCAGTAAGTCGGTCAGAGCAATCAGCAAGTCGGAAGGTGCGATGAGACGCGATCGAACAAGCCCAAAGGCGCACACTCCTCTTAAATCGGTTGCAGTATCGATGGAGCCGTTCCAAACAGGTTCCTGCTGCCGGTACCGCATGCCTGCAAGCCAGAAATCCGGTTCTTCGAAGTCGAGCGGCAACAGGGCTTCAACAATCGCCAGTTTCGCGCGGCAACCCTTGTCGCATTCAGTACCGTCTTTCAGAAAACGATGATATGCCGAGACCAAATCGGGGACCAATTCGCTCAGGGTGTGTTCTCGCACGACTTTTGCGGCTTGTTGAACGACGAAATTCGACTCATCAGACAGGGCCAACCGCAATTCGGTAGTCATCGTATCTGGCGACAGATCCTTCAACCGCTGACGCAACAGAGCCAATCGCTGATCCGGAGTTGTGCGGCGACTTCGAGACATCCGTAACCACAGTATTCATTGTTTGAGGCGGAAGGCTATTCAAAGCAGTTCGAATGCATTGTGGCAGGCCATGCACAGAATGGAATCGATGTACTGGCATTAGAATCACGCAGCGTTGCTGCGGCTCTGGTTCAATTCGCGAAGTCGTCGAGATGCGGCGGGCGGTCTTGACGACAAGGAACAATGCGATTGAATCAAGAGCCTCCAATGCGTTTTCGATCGTTACGCGGGTTCACGAACCAGCCAATGACCCTGGTCAGCAGGTTCTCGATCGGTGGGAGTTCAGGGCTGATGCTGAAACGGGCGGTTAGCTCTTTCCAGTCGTCGAGCC
>CAZFDW010000612.1:1939-3867 GCA_964517865.1 uncultured Chitinophaga sp.
GGGAGTTCAGGGCTGATGCTGAAACGGGCGGTTAGCTCTTTCCAGTCGTCGAGCCAGGTGTTGTGATCCGGGTAGCGCTCCTCCGGGTTGAGCACCAAACCACGCAGCACAATCGCATCGAGTCGGTCGCGCAGTGACCGGGGTAACTGTTGGCAGTTTGATGAAATCTGACTCGGGGGTACCAGGGTATCGGCAGCTCGTGCGATGAAGTCCGGGCATCCGGCTTTGCCGCCGAGGCCGCCGTAGGGAAGGTTCAACGTGAGCAGTTCAAACAACAGCACCGATACCGAAAACTGATCGCTGGCCAGGCTGACCGCAGCAGTGCCGGTTTGAAGCTCAGGGGCGGCGTAGCAGCGGTGGTGGCCGTCGCCTTCGGTGCGGCGGGTGGTCCAGTCTGTCGTCCATGCACTGCCGAAATCAATGAGTTGCAGGCGGCTGGGGTGCGATGTGACGAGCACGTTGGCGGGCTGGATATCGCCGTGGGCGACCTGCAGACGTCGTTGCAGATGGCAGACAGCGTGGGCGAGCCCATTGACCAGTCGCATGGCCTGTGCGGGCTCGACAGGGGGCCTGCGTCGTTCGCGAATATTCTGAAGATAATCCGCCAGACTGATGCCTTCGGTCCATGTCAAAGCGACGTCAATCTGATGACGCTGTTCCTGCCATTCTACGACTCGTGGAAACGCATCCGATTTGAGTCGGCTCAGCACGCTCAGAAGCTGCTCGGCGGCCTTGCCGGTAGGCAGTGATTGCACCAGGAAAAAACTGCCACGCGGACCGGCCAAACGGTCGAAGGCGAGGTACGATTCGCGGAACGGACTGCCGATGCGTTCGAGCAAAAAGTAGTCCCGACGACGGATTCGGCGATGTTCAAGATACGGTCGATTGCGGCCTCGGATGTTCACCATCTGACCGCGATTTCCGAATTGTTCAACAGGCTGGGGCATGTCGTTTTGCTCGCTTCGTGCTGGCCACCGGAGATCTGCGATTCGCCAAGTGGAGTCTAAGGTGTATCGTTAATGCATACGGATACAAAACACTTGTTGTCAAAAACGAACTTAAGTCGTTGTGGGGCCTCAAAGTTTGCGGCTGGCAATTTGGCTGGCAATGGGATAGATCTGTCAGCCAGTGTGTCGGCCAGTATTTCGCGACCGTTTTTTCCGCCAGCTTCCCCGCGGCTGCCGATCGCAGCACGAGTTGTCACTCAGCCAGCAGCCCCTTCTTGACCATCAGCTCGCCGTACTTGTTGAGCAGCTCCTGGGCTCGCTCAATCGGCCTGGCGTTCGTCTCATTCCAATTGACATTTCCGCCGATGTAGTAGGGCAACGCATCGTGCGGTCGGTCGTTGTCGGCACAGGCCAGCCAGAGCAATGCGGTCATGCCTGTTTGGGTGCCTTCGAGAGCCTTCCTCGCCTTGATGACCGAGTAGGATGCAGGCCCCTTCTTGTCGTCATTTCGATGCTTGAATCCGGGACTGACGAAAGCCGCCAGCAGGCCCTTGATCTCATTCATATCACGTGTCAGCTGGCCGTCCAGCAGAGCTTCCTGAACGGCGTCCTGAATCCGTTTTGCGTCTTCCTTCAGGCCTTCCGTTTTGGCCTTCCGCTTTAGTTCATCGACGCGAGCTTCGTCGGCCTGCAATTGCTTCTCTGACGCGATTTTTTCCAGCACCTGTTTCGACTTCTCGTCGGCCAGCTGTCGTTCGGCCGCAGCGATCTGATCGGCCTGTTCTTTCTCAGCTGCGGCACGTGCTGTGGCTCGTACTGCGGCCAGCCGATCGACTTCCGCTCGTTTTGATTCTGTGTTGTGTTGCTGGAACGCTGCGGCAAGGCCGATATTGCCGGGAGGTAGTGCGGACGTTTCCCGCTGAATGGATTCGAGCAGCAGCTTCTGGCGTTCGAATTCAGCTGCCTGCGTTTTGAGTTCCT
>CAZFDW010000613.1:0-1338 GCA_964517865.1 uncultured Chitinophaga sp.
CGAAGGTATGAGATTATTGATGTCCTGAAGTCAGCTTTTCGTGGGTAATGACAAGACAACGCTGGGTGGTTTCATTCACCTGTTGCTGTTGATCGCAGTTGCCGTGGTTCTGATCCGACTCATTCAGGGACGCCAGTCAATTTAGCACAAACTCGACACACTGCGATTCGGATACCAGATCAGTCGTCAGGACGAAGAACCCCTAAAAAACCTCCGTGGCCGCGTTGCGTCGAGAGAATCCCGTGGAATGAAAGAGTTGGTCTCATGCGTAACAAGGTTTTAGCTGTGATCGGATTGTTCATGATCGGAGCGGGCGCAGTCGCGCTGTCGTATCGCGGCATTCCTTACAGGAGTCGAGACGTCGTAATCGATGTCGGACCAATCACTGCCACGGCCGAATCTAATCGGATATGGCCGGTTCCGGCAACCATCAGCGGTCTGGCAGTTGTCTGCGGAATCCTTTTGCTCGGGTTCGGCGCTCGCAAAGGCTGAGACGGTTGTCTTTAAAAATAGCCACACATCATGCGCAGTAGCCAGACTTGGTGTTGTCTTTGTTCGTGGCACATAACGTGAAAGTTCATTGAACGTCCTCCAGAATGGAAACAAAGTCATGTTGTACGATCAACAAACGAAGCGAAGTGTCGCCCTTGAGGCGTGGCAATGGCGGAACGAGCTCAACGCGGAAACTGCTGAGCGTGACGCCGCACGCGATATGGAGGACTTTCTCGGCTTTTCACGTGACGGCGAAAGCTTTTCGGCCGCTTCCATGCGAGTGAAGACTCTCTACAAGGCACTCTCACTACGTCAATTGTCGCACCTACGAAGTGATCAGCCTCAATGAACGGTGGCTGCACAGACAATCCGCAACTATCGGAATGGAATGAGAATCAATGACACGCACGCAACAGGCACAGACATCCATGAGACATCGCCGAAAGCCGGAGGGTTTCTGGATTCATCTCTCCGTCTTTCTACTCGTGAATGCGGGTCTGGTGACTCTGAACCTTGTCAGATCTCCCGACAAACTCTGGTGTCGCTGGGTACTCCTCGGATGGGGAGCTGGAATCCTGTTGCACGGCTTTCTGGTGTTCTGCTGCAGAACACACCGTGATCCGGAAAAAGAAGTTCAATGAGAATGACGCGATTCGCCTCTTTCGAATGTATCAGATGCACGACCAAGGAGCAGGAAATCGCGTAAAAAAAGCTGTCTGGAATTTTTGAGGCATCAGAAGGCACCGCAAAAACCTGATGCCGGAGAGTTTCAGACTCCTTTTTCAACCTGGTGCTGACAGGTAATTTTTACGCATAGCGCAGCACGGAAAACAGATGACATTAACT
>CAZFDW010000613.1:1438-3863 GCA_964517865.1 uncultured Chitinophaga sp.
AACTTGCGCAGGGATTATTCAGGCACGATGGCGTCTACCCGTCAGTCGTTCGGTTTTCCAACGCAGCCAGTCAGCGCCAGTCCGATGCGCTACCGGACGGTCGCGGAATGGCGATCAAGGTGTCAGGGGTAAAAGGCGAGGTGATGTCGGCGAACGAGCAGAGCATGCCGACGCAGGATTTCCTGATGATCAATCACCCGGTGTTCTTCGCCCGAAACGCGAAGGATTTTCTGCGGTTGGAGCAAGTTCTTGTGCAGGCGGACGACAGCCCGCTGGCGACGGTTCAGGGAGCCCTGACAGGGGGCGACTGGAACCCACTGAACTGGCACTGGCGGGAGATACTGTCAGTCGCCCAAACCGTCGGAAAACTCCCCGCGCATCCGGCGAGCAACACCTACTTCAGCGCGTCCCCGATTCGGTTCGGAAAACACGTGGCCAAATACCGCGCAAAGCCCGCCGGGGATCGCCAGGACTCGTACCTTGATCTGGTCAGGCGATTGGGTTCCGATACCGACGCGATGCGACTGGCACTCGAAGAGACACTACGAACGCAGGAGTTGCTGTTTGAGTTCCAGGTGCAACTGCGCACTTCCGAGGACACGATGCCCATCGAAGATCCCACCGTCGAGTGGTCGGAAAGCGAATCTCCGTATCGAACGGTCGCCCACCTCTTACTCCCGCTTCAGGAAATCGCCTTACTGCGACAGCAAGTGGAATTCCAGAGCCTCGCGTTCAATGTCTGGCATGCGCTTGCCGCCCATCGTCCTCTTGGAGGCATCAACCGCGTCCGCCGCTCGGCCTACCCCGTCTCGTCTGCCTGGCGTCGTCAACAAACAGGAGTGAAGTCAAAAATGCCGCCAAACGCCTGAATCACCTGTGACATGATGAAGAACTTGAAACCACGAATGCAGAATCTTAAGAACCTTAATTGAGGAGCACATTATGCGAGTCTGGATGTCGACAGGTCTAATCGCCTTCACCGTCGGATGCACTGCCCAGCACGAAGACAAACAAGCGGGGAATGTTCCTGCCGCGATTCATGACGGCCCCGGAGAGAAGACCTCGGCCACAAACGACAGTCATTCATCGCACGGAGACTCCGGTAACCACGAGCTAATGAAAATGAACGCCGTGAGTCGGCGAGTTCTGAAGGTGCAGACAGACCCACAGAAGCCTAAAGCCGGTTCACCCACCAAACTGACGCTGCAAATTCAGGGCGCTGACGACACGCCGATCAGGCAGTTCGACGTGATGCACGAAAAGCTCGTCCATTTGATTGTTGTCCGAGACGGACTGGACGAGTTTGCGCACCTGCATCCGGAAGTGAACTCGACCGGAGAACTGACAGATGAATATGTGTTTCCGAAGTCCGGAATGTATCGACTGTTCGCCGACCACCAGCCAAAGGGTGAATCGCCCGGTCTGGCGATCGGCGAGCTTGTCATCGCGGGTGACGAAGAGCAGGCGGCTACTCTGACGCCTGACATTTCGGACGAAGTCAAAGTGGGCGACATCAAATCTCACGTCACCATGACGCCGGGGGATCAGGAAACAGCAGTGCGATTCCGTCTCGTCGATCTGGCTGGAAGCACAGTCACCGACCTGGAGCCATATCTCGGCGCGATGGGCCACCTGGTCATCATCAGCGCAGATGGCCGCGATTATGTTCATGCCCATCCGCTCAGCGAAGCCCGAACGGCTCCCGATGGAGTCGTCGAATTTGCTGCTCATTTTCCGAATCCCGGCATCTACAAAGCGTGGGGGCAATTCCAGCGTGCAGGATCGGTCTTCACGGTGCCATTTGTGGTTGAGCACAAGAGCGAAACGTCGAAGTAAGGAGCCACAGCTATGTCGAAGATTCCTAAAACCCCTCAAACTAAGGGCGCGACGGATCGCCTCATCCCGTACATCGGACCGTGGATCGCGACTGTTGGCCCGATTGCGATAGCGTTGGCGACATTCCAGGAATAGTCTCACCCGGCACTTTCGAACCTATCCGGGCTGTCGCGGTGGCGCGGTATTGATTCCGGAAAGTCGCGCAGGTCAAGTCAGAAATCAACAAGACTCACGTCAAACCATTCACTGATGCCGAAGCTGTTCAGGTAGAGACAGTCGTTTCTCAGCGCCGCACGACTAAACGATAAAGTCAGTTCTGCACTTCCTGTGAATGACCGATATCTTTCTGCAGCCTGTCGAGGTGTTCGATCAATTCCTCGCCGACTTCGCGGGCCTTTTCAATCTCGTCCACCAGCGTTGTGACCTGCGTCGCTTGTTCCAGATCCTGCAACTCCGCATCAGTCCCAAGGTTCTTCACCTTCAAGTGCTGGCAGATCTGATGGAGCATTTGCATATTCTTTGTCACTTCCTGTTCGGCCAGCAGACAGACCTGAAGGGTCAAGTGGCCCCACTTTTCCTGGCGTCTGGA
>CAZFDW010000614.1:0-3852 GCA_964517865.1 uncultured Chitinophaga sp.
AGCCAAAATCGAAACACAAAAGCGAACAGACAACCCAACGCGCGGCAGAACACACACACATCGCAGAAGGACAGCGAACACGGAGGGCTGACGCCCAGCCGCTCGCCGGATGAGACGCGTCACAACGACTTTGCGGCAACTCACAAAGCCCTGATGACCGGTCTGCTGGCCAACATTGGTTGCCAGACACCGAACGGGGATTTTCTGGGAGCCGGCGGAAACAATCTTGCGATCTGGCCAGGCTCAGCACTCGCACCCAAAGGCGCGAAATGGTTTGTAGCCGGCGAACTGGTTGAAACCAGCCGGCGTTTTGCCAGGACCATCGCCCGCATTCAACCCGAATGGATCGAACCGCTCGCCGGACATCTGATCACACGTGAGCATTCAGAGCCACACTGGGATCCGGTGGCGGGCAACATCATGGTCTTCGAAAAGGTCAGCCTCTGGGGACTGCCGATTGTCTCGCGGCGCAAGGTGACATACGCGAAAGTCGATCCCGTGAAGTCACGGGAGATGCTGATTCAGCACGGGCTGGTCGAATTCGGCTTGCTGTTTGGTGATTCCGACACCGACGGTGATCCGGGCGAAGACTACGACGATGAAGAAGAGTTGTTGTTGCTCGGTGCGACCAAAGTCCGCCCCGGTCGCAGCACGGCGTCCAACACGTCAGCAAAGCGGAAAGGCTGGGGGCATGAGTTTCCGTTTCTCAAACACAATCACGATGTGCTGGAACAGCTCAAGGATCTGCAGGCGAGGACTCGATCGCACCACCTGATCCCGGGCGATGAAGCTCTGTTTGAATTCTACGCCACGCAGATTCCCGATGAATGCAGCGACCGTGATCGCATGCGACGCTGGTTTCAGAGAACCGTGACCCGCAACGCCAGGCTGCTGCAGTTCGACATCAATCAGTTCGCTGATGAAACGCATCGCTTTGAACAGGCGATACTGTTTCCTGAATCTGCGCAGTTCGGAGCCATGCATCTGCCGCTCGCGTACCAGCTTGATCCTGGTTGTGATGCCGACGGTGTGACCGTGACCGTGCCTGTCGAAGGGCTAGGACAACTCACTGACACGCGTCTGGAATGGTTGGTGCCCGGTCTGCTCGAGCAAAAAGTACTGGCATTGATTCGAGCTTTGCCAAAGCAGCTGCGCCGCCATTTTGTGCCTGCGCCGGACACGGCAAAACTGGTTTACGGCGATCTGGAATTCGGCAAAGGCGACTTGCTCACGGGCGTCGCTTCACGACTGTCGCAACTCAGCGGCGAGCGCGTGGATTCACGCGAATTCGATTTGAGCATTCTCGCCGATCACTTAAAATTCAACATCTGCGTCGTGGACGATCAACGCAAGACCGTGATCGAAGGCCGAAATCTGAAAGACCTGCGTGCCACGCTGATTCAGAGATCCCAGGCGGCTTTCGCCTCTGCGGAAAGAGCTGCCGCCGTGAGCGGACCATCGCCGGAAGAAGCAAAATGGTTGCGTTCAGGATTCAGGACATGGGAATGGTTCGACATTCCGGAACACATCGAAATCACACGCGCGGGCATGTTGCTGCGGTCGTTTCCCTCGCTGCGTGACGACGGTGACACGGTTGGCCTGATGCTGTGCCAGACTCCTGACGAGGCCACGCGGATTCTCCGCAAGGGACTCCAGAAGCTGATTCTGATCTCCGAACGAAAACGCATCCTCATCCAGATCGGCAACATGCCGCAGATCGGACAGGTGAAATTGCTTTCAGCGTCGATCAAGGGGCTGGAACTGATGAACCATCTGTCGCTGCTGATGGCAGAACGCGCCTGGCTGTCCGATCAACCGCTCGCGCGAACGAAAGGCGCGTTCGATAAGACTCTGCAGCGTGGCCGCGAACGACTGGGACTCATCTCGCAGGAATTCGTGCAGTTCATGCCGCAGCTTTTTCAACAATACCATGAAACTCGGCGAACATTAGACCAGACGCATGGCCCCGGCTGGGATCATCTGTTGAACAACATGAAGTCGCAACTGGCCGCTCTCGTGCATCCGACCTTTCTGATTGAAACCCCGTGGCCGTGGCTGATCCAATACCCGCGCTATTTCATGGGCATCCGCCAACGGCTGCAGAGATTGTCATCGGGTGGTCTGAAAACGGAACAGTCGCTGGAAAGCGAATTCTCGCCGTGGCTGGCTCGTTACGAGCAGACGTTCAAAGATCACCAGCGTCAACATCGCATCGACCCGATGCTGACACACTACCGCTGGATGTTGGAAGAATTCCGCATCCAGCTCTTCGCTCAGAAGCTCGGTACCGCAGTGAGCGTGTCAGCGACGAAGCTGGAAGAACAATGGGCTCGAATCCTGTAGTCCGGACACGATAGGTCTGCCATCGCACCCGACGCTTGACTAATCTGTAACATGTCCTGAAACGTATGCGGAACCAAATAGCGTCGGGGTGTCGGACAGATGCAGGCTAAAAAAAGATTCTGAAGCCACTTTACCCGATAATTCGTGGCCCACAGACCGGACAACGATTACAACCTGCCGCATGTCCGACGTCACGCAAATCCTGTCGCAAATTGAATCGGGTGATCCGACGGCGGCCAATCAACTGTTGCCGCTGGTGTACAACGAATTGCGCAAACTGGCGGCGGCGCGGCTGGCTCAGGAAAAACCTGGACAAACGCTGCAGCCCACGGCCTTGGTGCATGAAGCATGGTTGAAGCTGGTCGGACCGACCGGTGCTGCACAGTCGTGGGATAACCGCGGACACTTTTTTGCCGCCGCAGCAGAGGCTATGCGACGTCTGCTGGTTGACAATGCGCAACGCAAGAAGTCGCTCAAACGTGGCGGCGATCTGCAGAGTGTCAGCCTCGGTGATGTCGATCCCGCCATCCAGCCGGCTGATGAGAATCTGCTCGCGCTCAATGAGGCTCTCGACGAGCTCGCCAGGACGGAGCCTCAAACGGCTGAGCTTGTCAAGCTTCGATACTTCGTCGGCTTTACGAACGTGCAATCGGCCGAAATTCTGGGAATTTCGCCGCGCAAAGCCGACACACTGTGGAGCTATGCCAAGGTTTGGCTGCATGAGAGAATCCAGGGCGATAAACCTTCGGGATCGTAAGTTCAGGATTTTCCGGAAAATTTTCGAATTTCCGTGCGCACATTCGGTCCCGTTTCGGCATTGATTCATAGCGGTACAGACATTTGCGGGTGGAGTGGCGTGATGAGTGAGCAGGAAATCTACATCGAGGCGATGAACCGACGGGATCCCGCCGAGCGACGGCGGTTTCTCGACGAAGCCTGCAGTGGCAGCCCCGTGCTTCGCGAGCGGCTGGAGAAGCTGATCCGGCATGCAGAAGAAGTCGGTAGTTTTCTGGAATCTCCTCCCCCGGGCGTCTGTATGGAGCCAACGGACATTCATTCGATCAGCGAAAAGCCCGGCACCCGGATCGGCCCCTATAAGCTCCTCCAGCAGATTGGCGAAGGGGGTATGGGCACGGTCTTTATGGCTGAACAGCACGAGCCGGTCAAACGGCGAGTGGCGCTGAAAGTCATCAAGCTTGGCATGGATACGCGGCAAGTCATCGCCCGGTTTGAGGCGGAGCGGCAGGCGCTGACGCTGATGGATCATCCGAATATCGCCAAGGTGCTGGACGCGGGAACGACAGATTCCGGACGGCCGTACTTCGTCATGGAATTGGTCAAAGGCCAGCCGATCACCCAGTATTGTGACGAGCACCATCTCACCCCACGCCAACGGCTGGAGCTGTTGATTCCGGTGTGCCAGGCGATTCAACATGCCCACCAAAAGGGAATCATCCACCGCGACATCAAGCCGACAAACATCCTCGTCGCCGAATACGACGAGCAGCC
>CAZFDW010000615.1:0-3848 GCA_964517865.1 uncultured Chitinophaga sp.
GTGGACGACCAAGGGTCCATCAACTACCAAACAATGACTCCTGACACCTTTGTTTTTCCCTTCGTCCGACAATCTTGGGCGAGTGACACAACTCACGCAGCCAGATCCGGACGGGTCAGGATCACTGGCGGCGCCTCACGTCAATTACACATACGATGCCAACAGCAATGTGTTGACCGTCACGGATCCCCTGGGGAACGTGACCGCCTATGCATATGACAATCTCAATCGACTCAAAACATGGACACTGGCAGATTCTGAATCGGCAGAAAAATAATGATCACCGACCGCCTTTCATTTTCTTTTGAAAAAGCATATTGACAACGCGGCGGAATTTATTACTATAAAACCAAATCTATAAAACCAAACAACTTTCGGCATTGGTCAGACAAAGTCGATTACGCCGCCGTTCTGTAGTTAAAGGAGATTGTGAGATGGTTCGACCAAAGGCCAAAGAATTGACGGAGCGGGAACTGGAAGTCATGCAGGTCTTCTGGGACCGTGGAGAATCGACGGCGGCGGACGTGCGCGAGGCGTTGGCGGAGCTGGGGCGCGATCTGGCGTATACGACGGTGGCAACGCTTGTGCGGATTCTGCTTGAGAAGGAATTCCTGGCTCAGACAACGACGGCGCGACCATTTCGATTCATTCCGGCGAGAACGTATGAAGAAGTCTCCGGCAGCATGCTGGGTGATATGGTGCAGAAAGTGTTTGCAGGGTCCCGGATGACCTTGTTGATGAGACTCTTTGAGCAAAAGAAACTGACGCCAGCCGAGCAGATTCGGCTGCGGGAGATTCTGGAATCGACGAAGAAGTAGTAGTGGGCAGGACGTGATTCTGAATCTGTGACTTGAGATTTCATATTCATCAAGGGGCGTTCGATGAATGCGTTGAGCAATTTACTTGTTTGCGGATTGCTGCAGGTCACGCTTGTCGCGGCAGTCGGTTTGGTCGTCGTCGCGATCAGTGGTCGGTGGAGTCGCATTTCGGCCGCCACGTATTCATTTGCGACGTTGGCTTCGATCGTAACGCTGACTGTTCTTGCATTCGTGCCATGGCCGAGTTGGCTGGAAAGTGCAAAGGCGGACTCAGCAAAGCCCAATCCGCAGAGCGCGACAATTGTGCATTCTGAAAATGACACTCTCGCCGAAGCAGGAAACCTCACGAAACCAGCGCCGTTTGGATTCGCTGAGTTCGTGTCGGCTGGCGTTGAGGGCCTTCGTAATCTGAATCGCACCGAAATGCCGCCATCGTCGGTCTCTTCTGCGACTGAAGTCGCCACTACTGAATCAGCATGGACGCGATGGTTCGTCTGGGTGTTTGCCGTCGGCGTGCTTCTCGGATTGATCCGGTTGATTGGTGGGGTGGTCGGTGTAAGGCTCATGGTTCGTTCCAGTCGTCCATTGCGAAGTGCAAAACTTCAGGAACTGATGGACGTGCTCAGAGCCGAGTTGCGTTGTCCTGCAAAGATCGAACTGCGTGAATCGAAGCGACTGGCAACGGCGGCGACAGTGGGCTGGCGACATCCGGTAATCTTGATTTCGGATGGATGGAAATCATGGTCAGCGGATCAGCTTCGCAGCGTGCTGGCTCATGAGATCGCTCATGTTGCTCGGGGTGATTTTGCATCGACTGTGGCGGCTCAACTGGGGCTGGTGCTTCATTTTTATCATCCGCTGGTTCACTGTTTGGTGAATCGCCTGCGTTTGGAACAGGAACTGGCCGCCGACGCCATGGCGGCTGGTGTTGTGGGAGGATCGCAACCTTATCTGCGTGCGATCGGTGAACTGGCGTTGATGCAATCCAGGGAATATGTGAGCTGGCCGGCTCACGCTTTTCTGCCAACCCGCAGAACGTTTCTGAGGAGAATCGAAATGCTGAGAGATATGAAATTGTTGTCTGAACGGACACCATTGGCACTGCGAGTCAGTTCGATGATCGCAGTGCTGTCCGTGACTCTGGCAGTGGCTGGAATTCGACCGCCAGGAACTTCGCCACTGACACAGGTCGTCGCGGCACAGCCAACTTCCGGCACTGCGACAACGGTCGATTCCGCGACGTTGCAGCAGTCGTCGGCGATGGAAGCAAAGTATGTTCCGGCGAACGTCTTTGGCGTCGCAGTATTTCGGCCATCTGAGCTGGTGCCTATTTACAAACAGGCGCGGGAGAAAATTCCAGGGGCAATGTCAAATGGTGAAAGAGCGGGCATTGATGTGATGGCGAAGTGCAAACTGGCCACTGTCGTCGTGTCGATTACAGATCCACAAGACCCGGGCGGGGAGCCATTTGGGATAATGTTGTCGTTCTCAGACAGGTCCGCACGTGACACTGCAGCAGAGCTGATGGCTCCTGGGAAAAATTTCCAGAAGGAGAAACTGTTGCTCGCCGAGATCGAAGTCCAGGGACCGCAGGCAAGGTATTTCGCAGACGACACGACACTGATTTTCGGCAGAACGGACACCGTTAAAAGCATGGTAATGGCAGGGCCAACGTCGCTGTCTCCGTTGACTCAAACTGAAGCATGGACCGCAGCGACGAAAGGAACACTCGCGGTCGCGGTCGATTCTGTAAGTTTGAAACCACTCATGGCGACGGTACCACCAAATCCCATCGTCGGCATGTTCTCTCCGTTGTGGATGCAGGCAGACAACCACACTCTGGGGATCACGCTTGGCGATTCTGCTGAACTCAAACTGGTCATTTCATCACCTGATTTAAAGAGTGCAAGGGTTGTCGGAAATGCTTTGAATGCAGGATTGACGATGATTTCCGGTATGGTAATGAATCAGAAGGCTACGGTGCCCGAGGAGCACAAGCAAGCTGTCGAATCGTTGGAGAGTTTTTTGAACTCAAAGAAAATAGGCCAGGAATCCCGGCAGATCACGCTGACACTCAAGGGAGACGCGACTGATCAGGTGGACTCCATCATTGGGCTGCTGGCTCCCGCACTCGGAGGTGCCCGTCAGTCGGCTCAACGGAGTCAACACACGAACAACTTCAAGCAGATCATGCTGGCAATGCACAACTATCATGATGTCAACAAACATTTCCCGCCGGCCGTGGTCATCGATCCTGCGTCAGGCGCAGAGCGAAGCTGGCGGATTGAACTGCTGCCTTACCTTGATCAGGCGGCACTCTACGATCGCTATCGCAAGGATCAGCCCTGGGACAGCGAAGCGAACAAGGCCGTTCTGGCCATGATGCCGGGCGTCTTTCGGCATCCGACGATGGCTGAGGGTACCACGAACACTTCGATCTTTGCGGCCGTTGGCAAGGGGCTCGTTTTCGAAAAGGACAACCACAAGGGCACAGGGTTTCAGGAAATAACCGACGGCACCTCGAACACGATCGCCATCGTGGAAGCCAATCGCGAGATTCCATGGACTAAACCGCAGGACATTGAATTTGATCTCAGCCAGGACAAGATGCCGGAACTCGGCATTGTCCCGGAAGGCTGGATCGTCGGCATCTGCGACGGCAGCGTACGGTTTGTCTCGAAGAGCATCGACCTTGCTACATGGAAGAAGCTGCTGACCCGGGCCGGCGGTGAAGTGTTCGATCAGTTTTGATCGTCACGCGAAATGAATTGCGGTGAAAGTGTAGATTTGATATCTCAAATCCTACATCAAAAATCGCCGATACAATTTGTCGTCGGCGCAACGTGACGGCCATCCGTTACGCCGTTTTGAACGATCGCGTCCGTACCTGGGTTGGCAGCGGCGCGATCGTTTTTTTGCTGCCCGGGCGTTCTCCCAATGTCAATGCCTCTTCTTGTTCGGGAAAAACAAAGGAAAAAACAAAGGTGTCAGGAGTCATTGATTTGGGGGACGGCTTCTGATACGATGTTT
>CAZFDW010000616.1:0-3845 GCA_964517865.1 uncultured Chitinophaga sp.
CGTTCCATCGGCTTCTTCAGCCGCGTGGCCTTGTTCTCTTCCAGCGTGTGCAGATCATTCAGCCGCTTCAGAAACAGCATGTACGTGATCTGTTCAATCACCTCCAGCGGATTCGAAATGCCGCCTGTCCAGAACGCATTCCACAGGGCATCGATCTGACTCTTGATTTCACCGGTGATCATGGATTGGGCTTTCTTGCAGTGGCCGACCAGCGGGTGGATCACGTTTTTCGGAGTTGGTGCATGGATTCTGGCATCGTCCCTGAGGGAGACGACCAGCGACGCCTCCCTGCGATTGTGGACGTTCAGTGTCGAGCCTGTCAAACGCCACAGCAGAGCATCTTCGGAGATCGTCACCAAAGTAGCCATCCGCCAGGTGATTTTGATGCCCGCGCAACGTTGCGCGGACCGATTTCACCGTCAACACGCCGAATGATTTCCCTCCGGCGCGTCGATCACTCTGCGTTGTCGTCGCTGTCCTTCGGTGGTGCCCGAACTCCCCCGATTATTGCGATACTCATTCCCGGCCCTTCCCCTGTAGTGTCATGGATAAAGCCACTTTCTTACATGTTCGGTGACTGCAATCAGCCGGTCGTCCTCGATGCCCTGCCGGTATACATTTGCCATCGATCCGTCATCGTGCCCCATGATCGCATCGACAGCAACCTGATCCTTCGTTTGTCCAGCAACCGTCTCAAATGTCCGCCTTAACGAATAAAAGTTATGACCTGACTTCCGCAGTCCATGCTTCGTCAACAACCGTCCGAACGTCAAACTGAGGTTGTTGACCTGCAACAGCTTACTCTGCGTGTCCTTCGTCTTTGGTGTCATCCGGTCCCAGACAAGTGGCATTCCCTCGCGAGTGATAAAGATCAGCGAATCGTGTGCGGCATCCTTCGGAACTCGTCGCACCTTCAGAACGGTTTTTATGGCCTCAACGGTTTCCAGCCACATGGGAACGCGGCGTTCAATTCCGGTCTTCGGTCGTGGATAATCAATCCATCCAGACACCAGGTTGACCGCCCGTGTCGTGAGACCTGAACAATCTGTATTTCCAAATCCTGCATTCAGCCCCAGGAGGATGCACGCTCTAAGGATTGGGTTCCGTGTCTCGTCGATCAGCAGCTTCGCTTCCGCCGCTGTAAAGTCCAGCCTGCCACGGTCTGAGATCTTCTGCGAGTTGTCCCGCCCCTTCTCCAACTTTGATGGCCTCTTGAATCCACCACCAAACTTTACCGGCTTCTCGATCAGATCCGCCTCTACAGCAAACAGGAATACGCTCCTGACCCTTCCGATCGTGGAACCAACCATCGACACGCCCCACGTCTTCGGGAACGCTGACCGCAACGCTGAGAAATCCTGCGGAACCAAGACACTTACAAGACGCTCTTTTCCAAAGCAGTCAATTAACAGTTTGCAGGCGTCGCGGTATTGGACAAACATCTTTTTCGAAAGACGTCCCGCAAGCATCCTGTCTTCCTTTTCAGTGAGGAACGAGTTCACAAGATGGACCACGGTACAACCGGCCTGAGTCGCTACACCTGCTACACCCGTTGCCAGCTTGCGTGGATCTCGACCGGACTGGATTTCATCGACTTCCTTTTTGAACCTGTCCAACGCAGCCTGTGGCTCGTTCCACATTCCGAAATACCACATCTTACCTTTGATTTTTTTGGCCCACTGACCGGATGCGTGTGCAAACAACGGGAAATCTTTGTATGGTTTCTTCGGCTTCTGTGTCTTTGCTGGCACTGGTCAAAACTCCTGCCGGGTGTAGTCGCGGGTGTAGTTTCACGAAAAACCATTCTTCAGAGCCCTGTAGTGTTTGTCAATATACCAGTGTTTTAATTACTCAAGCGCCCGTAGCTCAGCTGGATAGAGCAACCGCCTTCTAAGCGGTAGGTCAGTGGTTCGAATCCACTCGGGCGCAATGTTCTAAGCCCTTGCCGTTCCATCATTTATGGAAAACTGCCTTTCGAGGCAGTGCGGCGTGAAATGAGTTACTACCCATTTCACTACCCATTTTCTTTTGGGAACCGCACGCGATGAAAAAGCAGCAGCCGAAGTACGCCCTTCACAAAGCCACAGGACAAGCCAGGGTTCGCATCAACGGGAAGTCCATTTATCTGGGGGCCTTACGACTCGGAGGAATCCAGACGCCGCTACGACGACCTGGCGAAGTTCGGCTCATGCGGATGCGTGATATCGATATGAGCGGCGAAGTCTGGGAGTACCGTCCGCAGGAGCACAAAACAGAACACCACGGGCGACAGCGACTGATCTTCATTGGACCAAAAGGGCAGGAGATTGTGAAGCAATTCCTGTTGGCAGATCCTGAGCGATATCTATTCTCACCGTAAAACCTGGCCTGACAAGGATGAGCATTCTGTGTTCACAATTGGTAACGGTCCGCCGTCCTGCAATCCGACGCGGCGCACCCACAACTGCCGCCTCGTGTCAAACGGAACGAGCGAAAGCGATCTGAACACCACTCCCGCACATTACCGTGTGTGTCATAAAGCCCCCAACCATTCGGAAGCTTTCTTCCTTGGCGAGCGAATAGATGGAACCCGTGCGATGTTGTTCGTCGCCGATTTCGCTGATCTGCACTTCAAAACCGCGATGGACCGGATACCAAGGGCCGAGTTCCTTTTCAGATTCGATGTTCTCTTCTTCTGTGCTCTGCTTTTTCCGCACCTCGCTGCGTTCGGCGATTTTTAGGACGCCATCGTCAATGCGCATAAAGACGCCCGCATTGGACTTGGTCTCTTTGCCGCGAAAGACAACTCGAATCTGGCAGTTGCCAAACGCTTCCTTCGAATACAGCAACATCCCCATCCCAGTTTCGTCCGATTCACCACGCGGAGTTAACACACCGTTCCCTTTTTGGGGTGCTGGTTTTTGAATGGCGAACTCACCGTCCCGTCAATTCCTGCCGCCGAGACTGGCGAGACCGGCGGCACACCGCGTGGAAAATCCGGTGAAAACGCAGCCCTGCATTCATTGCAAGAGTCATCACACACCATGTACAGTGATCATCTGTGTCCCTTATTGGAACCTTGGTTTTTTGAGCAAAGGCAACAGAAATGGCGCGTATGTGGCAGTCGATTTTGGTGATGGCGTTTTTGGCGACAGGGCTCTTCACGGTTGGCACAGCTCAGGCTGGCGATGTGTTTAAGGGGAGCGCGAAGGGTCCGGTGATGTTTGTTGGCGACAATGGTCCGGAAAGCGGATTCTGGACGGACAAGGCGGCAGGCCAGCTTACGCACCTTGGAAAGTCTACGGTAGCTTTGGCGATGATGCCAAACCAAAGCGATGCGGGCACCGTCGGCAGTGGGCTGTCCGGACGAGCCTTGTTGACGGCTGCGAACGGTGATCAGATCAGAATGCTGGTCGCGACCGCCGATCCCGAAGTGGTGTTCAGCCCGGATGGCACTTCCGCCACCGCGACCTATGCGGGCACCTACCAGATGGTGGGCGGCACCGGCCGTTTTGACGACGCCGGACTCGCAGGGCGGCTCACGATCACGATCCGCTGTGATTTCCGAAGGAAGTACTGGGAAATCGATATCAGGTGGTAACGGCCCGGACCGTTGCAATTCGATATGAGTTTGAGCCGGGCGTTCCCGGCCCTCCAGGCCGCGCTGTTGGGCCGGAACGCTTCGACACATGTGACAAAAGTAGTCGTCACTCTCTGGTTGGCGCGGGTCGCGGAGTTAACACACAGTTCCCTTTCGGGGTGCTGGTTTTTGAATGGCGAAAACGGACGGGGCATGTCATTCAGATTGGGGATCCCATCTCACAACCAAAGACCTTCACACACTTCAAACCGCTACGTTCTACGGC
>CAZFDW010000617.1:0-3835 GCA_964517865.1 uncultured Chitinophaga sp.
GCCATGTCACATGCACTGTCGTAACCTGACAACTCAACTGTGTTTCATCCGGCAGAGATCGAGCGGAAAAATCGCAGAATCACAAGTCGCAATGAATCGCAAATGCGAACAATCCCATGCAGCGGAATGGCGGTAGTTCGCGTGTTGACATCGATACTCTTCCCCCGTCATCCGCTGATGGGGGCGTTGGGCATGCAAACCATTCTTCACGCAAGGTCACCCACAATGTCGCATTCAGATCCGCACGGAGTCTTGGATTGTTTGTCCCGGAGAACAGTTTAAAGGGTCAGCGATCTCGCGCACACGATTCGTCGATGAACCTTAAAATGCAGGTTGGACATTTTTGTCCGACTGCGTTTAGGCGGGCAAGAATGCCCATCGTACTCCAATATCAAGCCTTGACAGAGCACTAGGCCATCGCCAGCGCGGCATGCGTTTTGATGGCGGCGATAACGGCGTCATGCGCAAGTCCGTTGGTGACCACCATGCCGTCATTCTGAGTCAGAGACGAACCGTGTCGGAAGTCCGGTGCTTTGCCGCTGATGTCTGTAACGACTCCGCCCGCCTCCTGAACGACCAGAATCCCACCAGCATGGTCCCAGATCTTTTCCTGATAACCTTTCCGTGTCGGCAGGCGCAGGTATAAGTCTGCATCGCCGCGTGCTACAGCAAGATATTTGCACTGACTGTCCATGCGAATCGGTTCCAGCTGAATTCCAAGCTCGCTGGCAATCAAGCCTGACCAGTCATGTGAGCTGTGGCCGGACTCGACGGATTCACAGAATCGCATGTCTGCGGTCTTTGAAACCTGCGTCACGGAAATTCGAGTCGGCGATTTGTCCGGTTCGGACAGCGGCTGCATCCACGCTCCGCATCCGCGAACGGCCCATGCCAGCACTCCTGTGCCGTCGGGTTTGCTGGCAAACGGCATATTCGGGCACCCCAGGACGCCGACTTCGATTTGACCATCAATCAGCAGTGCCAAAGAAATCGCGTACTGTTCCTTTCGCAGAAATCCCTTTGTGCCGTCGATAGGGTCCAGCGTCCAGAATCGCGGGCTGTACTCAGATGTTTGGCCGCGGTCGATCCAGTCACAAACCTCGACCGCAGATGCCACAACGCCAACTGCTCCGCATTCACGCACCACGCGGTTCAGGAACTCGACACCCGTCGGAAGCCTGAGTTCCGCTGCCCCTTCTTCGCCAATTACAGGATCGTCTGGAAAATCAAGCTGCAGTCGGCGACAGATCATGGCCTGACTTGCAAAATCTGCCACCGTAACGGGGCTCTTGTCTTTCTTCGCAAGGGATTCAGTGGTAATGGCCGACTGGACTGACCGGCAAACGATCGCTGCCTGTCGCACGGCCGTCAGTGCTGTTTGAAGCTCACGTTGAAAAAAGTCTGGCATTGTCTGGTGATTCACTCGTAGTTCAGTCAACGTAGATGAATTCGTTGGAATTGAACAGGACAAGGCAAAGCGATGCCAGAGCCAACTCATGCGGGTTAAGAGTTCTTTTCGAATTCTCAGAATCCGGCAGCTCAAATCGATCAGATTGTCGTTGAACGTGTTCCAACGCCAATCGCATTTCGACTTCGGACGGCGCACGATTCAGGATGCACCTCCACACCGCGTCGATCCGATCACTTGCAGTATCGGGATGGCTTCCAGAGATACGTCCGGCAAGTGACTCGGCACGTCTGTGAGTAAACTCATTATTGAGCAGTGTCAGCGCCTGTGGTGCCACAATCGTCACGTCGCGCTGGCCACAGGGCAATGTGGTGTCGCAGAGATCAAACGCTGTCAGCATGGGTGGCAGCAGACTGCGCTGTGTGAAAATATAGAGACTTCGTCTGAGCTGTTCGTTTTCCGGCGATGCAGTCCAGGCAGCCGCCTTACGTGACAGACCTTCAAGTGCGTCAGCACTGATTGTGGGATAGAAACCAGGGCCACCAATCCGCAGATCCAGTTCGCCGCTGGCGGCAAGAAACCCGTCCCGCACCGCTTCGGCTTCAAGTCGACGTCGATTGGCACGCCACAGAAATCTGTTTGCTGAATCCTTCTGCACGTACGCATCATGTTGCGGATGCAGAGACGACTGCTGCCAGGTGGCAGACGTTAAGATGAGTCGGTGAATATGCTTCAGACTCCAGTTGCTGTTGATCAGTTCTGTGGCCAGCCAATCAAGTAGTTCCGGATGCGTCGGTCGATCGCCAGTGAAGCCGAAGTTATTCGAGGATCTGACAAGTCCTTCACCAAAATGATGCTGCCACAGGCGATTCACGATAACTCGGGCGGTGAGCGGATTACGAGGGCTGGCGATCCAGTCGGCGAGCTGCAGTCGCGCACCTGTCACGTTGATTTCAGTCGGAGGCACACCTGAATCCACCTCCGATTGCTGTCCGGGCACACATGTCAGCACTCCCGCCGTGACGGCCTGCATTGGATGATGACGATCGCCGTTCTTCAGCACATACAGCGGTTGAGGTGCCGTGCTGACGTCGGTCCAGCCAAGTACTTCCGGATATCCCAGCACGTCAGCTCCGGGACCGCCGAGCAGGTCAGCAGCTCCCGGCGAAACCGGGCCAGACCAGAACGCAGCGGCGATGCGGTAATAGTCTTCCTGAGGAATCGGATCAAATTTGTGATCGTGGCAGCGAGCACATTTTGTGGTCATGCCGAGAAACGCTGAAGACGTCGCATGGACCAGATCTTCCAGTCGTTCATATTTGTAGTCTTCCGGATCATTGGGTTCGTCATTCCATGTGCCAAGGCGCAGAAAACCAGTAGCAATCACGGTAGATTCAGAGCGATCAGTAATCTGATCCCCGGCAAGTTGTTCCCGGATAAACTCGTCATAGGGCATGTCACTGTTCAAAGCATTGACAACCCAGTCACGATACTTCCATGCAAACGGCTTTGTCTGATCACGTTCATAGCCACTGGTCTCTGCAAATCGGACGACATCCAGCCAGTGCCTCGCCCAGCGTTCTCCGAAATGTGGTGATTTCAGCAGGTCGTTGACAAGATCTGCCGTTGCAGCCTGCGACGGATTGGCAGTGAATGAGGCGATCTGGGCTGCGGATGCAGGTAAGCCCGTCGTCGTCCAGTACAGACGTCGCGAAAGTTGTGCCGGGGCAGCGGGCGGCGCAGCTGTCAGACCGTGTTTCTGCAAAGCGACCTGGATAAATGCATCGATCGGATTTGAACCTGCCGGAATCCTCGCGGACCACGGCGGATCGACGCGACGCAGTGGCTGAAACGACCACCAGTCCCGACCGCCGCGCACATCGTTGGTCCGTTCGTAGATATCCAGTCGCCGTTCTGCGGGAAAGATTGCGCCGGTGTCAATCCAATGCCGGAGGATTTCCACTTCAGCCGCAGCAAGCGCACGCGATTCTCCATGCTGCGGAGGAGGCATTTCGCCGACACTGATCCGCTGAAAGAGCAGACTGTCTTTGGCAGAGTCCCTGGCCACAGCAGCACCGCTCTCGCCACCAGTCGCGATTGCCAAAGCGGTGTCCAGTGCCAGCCCACCAGATGAATTTCGGGCCTGATGACATTCAAGGCAATTGCGGATCAGGATCGGCGCGACATGATTTTCAAAATCGACAGCCTTCTTTTCATCAGCGCATCGGCCACTCTCGCAGAGAAACAGACAGCACCCTGTGATGAACCATGTCCATCGGGAGAAATGCAGTTCCGGAATCATAGTTGTCCCTTTGATACAGTTGCCATCGTCTGTGGATCACAGATAACGGATGCGTTTGCGGATGTCGGTATTGACGCTCTGATAGCGATTTCTGACACTGCCGGCGCTGAACATCTGAGTCCGGA
>CAZFDW010000618.1:0-3831 GCA_964517865.1 uncultured Chitinophaga sp.
CAAGTGCCCTCCTGACCGGTTGTCAGACAACTATCGGCGGGCAGACCCTGCCCTCACCGGACTACCTGACCGACGACGTGCAGTATTTCCCGGCTGGCCCGGAGTTCAAACTCACCAATCAGGTTCAGGCATCTCAAAAGCAAGCCGCCGAAAAGGCAAAACTGCAGCAGGGCTTTTGAGTTCCGCCCGCTGATTTTCGGTAAATTCCCACATCCAGAATACCCTGCAGGGCACTCGAGTCATGGACTCGAGTGCCCTTTCTCTTTGCGCTGTGGACGATTTACGGGCAAAGAAACGTTTTTCTGTGACAGCACATTGTCTGTTTCGACAACACTTGTCTGGACAAGTGTTTGTCGTCGGTCTAAGATCGCGTGAGTCTTTTTCGTTTAACCCGAGCCAACGGCGAGGTGCCTCGCTCGTGGAATCCTCGCCGCTGGCTCGGGTTAAGCATTTATTTCCATGCGGAAAGTTGTCCGGAGACAGGCGATGTTTAACGATGTGCCCCAGTCAATTATTGAAGCCGATGTGGTTGTTATCGGAGGTGGCCCGGCCGGTTCAACCACAGCCACGTTGATCGCTCAAAAGGGCTACAAAGTTCAGTTATTTGAACGCGAGACATTTCCGCGATACCACATTGGTGAATCATTGATTCCTGAAACGTATTGGGTTCTTCAGCGTTTGAACATGCTTGAGAAGATGCGCAAGAGCCATTTTGTTCACAAGCACAGTGTGCAGTTCGTGAGTGCCAACGGGAAATCGTCTGCGCCGTTTTACTTTTCTGAGAACAAGCCGCATGAGTGCTCACAAACGTGGCAGGTCGAACGCAGTGAGTTCGACCTGATGCTGCTCAATAACGCCCGCGAACACGGCGTGGATGCGCACGAAGGAGTTCGCGTCCTGGATGTCCTGTTCGACGGCGATCGCGCCACGGGCATTCGCATTCAGCGGCCCGATGGTACGACTGAACAGATCAACGCCAAAGTCGTGGTGGACGCCAGTGGTCAGAGCGGGATGTTGATGAACCGACTCAAACTGCGGATCTGGGATCCCGTACTCAATAAGGGTGCGATCTGGACATACTGGGAAGGCGCCTATCGCGACACAGGGCGTGACGAAGGCGCGACGGTGGTGCTGCAGACGGAAAGTAAGAACGGCTGGTTCTGGAACATCCCACTGCACAATGACCGCGTAAGTCTTGGAATTGTGGCCCCGTTTGATTACCTGTTCAAAGGACGAGGAACTCATGAAGAGGTGTATCACGAAGAGATTGAAGCATGTCCTGCGGTCAAGGAACGCATCTCGAGCGCAAAACGAGTTTCAGGTTATCATGCCACGCGCGACTATTCGTATCGTTCGACAAAAGTTGCGGGCGACGGCTATGTGATGGTCGGTGACGCATTTGGATTTCTGGATCCGCTGTATTCGTCGGGAGTTCTGCTGGCATTGAAGTCCGGCGAAATGGCGGCAGATGTAGTCGTGGAGGGACTCGAAAAGAACGACCTGACTGAAGCTCAGCTTGGCAAATGGGGCCCGGCTCTCAACGCCGGCATTGACCGGATGCGGCGTCTGGTGTGTGAGTATTACGATGGCTTCAGCTTTGGACGTTTCGTCAGGAATTTCCCGCAACTGCAGGGGACCGTCACCGATTTGCTGATCGGCGATCTGTTTACGGACAAAGTGGATGTCGTGTGGAAACCCATGGAATCGCTGTACCGCGAAGGCAAAACGGTTCCGGGCAACTGGACCGGAGGCATTCCCGGTGAACAGGCGCTTTCCAAAGCGAACGAGTGGTACTACACCGAAGCGGCGAAGTCGTAGCTTGGCTTCCGACTGTCGTCTAATCTCAACGGTCAGAATTTTCGTTTAACGGCGAGCCGTAGGCGCAGGCGAAACCTGGCAACGCCTGCGGCTTGCCGTTAAACGATTAATACATCAGTCCCCATGCTGCCCGCGCCCTGATCACCAGCCACCGCGACTCAATGCTTCTTCACGTGTTGCTGATTCTGATCGATGAGGTAAACTCCGACTACGAATCACTCACAGTCGTCAGGAGGCCGGTCGATGAATCCCATGTCAGGCAGTAATTTCGCACACCAAATTGTCCTGGGTACGTGGCTGTGGTTTTCGTGTCTCTGTGCCGCGCCGGCTGATGACTGGCCGAACTGGAGCGGGTCACATCACGACGGTATCTCCCGCGAAACCGGCTTTGCCGATGCATGGCCCAAAGACGGATTGCCGATTGAGTGGACTCGTGAAATCGGCACGGGCTTTAGTTCAATGTCTGTCGCGGGGGAACGTTTGTTTGCGATGGGACACAAAGATGGTGTGGAAACTGTCTGGTGTCTGAACTGCAGGAGCGGTGAAGTCGTCTGGAAGCACGAATATCCCGGCGAACTGATTCCAAATCTGCACGAGGGTGGTCCATGTTCCACGCCGACGGTCGATGGCGATTGTGTCTACACCGTCGGCAAGGAAGGTCAGTTGTTTTGCCTGAACATGGCTGACGGAAAAGTCATGTGGAAGAAGATGCTGCAGCAGGAGCTCGAAGTCAAACTTCCCGAATGGGGCTTTAGCAGTTCACCTCGGATTCTCGGGAAGCAGCTGATCCTTGAGGCTGGTCGGGTTGCCGCATTTGATAAATCGAACGGCGATCAATTGTGGCAAACGGATGTTCATCAAGCGGGCTACGGATCTGCCGCTGTTTTTGAGCATGACGGGAAAACGTTGATCGCCACGCTGGATTGTGACGGCGTCCGAATAGTCGATTCTGCAGATGGAACACAGGTCGCCTTTGCCGAATGGAAATCTCCCTACAGAACCAATGCCACAACACCAATTATTGTAGGTGATCAGATCTTTGTCTCGACGGGTTACAAAATCGGATGCGGTCTGTTTCGGCTTCAGGGGCAATCGCTGGAACTGGTTTACAAGAACACGGAGATGCGAAATCATTTCAATAATTCCATCCTGCTGGACGGACATCTGTACGGTTTTGACGGAGATGCTCACCTCGGTCGACTTGTCACGCTGACCTGCATCGATTTCACGACTGGAAAGCTGACGTGGAAACAACGTGGACTTGGCTGCGGATCCGTCCTGATCGCGGACGGCAAGCTTCTGGTGTTGACAGAAGACGGGACTCTGGTCCTCGCCAAAGCGTCACCGGATGCCTATGTCGAACTTGCTCGATCCGCATTTCTCGAGGGCCGTTGCTGGACAGTCCCGGTCCTTTCAGATGGGCGTGTCTACGGCCGCAACGCAGGCGGAAAACTGGTCTGCGTGACTTTACCCAAAAACCAGGCAGGCCGTTAAAGACCGGCCAGAGCAGGAAGGGTTCATTGATGGATGGCTTTATTGAGATTCCAGTTCCCGACGATATTGAGAACCACAATGAAGAATCCCTCCTCAGTTATTTTCAGGATCAGCTTGAGGGCATCGGGGGCGGTGTTTCCGAGGCGCTGGATCTGACATGTGATCATGCAGATCGACGAGCAATCCTTGAGCGTGT
Organism: uncultured Chitinophaga sp.; assembly: GCA_964517865.1. GTDB lineage: Bacteria > Planctomycetota > Planctomycetia > Planctomycetales > Planctomycetaceae > SXXK01. The sequence goes on from CAZFDW010000618.1 coordinate 3,509, forward strand.
GAGAATGACTCGGGTATCCATCACCGGTGATTCAATCGAGCTGGTATATCTCGTTGAGCTCTCAAAATTCGAGGCATGCAAAGGTGTACTGGACGGTTACACCTTTTCAAGATCGGTCACGGGGCAACACATGGCTGGCATCTGGAGGTTCGAGAAACAGATTCATGCGCCAGATCGTTCGACACATGATGAACTTTGATTTCTGAGAGTCCAGCGCGGGCTTTGCCCGAAACCCAAAAATGATCATGAAGACGGGGAAATCGCAAATTAGCCGTCACGCTCCGCCGTGACTCTGCAATCGATGTTGTAAAAAGTCGTTGGCA
>CAZFDW010000619.1:0-3824 GCA_964517865.1 uncultured Chitinophaga sp.
TTCGGGCTGATATCAATTGTCACGCTGCCCGTCGCGAGTACGAGTTGATCACACCGCCGAGCTTTGACGTGCAGACGATGTCGTTAACTCGAACCGTGATCGCTTCGTCAGGTGGCGAGGTGAAGTCGGGTGGAAGGTAGTCACGAGACGAATGTGGTCGCTCTTCGTTGTAATGTCGATTCCACACACGGCACACGTAAACGAGATGCTTTTCGGCCACGATCACGAATCTGTTCAAACATTCGAACTTCAGCGTCTGGATGAATCGTTCCACATGTGCCCGCAGATTGGGTGATAGCGGTGTGTTCCGTTTCACGGTGGCTCCGCTGGATTTCAGCACTTCATCGAACTGAGCACTGAACTTCGCGTCATTGTCCCGCATCACGTATTCGGGCGCGAGTCCCATGTCTTCAGCGACCATCAGAAAATTCCGGGCCTGCAGGCTGACCCATGCTGAATCCGGCTGCAAAGTGCTTGGCGAAATCCAGACGCGACGGCTGCCAAGATGCAGAAACACCAGCAGATACACGTCGACCAGTCCTTTCGCTGTCCACATCGGTTTGGACAGGAAATCGCACTGCCAGAGCGTATCGGCGTGGATCTTGAGAAACTCATCCCATGATCCTTTGCCTCGATTCGGGCCAGGGTCGATGCCGTTTTCCTTAAGGATTACCTTCACAGTTTGCCGAGAGATACCCTTGATCCCCAGCTTTCTGAGTTCCCCGAGAATCCGGGTGTAACCCCAGCTGTTTTCCCGAGCCAACTTCAGTACCAGCTCCCGGATGTCTTCCGGCGTTCTGGGGCGACCTGGTTTGCGTGAATTCTGTTTAGCGGTATGAGCGACTTCCTTCTCCCGAATCCAGCGGACGAAGGTTTGATAGCTGACAATCGAAATCAGATCCCGCAGATGCACTCCCAGTTTCCGGCCAAACTTCAGCAACCGACGTTTCTCCTGAGGTGTCGCTACCAGTCTTCACGGCAGCCGGGCTCGCAGGATCTTGTTTTCTTCCTTCAGGTAGGCCACCTGACGAGCCAGTTCCTGTCGAGTGACAGACGCCAGAAGGGCGAAAATCGGATGCAAGATCGGACCCATTTTGATACCTTGGACCGGAGTTGAAAATCTGGACAATCACAGGGAATCAGAGTTTTCTTACCCCGCTGGAAGGCCGAAAGAATAATGGGCATCAGATGTAATCCAAAGCCCGTGGAATCGCCGGGTGATGACGTTCTCCGGAGCCGTTGTTCGCCACCCGTTCCACCGGCGCATCTTCGCCAGATCGCCGTGCAATCGCACCGGCGGGCACGCGAGTCGCCAACGTCAAATCCAGGATCGCGCCTGCTCAGGAGTTGATCACGCTTGACGAGCGGAGGCTCAAGTGACCTGAAACTCATCATTTCGAACGGGCGAATGCCAAAGTTCGCCCCGGAACACGATCACCGCCCACTTGCTCGAATTCGTCAAAACACTGAAAACTCTGCCAGATCTGCGACCGCTGCGGACGTTTGTGATTCCGGGGCATGCGAGGGTGAGGTAGTGAAGATGAACTGGTCGGCGGGGGCCTGACAGTGGGGAGTGTATGGACAGGATGCTGAGTTGTCACGGTTGAATGCGAGGTTCTTCTCGGAATTCAGTGGGTGGAGTGTGAATTTGCTGTGAATTTGAGTTTTGAAAATTGAGGGTTGGAATTAGAGTTTGCGGATGCAAACATTACCGCAGCATTATGGAGACCTTTTAGGTCTGGACAAGTCGTGGCGAGTCGTCAGTGTCGATTTAAAAATTGATCCGGCGGAGGTCAGGATTTTTCTGGAATCCGCGGGTTCGGCATTTCATTGCAGTGAATGCGGGAAGGCGTGTGCGTTGAAGGATCATGCGCCGGAGCGGCAGTGGCGTCATCTGGATACGATGCAGTTCGCGGCGACGTGGAGCGGATGTGCGACCATGGCGGTTCACCTTACGGCGAAAGTCCTTTCCGGCAGAAAGGACCTACTTTAACAATCATCCGCGACTACACCCCTGGACAGGTTGAGGCTGTCGGATTACGGAAGCCGGGTGGTGTGTGGGATGGGCCTCGGAGCAATCAAGGTCCCGATTGGTTCGCTGGCTTCTCGCGAGTGGACTTCACTTTGCGAGTCTTACGTTAGAAACACACGTTTCAGCCACGCAACTAGTGCCGCAATTCACAGTTGTCAGGCCACCAGAGCGGAAGACAGGGTGACTCGGTGCTGGCTTGCCCAGACTTCCTTCCATGTGGAAGGGCGTTTCAGGGACTCGTTTTTGACGGGGCGACCAGTGTAATTCCACTGGAATGGTTTCGCGAATGTTCGGTTGAAGTAATCGATAAAATCCAGCAGTCGGTCTTTCAGTTCAGCCAGCGATTTGAAGTTGCCTCGACGCATCACACGACGACCGACGATTCCAAACACGATCTCAATCTGATTCAGCCATGACGTGTGCTTCGGAAGATACACGAAGCGAACTCGGTGACGGCGATCCGACAAAAATGCCTGCCTCGATTCCACCGACTTCAGAATTCCGCTCACGCCTTTTATTCCCAGCGTACTCTTGTCGATCCCTTCAAGTTCCGCCACGTAACAGACCAGAGTCGCGCTGCAATGCACGTTCAGATTGTCGAGCACGAACACCCAGCCAGCATTCGGATCGGTCTGCACGGTGTAGAAGATGTGCCACGCAAAGTCATCTTCCGTTCGAGTCTGTTTGATTGTCGGTGCAATCATCTGACCGAGCGCAACATGCCAGTTGCCGATCAGGCATAAAGTCCCGTGTCGTTTGTATTCGTATTCAATTCGTTTCGGCTGACCGGGCTGCATCGGAATCGTTTTGGCGATGCGTTCCAAAGCCTGCAGGCCGGGCATCTCATCAACGCTCACCGTATGAGTATTCGCCTGAAAATACAGGTCAGGAGCGTCGCGCCACGCCTGGCAGACAACCTCCACCTGCGTCTGAAAAATGTCGGGATCTTTCTCGGTTGTGTTAAGCCAGTACTTGCTGCGATGCGGCTGAAGATCAGACTCTGCGAGATAACGACCGACCTGACTGGCCGAGATGCTCGTGACGATACCACGCTGCTTCGCTTCATCCGCCAGTTCGCGATGAGTCCAGTGATCGACCGGGCGGCCAGATTGCTCAGGCGACTCACAAGCAATGGCCATGATCTGGGTCATCTGCTCCGCTGTAAACTTGCCGTATGCTCCGGCGCGAGGTGCATCGCTGAGGACATTTTCAATGGTGCGTCTGAGTGTGGCGTGTGGCTCGCGACACTCAATCGACACGAGAGCATCAAATGACTGCTTCCATCGCCTGCGCCACAGTCCAACCTGCTTCCGACTGAGGCCAACCTGTGTGGCAATCTCATCGTTTCGAACCCGTTCAAACGACAGCAGAATGATTCTTGCACGCTGAATCAGACGCAACGAAGCTGTCGGGGATTTCACAATAATCTGCAGGATTTCTTGCTGTTTTTCCGACAGCAAAATCCTGGCCGCCTTGCCGGACATCACCTTCCTCCTTGAGAACCGTGAACAATTCAATCACGGAAAATCTTCGAGAGGGGTATCTTTCAGTCCATGTTAAACTTGGCAAAACGCGGCGACTGAGAGGCAGAAATTCACGACCGCCTGCGTAGCTTCTCACCCTCATGGGCTATCAACTAAGATTCGCGGCACTAGCCTCGCAAATAGTTGGATATTCGGTGATTCAACGTGCGCCCTCAAGATTGCCTGTATCTCTGCTGACTCGTCGGTGTATGCACCCATTCTCCATTCACCATGCCATGCGGCCACAACAGATGCGTCGTATCCGTTCG
>CAZFDW010000620.1:0-3823 GCA_964517865.1 uncultured Chitinophaga sp.
AATCCCTGCAGTCTGTCAGCTCTACCCGCCGTTCTCGACGCCATGCAAGTTCCTCTACATAGTGTAGTTGTACAAATTCAGATTTGGTCGAAGCCACGTGGTTCCAGGGACTGCAGCGTAGTGGGCTCGGGGAGATGGTGACCGTTTTTGGCCGATTTGTTGAGAAAACACTCCATCAACTCCAAGTGACTGGATAAAATGAGGAAAATGCGCATACTGCGACTCTTAGATGAGGCAATGTAGATTCAGGTTTGTGAATGAACGATGGAGTTCGCCGCGATGAAGAACAAGAAGAACAAAAAAAACGAACAGGTCGAAAAAATTGAAGCAACATCTGCGGTGGCCCGCGTGACTGAGATTATTGCTTCGTCATCGAACAGTTTTGAGGACGCCGTTGCTGTCGGGGTCGCTCGAGCGTGCAAGACCCTGAAAAACGTGACAAGTGCCTGGGTGCAGGATCAGAAAGTTGAAATCGAAGATGGCAAGATCACCTGCTTTCGAGTGATCCTCAAGGTCACGTTTGTATTGAACGATTAGACGCGAGGTCGAGGGGAATAGCATCGTCAGGGCTTTGAATTTCGATTGGGACAGTCGGCCGAACCAAGCGAAGCGCCGTTTCGGCAATTGCCAGACACCTGCCGAACCGGCGCTCCGCCTGGTCCGGCCTGCCCAAAACTCAGCCATGTTGTCCCACCCTGCGAAATCAAAATCTGCCGCGTTCAATCGCCTGCAGGATCCCGTCCCAGGTATAAACGGTCGCTTCCACAGCCACCGTCAAACCGGAATCGCGGGCGGCAGCGGATGTCACCGGACTGATGGTGGCGATGCGTGTCTGCAACTCTGTCGCTGCAATTCCTGCCGCCTTCAGCAATTGTGCAAAGCGTCGGGCGATTGATGGGCTGCTGAGTCCGATCCAATCGAGCGTGCCAGCCATCAAGCGGCGTTCAACTTCAGGGCTGAGCCTTTCCACATCGCGGTTTTCATACACAACCAACTGGGCAAACAATGCTCCGACATCGGTCAGCATCCGTGGCAGTACGTCACGACCTCGACTGGCCCGGACCCACAGCAATGTTTTTCCTCGCACTTTTGTTTCAAGTATCTTTGCCAGTGACTCCGCTCGGTATTCGGAAGGTACCACATCCACTTCAATACCAAAGTCCCGCAGCCTTTGGGCGGTACTCGGACCAATCGCGGCAATCTGAGCATTTCCCAGGCAGCGCGTGTCCAGTTTTGCGTCGCGGAGATGTCGAAAGAATTCCGCCACGCCATTGACGCTGGTAAAAATCAACCAGTGAAATCGTCCCAACTGACGCACGACGCGGGCGATCTCCGATTGATGATGCTGATTGACGGGACCGACTTCGATCATCGGCATCAGGACCGGTTCACCTCCCTTGCGGACGATCTGCTGTGCCACATCTTCCGCCTGTTCTTCAGGACGAGTCACACCGATCGACACTCCGAACAAGGGCAGATTCTCAAACCATGAAAGCTGAGCCCGCTGCCTGACGCATTCGCCGATGACAATCAACGACGGCGGTTTGAGATTCTGTGCTGCCGCCAGTGCGGGTAGCGTTTCCAGTGTTCCTTCGACCACTTTCTGACTTGGCAGCGACACATGGCAGACGACTGCAGCCGTCACGGATTTCTGCATCCCGGCCTCCTGCAGATTCTCACAGATTTCCTTGAGTCGGCTTAACCCCATGTAGAACACCAGCGTGCCTGGAAAGGCTGCGAGTGCGCGATAGTTGAGTCGAGTTTCTTTGCGGCGGGGATCCTCATGCCCTGTCACAAACGCGACGGAGGACGAGATATCACGGTGCGTGAATGAGAAACCAGCGTATTCTCCGGCACCCGTGGCTGCGGTAACACCTGGAATGACTTCAAACGGAATTCCGGCTGCATGCAGGGCGGCAGCTTCTTCGCCGCCTCGTCCAAAAATATATGGATCGCCGCCCTTCAAGCGCACGACCGTGCGACCGGCCTGAGCTTCGCGGATGAGTCGACAATGAATATCCGTCTGGGCAACAATCACAGTATCATCTCGCCGGGCCCGCGCGGTGCGTTCGCAAATGCCCTTTGTCAGACGCAGCAACAAGGGATTCACGAGTCCGTCGTAAAGCACAAGGTCCGCCTGCGCAAGACATTCCGCACCACGGACGGTGATGAGGCCCGGATCGCCCGGCCCGGCACCGACGAGAAACACTCTGCCCATTACCGGGGTAAAATCTGATGACATGATTCAGTCTTGTGCTGACATTCGGGCACCGGGTGTGTGGATTACAGCCGCAGTGTAACCTTTGCTCGCCGCAACGGGAATTCGGTGCGGCCGGAGTCTACCGGTTGTCGCGAATATGCCGCTGAGTGTGGCGAGGGAAACCGATCCGTGGAGACCGGCAGATTCTGCTCGTCTCTGCGTCAATGCGGCGGGAATTGCCTCCGATATAAGGAGTGGATTCAATTCGGTTTCTTCCGCAGGCTGACAAGCATGACCCAGACAACTCGACAGAAGCGATCCATCGTACCCTCATCAAGGCTCCAGACACCACTGGAAACCTATCTGAAGGAAATCAATGAAACCGCCTTGTTGACCGCAAACGACGAGAAAGAACTGGCAAACCGCATTTCTGCCGGCGACGGAGCCGCGCGTGACCGCATGGTGCGTGCGAACCTGCGTCTGGTCGTGAACATTGCCCGCGGATATTCCGGGAAGGGCCTTCCGCTGCAGGACTTGATCGAAGAGGGCAATCTGGGCCTGCTCCGTGCGGTTGAAGGCTTTGATCCGAATATGAATACGCGTTTCAGTACGTATGCCAGTTACTGGATCAAGCAATCCATCAAACGCGCACTTGTCAATTCAGCCAAGACCATTCGGATTCCTGCATACATGGTGGAATTGCTCTCCAAGTGGAGACGTGCGTCTGCGAAGCTGACGGACGAACTGAATTGCACGCCAACTGCGGAGGACATCGCGAAAGAACTGGGGATTCCGAAGAAAAAACTACGAATCGTCAAGAAGGCGATCACGCTTTACAATGCGTCTCCGCAGTCAGAGCAGGAAGAGTCGGGAATGACCCTGGGCGACATCATCCCGGATGATCGGGTGCGTGGTCCCGAAGACGAACTCATCAACAACGACAATCTGACACATGTCTCCCGGCTCCTGGATGAAATGGATCCTCGTGAAGCCACGATTCTGCGGATGCGATTTGGTCTGGATGACCGTGAACCACTGACTCTGAAGGAAATCGGCGAATCGCTTGGGCTGACTCGTGAACGCGTTCGGCAGATTGAAAGCGAAGCCCTCCGCAGACTTTATCGCAGCCTGAGTGGCGATGCATAGCGCGTTCAAATCGCCTCTGCACCATAATCGGCCGCAATCGGCACCGCCTGCTCCTGCGGATCCGCTGCTTCATTTCCATTGACTTCGGCGATCGGTGTCGGTGTAAACCCGATGAGCAGGAATGACAGAGTCAGCCAACCAAGCACCGTTCGGCCCTTGCCCAGCGGTTCGGAGTCGTTTGCTGTCGGCGGATGACGCAATCCGGTGAGCATAAGCAGGATAAACAGCGGGCTGAAGGTGTATGTTCCCTGGATGAACATCATGGCCACACCCGCTGCGATGACAAGAAACGCGACCGCGTGCGCCTTTCGACCGATCAGCGTGTACAGAATATGACCCCCGTCCAGTTGGCCGACCGGCAGGAGATTCATCGCAGTAATGAAGATTCCGACCCAGCCCGCGAATCCAAGCGTGGTAATCATAAATGACTCGCCGGGCAAACCGGGCCCATGAATCCAGTGGATGATCCATTGCAGC
>CAZFDW010000621.1:0-3821 GCA_964517865.1 uncultured Chitinophaga sp.
GCGGAATAGCCGTCGCCTCCGGCTCGGCGGTAAACGATTAAGTCAACAACCCGCTCGCCGCGGGTGAATCGCCTGCAAAAACCGGCGGCTAGCGCCTTGCCGCTCACAAGAACAGCGGTATTCAGACAGACTCAACTGGTCGCTCGATATTCCGTCAGGCGAGTTTGCAGACTATACTCTGGAAAAGAGCAATGACACTCATCCGGTGCCGAGCCGCGCGGCACACGAAACATCTATTGTCCGCCTTGAGCCGGGAAATGGTTAATGTCATCGATTTCGCCAATGGATCGGTCCCGTGCTCAGATCACGACGCTGGAGATGCAGGGCACGGATAATTTCCTCAAGGATTATACTCCTGCCGAGCGGATGGCCATGGTTTGGCCTTTGACTCTCGATGCCTGGTCGTTCAAGGATCCCTCAATTGCTGAATCCCGATTTCAAAGACATGTTATCCGGGTTGAAAGAGATGGATGGAATGAAGGTGCAGGTCATCGGGCGCGACGACTTGCTTGTCAACAAGCGCGCCAGCGGACGCCCGAAGGACCTGGTTGATGCCGCGACGCTGGATCCGCCAGGTGGCAAATGATGCAAATCTCCTCGCTCGCAGTGTCTGGCTGGCCGAATTGCTACCCCCGGAATCTCCTTGATTTAAGCCCGTATTGACTCATTTGTTAAAACTGCGGGATACTACGCTGGTCAGAACTGGCTAACCTCGCGGGTGCGAATTGAGGATTGAAGATGTCTGCTGTCTTGTCACAACAACAAACTGCATCCACGCCTCAGGCGGACATTTGTCCGGCGTGTGGTGCCTCATCGACTCAGGCTGGTCACGCCTGGAAATTCGTCAATGCACGCGGTGAGACGGAATGGCTGCGATGCCACTGCTGCCGGTCGTACTTTATGGACCGCGGTTACAGCCTGGAAAGCGAAGTCAGCCATACTCAGACGATGACATGGGGCGATACAGAACACGGCGCTCAGTTGAACACGTTCAAACAGCGGATGTACAAATCCATTCTCGGTCAAATACAGAAGCATGTGCAGCCGCAAGGCAGATCGCTGCTGGATGTCGGATGTTCGTACGGCGGCTTCATGGAAGCCGCAAGGGATGTTGGTTTCAGCGTCTGCGGTTTCGACATTGTTCCGCAGGCCGTGGATTTCGTAAAGGTTCACGGCATGTCGGCGGAATGCTGCGGAAAGATCCGCGACTTTCATGGATCGACAAAAACATTTGACCTGATTACCGTGCTGGACGCCAATATCTACTGGCCGGATCAGGCGACTGAACTGAGTGACATTCACAACCGCCTGAACGACGGCGGTTTGCTCGTGATGCGTGTCGTGGATAAGTCATGGCTGGCGACGGTTGGTGCGGGATTACAGAAGTTGTCGCCTGATCGCGGCCAGAAAGTGCTGCAGCGGGCGGTCAACGATCATCGGTTTTCGATGCCGATCGGCAGCCTGCTGGGACTTCTCAAAAAGACGGGCTTCAACGTCATCAGTGCGTCACCGAAAGGAGCCGTCCACAGCGACGACACCAGCCTGATGGTGAAACTGGCGTTTGGACTGGGCATTGCGCTCTGGCAGACGATGGGCATATTTTTGGCACCAGGTGCAGTGGTGATCGCGGAAAAAGCCTGACCCTGAAGCATGTACAGCCCGCCAGTCAACAGTACAATCCCCGCATGACTACTGAAACAAAACACAACATCGTCCGCAATCCGACGCGCTCCGTTGCCATCGGTGATCTGCTGATCGGTGGCGGAGCGCCGATTGCCGTGCAGAGCATGACGGCCACAAAGACGACGGACATTGACGCCACGGTGCGGCAGATTAACGATCTGGTGAATGCCGGTGCCGACATCGTGCGCGTCGCAATCGACAGCCAGAAAGATGCCGAAGCGCTGATCGAGATTCGGCGGCAGGTCACAGGCAATCTGTCGGTGGATTTGCAGGAAAACTATCGCCTGGCAGAAGTCATCGCGCCGTACATCGACAAGATCCGCTACAACCCAGGGCACCTGTATCACCATGAAAAGTCCAGGCCGTGGCAGGACAAGGTGAAGTATCTTGTCCGGGTGGCGTGCGATAATGACTGCGCGATGCGCGTGGGTGTCAACTGCGGGTCAGTCGATCCCGATGTCAAGTCGAAGTATGATGAACATGATTCGATCTCACCCATGCTGGAAAGCGCCTGGGAACACTGTGCCTTGCTGGATGACCTGGGTTATGAGCGGTATTGCGTGTCGCTGAAAGATTCAGATCCTCAGAAAGTGATCGAAGTCAATCGCCGGTTTGCTGAGAAGCGTCCCGATGTGCCGCTGCACCTGGGAGTCACCGAAGCCGGAATGCCGCCAGACGGGATTATCAAAACTCGGATTGCGTTTGAGCAGCTGATCAGTCGGGGCATCGGTGACACGATTCGGGTGTCGCTTACGGTGGCCAATCATCGCAAGGCTGAAGAGATTGTTGCAGGTCGAAAGATTCTTGACGACATCGCTGCCGGCCGCGTTCGAAGCTTCGTAGATTATGGTCTCAAGACACTGAACATCATCAGTTGTCCGAGCTGCTCGCGTGTCGAAAACGAAGCCTTCGTGGATCTCGCCGAACAGGTTCGCGAGATGACTCGATATGCCGAGGAGCACAAAATCACGATTGCGGTGATGGGCTGTCGAGTCAATGGGCCCGGGGAAACGGACGACGCGGATCTCGGCCTGTGGTGCGGTCCGACGCATGTGAACCTCAAACGTGGCAAGGAATCCGTCGGTGCGTTTCCGTACGACGTGATTCTGCCGCAACTCCGCATCGAACTCGATGCGTTGATTGCCCGACAGAGCACTTAGTTTGGCGACAACCAGATTCTGTTTGCAGGTCCGAGCCTCAGTTCCAGCGGAGAGTTCCGATGCGAATCCTTAGCCGTTTTATCGGGTGTGTCTGTTTCCTGATTCATTGCGGTTTCGTTCTCGCGGCTGAACCGGAACCGCCAAATCTCCTGATCGGCTACAACGAGCACCGCACGAATCTGCCGGGCGGACGGCATGCCAATGTCAGCACGAATCGGGCGATGTTGGTGCAGGCAGATGGAACGCACCGTCGTCCGGTGGCGGCTGAACTGGCGGACGTGGTTGGTTCATGGACACAGTTCGCGGGGTGGTCTCCCGACGGCCTGACCGCAGTTGTCGGTCGCGGCTGGGAGAGCGCGGAGAACGCGAACTGGGAGGAGGAACACAAAACGTTTCGTTTCACTCCTGAGGGCTGGCTGTATGACTCGTATCTCGTCGATCTGGCAACCGGAACAGCCGAGAATGTCACGTCGGTGGACCGAGTGAGCTTCTACAACGCCGGGTTGTTCTACTGGCAGAACGATCCGCAGAAACTCGGGTTCACGGCGCTCATCGATGGGAATTCAAAGCCATTTAGAATGGATCGCGATGGCCGCCATAAGGCCGACCTCACGAAGAACTCCAACGGATTCGCCTACGGATTCAGCAGTTCACCGGATGGTTCAAGGATTTCGTATCACGAGAACTATCAGGTGTACCTCGCCGACGCCGATGGTTCGAATCGTGTCCATGTGCAGACTGGTCATCCATTTGTCTTCGCTCCGTCGTGGTCGCCCGATGGGAAGTGGCTGCTGTTCGTTTCCGGCGAGCACTATAACTGCCATCCGCACATCGTGCGGGCTGATGGAACCGGCCTGAAAAAGCTGGCGGATCGAGGAGGCTACCGTGGCGTTGTGGAGTTTTTGGACGTGCCCGATTACCACGGCGGCAGCAGCGATGTTCCCGTATGGTCGATCGACAGCCAGTCCGTCTTCTACA
>CAZFDW010000622.1:0-3812 GCA_964517865.1 uncultured Chitinophaga sp.
TAGCCCATCAGTTCGTTCTGCGGAATTCCGGCACAGCGAAAGTGATAGTCATCGACCATCGTGTATTGCAGGCCGGCAGCAACGATGTCTCCCGCAAAGGATTGTTCCCAGACACGTTCCGGTAGCCACAGTCCCCGGACGGATGTCTGAAACAAGTGGTTGAGATGCTCAGAAAATCGCTGGATCTGACCAATCCGATCTCGTCGCGGAATGTTAGACAGAATCGGTTCATAAAACGCGCCGCCGATGATTTCAATCTGCGACGATGCGACCATCGTCCGCACGCGGTCGATGTACTCCGGATGACGGACTTCAAGCCATTCCAGCAGGCTGCCGGATGTATGCAGCCCGAATGGAATCTCCGGATAGTCCTGCAACACATCCAGAAATGGCTGATAGCTGTCGCGATAGGCCTGTTCGAAAACACCGTCAAAGTTGCCGACCGGCTGGTGATTGTGAAACGCCAATACCAGCCGTACAGAACCCACCATGGACACAACTCCAAAACTCTTCAGAACGATTTCACGAAACGCCGCAGAAATATCCATTTAAGAAAGGGGGTCTGGAAGCAATTGTGCTGAGCACCCACTGGGCCATTTGGCGATTGGTTCCTGACCCCGTTTTTAAAGCCCCGATCAACGTGTCGAACGATACCGCAGATGTGATCGTCAAGGCGAGACCGTCCGAGGCCTCCTGAGTTCTTTCCAGCCGAAAAAATCGGCGAAGGAATGCAAATCGTTGCTGCCGGCAAGCGATCTGCGGTCAGCGCAGAGCTCCTATATTAACCATAGTGTGGTCCGTTGTCTTTACAACTCGAACGTGACGAGAACAACACGAAGAACAGCTCATGGAATCGTAAAATTTACGGCATCAATCGGCATACAGTTCTTCAAATCGTCGTTTAAGTTCCGCTGGACTGATGTCTTCCAGATGCGTTGCAATTGACCAGACATGGCCCCACGGATCGACGACGGTGCCGCTACGGTCGCCGTAGAATTGGTCGCAAAGCGGCCGTAGTTCCGTTGCTCCGCACTTCAGTGCGTTGTTAAAGACGTCGTCCGCATGATCAACGTAAATCAGCAGACTCACGGTCGTGCCACCGCGTGACTGTGGCCCCAGAAAGTCCATTTCCGGGTGCTCATCCGCGATCATGATCGTGGATGAGCCAATGCGGATTTCAGCGTGTCCGATGCGTCCATCGGGAGCCGTCAGCCGCGTGATTTCTTCAGCTCCGAAGACTCGCACATAAAAGGCAATCGCATCACTTGCACCTTGAATGAGCAGATACGGGGTGACGGTATGGAATCCCTGAGGTGCGGAATTTACGTTTTCAATCATCGTGAGGTTTCTCAGCGGTTGTGAAATCGAGTCCAGATGCTCCATAATCTACACAGATTGTTCAAAAGTGGAATTCAATTGCTTCCGAATCGTAAAAACGCCGCTGGCGTGCGGAAGACTCTGCCTGGATTGGATCATACACCCTGTGCCTCGTCATTCAGGAAAGAAAAACAAACCCTCCTCTCGGCCTCGTTACGTGCCACCAGCAGGAAAAGCTGCCGTTGCTCAACCGGATTCTGACGCCGTTGTACCTCTGCGGGAAACAATCCGGTTATTAATGAGCAACCGTCCGGGGTTTGTCGGATTTGTACTGAGTGTGTTGCAACTGCTGGGACATGCTTCATGGATTTTGCTCATTTGGTATCTACAGACGACTGGTCAGGCGAGTTCATTGAAGTCAGATTCGTTTCAATCGTGGCTGATCGTGAGCATCCTTGGAATCAGTCTCCTGCTGACGGCAGCGGCGCTGTTCACTTGTCTGTATTACGGTCTGAGACAACAGCCGCGTTCGCTGGCAGTGATTGGTTTTTTTCTGTCGTTCTTCGTCGGAGTCCTCGCGACGGCACTCGTCTTTATGACGGCCATCCGCGCGATGAGCCATTGAAAGTCTTACGTGACCACTGAACGTGTTCCCGAATCCAACCTCACCCCGGCGGAAACGCCCGGTGCAGCAAACATTGTGAGCTGGGCCGGGATTGGATTTGCGCTGATCGCCGCAGGACTGTATTGTGTCCTGTTCTACAAGTTGCACCAACTGCCATCGTCACGCAACGAACTGGAAGAACTGAGGACCAACGCGCCAGCCTTGACTCGACTCCTCGTCGTCGCCGCCAGCGCAGCGTTGCTCAATGTCGTCGCTCTGATTCTGTGCCTCACCGGTTTTCTCGCCCCCAGACGACCTCGCACGATGTCCGTCATCGGCACGACTTTCTCGGCTATCATGCTGATCGCGGTTTTTTCCGTGGTGGTTGTGAGCCTGTTGATTTCGCCTCGACCGTAGCAGGTTTTCGGTCTGAATCTTTCGATTGAAAATGATCATGCGATACGAACACGTCTGCATTGAAGCTGTCGCCCACACTCTGCCACCTCATGTGGTGACGTCGGACGATATCGAGAGCCGACTCGCGACTGTCTATGAGCGACTGTCGTTACCTGCCGGACGGCTTGAACTCATGACCGGCATTCGCGAGCGACGCTTCTTTGATCCCGGTACACTGCCGGGGACGATCAGTATCAGGACCGCCCGCATTGCCCTGGAGAAATCCGGCATCGATCGCCGTCACATCGGAGCGCTCATCCACGGATCTGTCTGCCGCGATCAAATGGAGCCGGCGACAGCCGCGAGTGTCCACGATGGGGTCCAGCTTCCCGCCGAAGCACTTGTCATGGACGTCAGCAATGCGTGTCTGGGGCTGCTCAACGGGATGCTCATCATTGCCGATCAGATAGAACTCGGTCGGATCCGAGCCGGAATCGTAGTGGGCACGGAAAGCGGACGGGATCTGGTGGAAGGCACGATCGACAGTCTCCTGACTGACAAAACACTGACACGGCAGAGTATCAAATCCGCGTTCGCATCGTTGACGATTGGATCCGGATCTGCCGCGATTGTCCTGTGCGATCGAAGGCTAAGTCGCACCGGACACCGTTTGCTCGGCGGATCATTCCTTGCCGATTCCACAGGCCATCGATTATGTGCCGGTGGTGTGGAAACGGCAAAACACGGCGATGGTCGGCCCAGAATGGAAACCGATTCCGAAGCGTTGTTGCACGCGGGCATCCGACTGGCCGAACAAACCTGGGGTCGCGCGAAATCAGTGCTGGGCTGGAAGAACGAAGACGTCAGTCGCGTCTTTACGCATCAGGTCGGCAGACAGCATCGCACATTGTTGATGGAACGTCTTCAGCTCAACCCGACGCTCGACTTCCCCACCGTGGAATTCCTTGGCAACACGGGAGCCGCCGCATTGCCAATGGCTCTGTCCATGGGACTTGAACAATCTCCCCCCGCTGTCGGCGACCGCCTGGCACTTCTGGGCATCGGCAGCGGCCTGAATTCTGTAATGCTGGGGATTCGCTGTGGCTGACACCTTTTTCAACCCATCTGGGACAGTCGAACTAATCCGTTGGTGCAGCACTTGTCAGAGACACATCCGCCAGCTTCGCCTGCTCACGTGAGGTCATGCTGTGAACTTTTTCTATTCCATCAATCACCAGACTGAAACCTGCGGGAATCAGGATGAGCGTGAAGAACGTAGAGACAATCATGCCGCCGAGAACGACCGCGCCAAGACCCTGATACAATTCACTGCCTGCACCGACGCTCCACACCCAGGCACCGTCAGCCCAGATGGGAATCGGGATAACCAGCGGTAGCATGCCAAGCACCGTGGACAGCGTGCTCATCAGAATCGGACGCATGCGAGTTCGCACGGTTTCGCAAACGGCATCCACGGAATTCAGGCCCTCTTCTC
>CAZFDW010000623.1:0-3810 GCA_964517865.1 uncultured Chitinophaga sp.
GAAAAATAGCAGCCATTTTTTTGCCCAACATTTTTTTGCCCATAATGTTGAGGCCAGACGATACTTCTTCGCCCGGCGGCGGATCGTTTTAAATTCACTGCCCGCTAGCTCTCCATTTGCTACTGATACGTGCGGACACGCAGCCAGCATTTCAGATTGGCTCGTACGATGCGGAAAGCCGTTGCCTGGCCTCTTCAGGGTTCATATTAAATAGGGTCCGACCAGAAGTGGTCCAGATGCGTTTGTTCCATTGGAATACGGCGCAGGCGTCGCGGATGTTAGTGACTGCGGCAACGTCTTCCATATCACTGCCTTCGATCGCTTCAAACCACAGGTTAATGGAAACCAGCAGATTCGGCTGATTCGTCGTGCGATCGCGGAGCAGGATCTGAGTCGGCAGCCATTCGCATTTGCGCCACCGCAGGCCACGTGGAAGGCCGGTCGAGGATGCGAGCTCGAAGTACTTGCTCTCAAGCGATTCACGATGTCGTTGAAACTGAAGTAACAGTTTGTCCGGTCTTGAAGCCGTGGGAAGCAAGGATCGGCTCAACTGTTGCAAATATTTGAAAACCACGATGGTTTCACTTTCCGGTCCGGTGATCCGGACACATCAGAGTTTCCCCAGCCTTCCATACCGGAACGCTGGAAGGAGATTGTAGCGAACGTTCGGATCATCATGGATTTTCGGGTCGAATCGGATCGCCCGAAAACCCGAAAATCCTGATAACGACGATAAATCTGTTTCTGTCAGGGCTATTGACAATTTTGCAAACGCGGGTGATGGCAATACTGCGGATTTTACTGCGGACGGCTGTGACCTGTTCCCTGACCGGATGATCGACAACAAACAATAATTTCCCGGGGGACATGAGATGAAATTCAAGGCAATTCGCGGTGGTGTCAGTCTTTTGCTGTCGGTGGCAATACTGGTCGGTTCGCCGTTGATGGCGTCCGCAACGGCGGCGGCGTCCGAAACAGTCGCCATCCGATCATCCGACTATCTGCTCGGGCAGGGAGGTGTCCTGGCGGGCAGCGTTCTCAATCAAGGCGGCCTGCCGGTTTCCGGTTTACCCGTTCAGGTTTTGCATGAAGAACACGTAATTGCCACCGCTGTCAGTGACGAAAAAGGACAATTCGCCGTGCAAGGACTGCGAAACGGTCCACATACGGTGCGATTGGGAGCTTCACAGCAGCCCGTGCGACTCTGGAGTAACACGGCTGCTCCGCCAGCCGCAGTTTCTCGGATGGCGATCGTTGTTGATGAAGAAGTTGTGCGCGGCCAGTGTGGCGAAAGCTGCGGAGAAGGCTGTGGTGAAGGATTCGCTGGTGGACATCATGGAACCTGGGGAACTGCGCTCGGCGTCCTTTTAATCGGTGGTGCCGTTGCCACAACGCTCGCACTGACGCTTGACGACAACGAAAACGCTGGTGCCGTAGTGAGTCCATAACCCTGCGACCAGAACGAATATCAAAATTCCCCGAACGCCGATTGTTATCAATCGGCGTTTTTTACTGCGCCGGCGGAGGAATCCGGAAAACCGTTACAACCTGACTCATCGTCACTACCTGCAATATCCGATATCTCAGAAAGATCAGTCCATCCTGTCTATTCAGGAGAATCGCGCCACGGGTCAAACTCGACTGGCGCCTCCTGCAAGATGCATTGCGTGAATGATTGGGAATTTACGCAAGGCAATTTCTGCTGCACGGATCGGATGGCTGTCTGGGGGGGGACTTTGAAAGCCTGTTTTTTCAAAGGAATGCGCCGGTGAAACGTCACGGCTTGCTAGCAGCAGGAATTCTTGGGTCGGCGACCGCAGTTTGTCTGCTCTTGAATCGATACAACGGACTGTCCGCGTCTGAAGAAGAAGCACGGTCCTTCCGTCAGGCACTGGACGGTACGGAAACGGCGGATGTCGAAGACATCGAGGATGGCTTTCGCATTAACTATTACGATGCCACATGGAACCGGGTCCTGCAGGATCTGGCGAAGCATAATGAGCTGACGCTGGTGATGGATAAAGTTCCGCCTGGCCGCTTCGCCCGGAAGGACAAGCGCAGTTACGATGTCGATGATGCCATCCGCATCCTCAACAGCGAACTTGAATCGCAGGGCTATCGGCTGCTGCGGCAAAAACAGTTTCTGGTGGTGTTGAATCTGGACAAGGCGCGCACGGAGTACGCTCGTCCCCGACTCACGCAGGCAGCTGAAGATTCCAACGATGAGCGATCATCGACCATGGACCGGCTGATCCGTTCGGCATCGGCATCGACAACAATCGACGACGTAGTGGACGACAGTCAGGCTGCGCCGTTGCTGGAATCGAATCTTGATCGTTTTGAACCAGTGCGAAACAATTCACGTGCGGCGTCCGGCTTCGTAACATCGCCGCGCACACGTCCAAATCGTGTTCGCCAGACTGCGGGATCCGACAGTCAGGTCCCCATGCCGAACGACTTCGAAACTCCGGTACGGCCTGTCTCGATGGCGAGCCCGGTTGTTTCCGACGAGCAGTCCGAGACACCAGCTCAGGGCCCGATGGAAGTGAAAGCGGTCGATGTAGAAAACGCAAAGGCCGCCGATCTGGCGCGCACAATCTACGTCGTATTTGAAAAACGTGCCGAACTGCAGGAGCAGGGCATCGAAGGGTTTCCGACGATTGCCGTTTACGATCGAGCGGAAGATGGTTCGGCAAATAAAGCTGTGCCTTCGCTCTTTCGCATCGGCATCGACCAGGTCACGAATCGTGTGCTGATTGAAGCTCCGGCATCGCGCATGACGCAGTTACGAAAACTCGTGACCGATCTTGATCAGCCTGCGGCACTTGACGGCGACAAAACAGTCAAGGTACTGCAGAACAATGGCATCAAGGGTGAGACTGCGAAACAGCTGAGCGAACAGATTCATCAGCTCGTTTCTATGTCGGATGAGACGACCCAGGCGGCCGGCGGCGCGACTCCGCGACAGGACGCAACCGGAGATGAAGAAGATCCTTCCATTAACCTGCGAGGCGAAGTCAATATTCAGGCCATGCAGGATATTGGCGTCCTGATTCTCAAGGGCAATGAGGCGGATGTAGAAAAGGTGCAGGAGATCATTCGGCGGCTGGAGAAAATGAGCGTCGGGTCGTTACCGGCAATTCACGTACTGACGCTCGAAAACATCGACTCGGAAGCCTTTGCGACGCTGTTAACCAGTGTTTACGAGCAACTGACGGAACTTCGTCAGCGTGGCGGCACAGCGCGAAAGACTGCCGCTTTCATTCCCGTCGTACAGCCGAACGCAATCCTGATTATTTCGTCGGAGATCGAACGAACTTCGATTCTGGAATTGGCGAAGGAACTTGATCAGCCGCTCTCCCCGGACTTTGAATTTGAAGTGTTCGCGTTGAAGAGCGCGATCGCATCTCAAGTGGTGACAGCGCTCACAACGTTCTACGCCGAACGTGAGGGTCTCGGAACAAATGTGCGGGCGATTGCTGACGTGCGCACGAATTCAGTGATCGTGCAGGGGCGACCGAGCGAATTGGCAGAAGTGAAAAGGCTGATCGAAGGCATCGACAAAGACGCACCAGAAGCCGTGAATCGCCTGCAGGTCTTTCAACTCAAGAACGCCGTTGCTGAAGAGTTGAGCACAACCATTTCCCTGGCGATTCAGGCCGTGATCAATCCACCGCAGCAGGCCCAAACAGGTCAGGGAGGATTCGGAGGCGCAGGCGGGCAGACTCAGGGTGCACAGGAATTGCGAACCAGCAAGTCCGTGGCACTTGAGTTTCTGACGACGACTGGCGGAGTCCGCGATCTGATTCG
>CAZFDW010000624.1:0-3800 GCA_964517865.1 uncultured Chitinophaga sp.
CTCGTCTCGGCGGAGCGAGACGGCTACAGTAAGCCACAACGTCGCAAAGACGGTTCCGGCCTGTGGTTTGTCCTGAAGGAAAAACAAATGCGATCCATGCTTCTCAGCATCATCCTTAGTGGTCTTTGCCAGCATCAAGCGGCCGTCGCCTTTCAGGACGTTGACCTTGGCACTATCACCGAGAAACAGCAGATGATCCCGATGCGGGACGGGAAACATCTCTCAGCGAACCTCTATTTTCCGCAAGGCGACGGACCTTGGCCGGTGTTGTTTGAACAACGCTACGCCGACATCAGCGGCGTTGGAACTCGCAAGGCAGCCGCAAGCCTGGCGGAGGCCGGTTACCTGGTCGCGATGGTCAATTATCGAGGCACTCACAAGTCCGAAGGCACCTGGGTTGGCTACCGCGCGCTGGGCTGGGGCGAACTCAAGGATGGCTACGACGCCTGCGAATGGTTGGGGACGCAGCCATGGAGCACAGGCAAAGTCGGGACGTTTGGCAGTTCACAGGCCGGATACGCGCAGAATTTCCTGGCGATCACGCAGCCGCCGCATTTGACCGCGCAGTATATGGTCGATACGGGGCTGAGCCTGTTCCATGAAGGCTATCGCATTGGCGGGACGACTCGCCCGTCACGATTCAAGTCGCTGGCGGGAAACTGCCGTGTACCGGCCGACAATGATCGCCTGTTGGAGGAATGGATGACGCATCCTCACTACGACGACTACTGGCGGAATGAGGATTGTTCGCTGCACTTTGACAAGATGAACGTGCCGTGTTTCACGATCGGCAGTTGGTATGACTTCATGAACCAGGGCTCCATCGCCAGCTTTCAGGGCCGACAGCAGCACGGCGGCGAAAACTCCCGTGGCAAGCAACAGCTGATCATCGGCCCCTGGCTTCATGGTCGACTCAATAAAGGCAGCAAGGTGGGCGATCTCGTTTACTCGGCCGACGCGACGTGGCCGGAACTCGAACACATGGTTCGCTGGTTCGACTACTGGCTGAAGGGAAAAGACACCGGAGTCGAAAAAGAACCGACCGTGCGTTATTACGTCATGGGTGCTGTCGGAGAGCCGGATGCTCCGGGCAACGTCTGGAGAACTGCCGACAGTTTTCCACCGGCAGCAAGCAAGACTCACCTGTTTCTCGCTGCCGATGGACAACTCACGTCATCAACTCCGATGAATGAAACGGGCTCCACCAGCTTCGTCAGCGACCCACTGCATCCGATGGAAATTCCGGGAACCAGTTTTCCCGGTGCGACTGATGCTCGGGCGTTCGAGCAGCAGTCAGAAGTTCGTACGTTCACGACCGAAATTCTCGATTCGCCGGTTGAATGGACTGGTAGGATTCAGGCTGAACTGCACTTGTCATCAACGGCACCTGATACCGATGTACTTGTTCGCGTCAGCGACGTCTATCCCGATGGTCGTTCAATACTGATCGTCGATTATCCTCAGCGCGTTCGCTACCGGGACGGTTTCGATCACGAAGTCCTGATGCAGCCCGGCGAAGTCGTCAAAGTGGCCTTCGACATCGGCTGGATCAGCCAGATCTTCAACAAAGGCCACCGCATCCGCGTGACCGTCGCCAGCACCGGCTCACCACTGTATGAACCCAATCCACAAACAGGAAAACCGGCGACGATCGAGTTCCCGTCGGACGCGGTTTCGGCGACTAACACGATCCATCACAACCGCAACCATCGATCAAAGATCATCGCACCCGTGGTAATCGAGCGGCAATAGCACCGCTCATTTTCCGGCAGTGTATTCTGCGAGTCAGCCGCCTCACAGTTGGCGCGTTGCCCTGTTGCCGTGGATGGGACGATGGCACAAATCGCAACGTACCGGCAAGCTGACGCATGCCGCTCGCCGGTTCTTTGCGGTAGCCAGCCGTTATCGTGCAGCGCCCGCGTGGCGTCTGGCTTTGGGGTCGCCGGCGGCGTGCATGAGGCCGGTTCTGTGATCGATGAAGATCATCACCGGATGCGCGATCGGCGATGGAACAGTCCCCAGCAGATGTCCGCGGTCTGACAGATTTTTGCGGACGGCTTCCGAGATCTCTTCGTTGACCTTGAGTTCACCGCGTCCCACGAACGCGGCGTTGCGATCGGGGTTAGGATTGAACGAATCCTGATGATGGTTCATCTGGAAACGCGGGGCCGTCACCGCCTCCTTCGGTGACATGCCAAAGTCGATGTGATTGAGCAGCACGTTCAGGGTCGTCTGATCCTGCACATCTCCGCCAGCCACGCTGATGGCAATCACTGGCAAGCCGTCCTTCAGAACCAATGTCGGCGTCAATGTGACTCGCGGTCGCTTGCCCGCCTGAACTCGGTTCGGATGATCGGGATTTGTATTCATACTTCGCACGCGGTTTCCCGTATTGACTCCCGACGGACCCGGGGTGTTCGTCAACATATTGCAACTCGGAGTCGCCGCGATCACATTGCCCCAGCGATCAGCAACGACGCAGGTTGTTGTGTCCTGCTTCGGAATCTTTTCCGTTTCGTTGTCCGGAGCCCCGTCAGTCCGGAGCGCCCGCATCTTTGCAGGATCGCCAGGCCGACGGTCCATGGACGCATGTTGCAGATCGATCAGCGGACGGCGGAGATTTGTATAGTCGTCCGAGAGCAGTTCAGTCATCGGCACCGACGAAAAGCGCGGGTCCGCGTAGTACTCATCCCGATCGGCGTATCCCAGCTTCATGGCCTCCGTCATCACATGAATGCAGTCAGCCGACAGATGCCCCATCGCATGCAGATCGAATCCTTCCAGCAGGCGCAGGTTCTGACAGAGAACAGGCCCCTGAGTCCACGGGCCGCATTTGTAGACCGTGTAGCCTCGGTATTCGATCGAGACCGGATCTTCGACCAGCGTTGTCTGCGCCGCCAGATCCGGTTTCCGCTGAAACGCGCCGGTCGCGATGTACCATGCTTCCAGTTCGTCAGCGACGTCACCAATGTAGAATCGATCTCTTGCCGCCGTGAGTTTGTCTTCACGACTTCCCCGAGCAGCACGTTCTGCATCGATCAGTTTACGCAGCGTCACGGCCAGATGAGGATGCCACGCTTCTTTGCCCTTGTCGAGAAGTTCCAGTGTCGGTGTCACCGCCTGTTCAAAGGAAATCGTCCCGTAAAGCTTCAGGAGTGTAACGACCAGATCAACCGCCCCCGGCACAGGTGCCGCTTTCATGCTGCCCATCGACGGGATGCCGTTTTGATAAAACCATTCGATCGCTGCCGGATCCAGCGGTGCACCGCCGACGCCACTCAGCGATTTGACCTGCTTCGTCTTTGCATCGTAAACCAGAACAGGCACCTCACCGCCGATCGCAAACGAACCATAGTCCGTGACCGCCAGCGCCAGGATCGTTGCCGCCGCCGCATCGGCCGCTCGCCCACCGCCGTCCAGAATCCGGAGACCTGCCGCCACCGAATCCGCATGTCCGGCCGCGACGGCGCCGTTTTTTCCCGATGCATGCCAAGAAATCTCCTCTGCTGGCGAGCCAGGTTGAGAGACCATCAGCGTCAGGACCGCAAATGGAATTGCAAGAGTGTGTTTCACAGGAATCGTCCTTTTGTGAAGCTGTGACGGATGATTGGGCGCGAGAGACAGCGAGATGCAATCGATGGCAAGCGGGAAGCTTACCCCACGGGACGTTGAATGTCTGCCGATCGCATGATTTCGCGAGGCGGGCCTGTTTGCGAACCAGCGACCTTGGGGACTGTCGCTTTAATCGTAACCGTTCACGACTCAGAACGAAACCTGTGCCAGCAACCACAGATGAACAC
>CAZFDW010000625.1:0-3790 GCA_964517865.1 uncultured Chitinophaga sp.
ACAAACAGCATTCAGAGTTCACCAAGAGGGTTATCCACCATGACTTCTAAATCTATGCGGTATCAAAAGTCATTCGGCCAGGTCCTGCTGGCAGTTCTGACGGTAATAATCGGCAGTGTGGGGACTGTGTTTGCCGTCGATCAAGTGACAAAACGCAGTGATCGAGTCACGTTTCGCGGCGAGATCACGGCCATGACGCTTGAATCTGTCACGATTAAACTTTCCAACGAACAGACTCAGGTAGTCCCTGTATCTGATATTTTCAGTGTGCGATTTGATATGGAACCAGCGTTGCTGGCTCAGGCACAGTCAAACGAACGCAGCGGTGCATTGGATGTCGCACTGGAAAAGTTTCAGACGGTGAAGAAGGAGTACTCTGGCGACGACAAGCGCCTCACTGCCGATGTGGATTTCCTGATCGCACGAACAATGGTCAAGCAGGCGTTGGCAGACCCGGCAAGAGTGCCCGATGCCGCCGCCGCAATCAGGAAGTTCCGCGAAGAATACAAAACCAACTTCCGCTATTTCGAAGCCCTGCTGCTGGAATCTTCGCTTGCCAGCGGCGAGGAGGCGCAGACGCTCCTGAAAGAAGTTCAGGCTTCACCGGTGAAAGGTTATCAACTTCAGGCAGGCGTGCAGCTGGGACAGGTTCTGCTCGCCGGCAACGATGCGGCGGGGGCATTGTCGGCATTTCAACAGGTCATCGACCAGAGTGCAGGAGATCCAGCATCCTCGACAGCCCAGTTTGACGGATTGCTGGGAAAGGCGGCTTGTCAGCAGAAGCAGGAGCAAACCGATGAGGCGATTGCCACGCTCGACGGCATCATCGGTCAGGCGTCGGAATCAGAATCGCAGACTTTGGCCCGGGCGTGGGTGCTGAAAGGCGATTGTTTCCGGACCAAAAATATGCCAAAAGATGCTCTGATGGCCTACCTGCATGTGGATGTTCTGTATCCTTCGGAACCAGCAGCCCACGCCGAGGCTCTTTATCACCTGGTCTCATTGTGGGCTCCAGCCGGGCATCAGGACCGTTCCGACGAAGCGATGGCAAAACTATCAACAAAATATCCGAACAGCCCGTGGACAAAACAAGCGGGCACGATTCCACAGGCTGCGACCAACTGACAGCTTTTCACAAATCCGGATTTCTCGCATCTTGTGCCACCCTCGGAAGAGTGACGAGACGCCTTGAAGTCACTACACTTCCCAACCTCAACTTACTGACATTTCTCATTGGACACGTTTGCCCCATTGAGGACATCCCGGAGATTTTTCGAAATGCGTAATGTCTCTGCATCACTCGCCAGATTCGGTGGATTCAAATCCGTTCTTTTTCTGCTCCTTGCTTTGACCGCTGCGTTGGTTTGGCCGGCGTTTGGGAATTCCAGCAGCCTGCTCGCAGATGAAGGCGATGCAGCAAAAGCAGCTCCCGCCGCCGACCCTGCCGCTCTACCGGCAGACAGTGCAGCTGCAACTCCTGTCCCGTCCCGCAGTTTTCTGGCGTATATCGCTCGAGCTTGTGGCTGGTTCTGGGGACCAGCGTTCCTGCTGGTGTCATTTATCCTTGTCGCCCTCATCATGATGAACCTCCTTCAGGTACGACGTGACGTGCTGCTGCCGACGCAGTTCGTTGAGGAGTTCGAGCAAAAGCTCAACGCGAAGGACTTTCAGGGCGCTTATGAATTCGCACGCAGCGATGACTCGTTTGTTGGTCGGGTCCTTGCTGCGGGGATGGGACGACTGAGTCGCGGATATCCAGAAGCTGTTGAAGGTATGCAGGAAGCTGGTGAAGACGAAAATATGGCGTTGGAGCACCGCCTGAGTTATGTCGCATTGATCGGCACCATTGCTCCAATGATGGGGCTGATGGGAACCGTGCAGGGTATGATCTCCAGCTTTGACGTCATCGCGCAATCGACCGTCTCTCCGAAGCCATCGCAGCTGGCCGACGGGATTTCCACCGCGTTGGTGACAACGCTGATTGGACTGGTGTTGGCCATTCCTGCGATGATATTTTACGGCATCCTGAAAAACCGAATTCAGCGCCTGGTGCTGGAAATCGGCATGGTGAGTGAAGGCTTGATGGGGCGATTTGCAACCGTCGGCAAATCGAAGGCATAGTCTCGGACGCCAAATCTTTGTCGGCAGCACCATCTCATGAAATTCCGACCTGCCAATGTAACGCCACCTGAATTGGACATGACGCCGATGATCGACGTCGTGTTCCAGTTGATTACGTTCTTTATGTTGATCAATAAGTTTGAGCAGGCTGAAGCTGATGAGCGCGTAGTGCTGCCCAGGGATCAGTTGGCGGCACCGCCAGCCGTACACCGACAGCACTCGTTTTTGCTGAATTTCGGCTATTTGCGAGACCAAAAGGGCGTCATTATAGACTCTACGCCTTACTTTTTCTTTGGTGACGAAAGGGCAGAGCTAGCTTCTGTCCGGGCAAGGCTGCGTCAGGAATCGCAGTATTATAAAACGACTGGAACCGACCTCGCCGAAATCACCGTGGAAATTCGCGCGGATGCCGATATTCCCACGGGGCTGGTTCAGGAACTGATACAAATGTGCCAGGAGGAAGGAATCGCATTCCAGAGATTTGCCCTGAAGGCGACTCAAAAAGCGACAGGGTATTAATTTCGACTTGTCGCGAGCAAAGTATTTCCCGGTGATTTGGCTGTACTCGATATGAAATTCCGTAACCGCTCTAATCTCACCAAAATCCAGCTCGACATGACACCGATGATCGATGTCGTGTTTCAGTTGATTATCTTTTTTATGTGTACCTTGAAGGTATCCGAGCCAGAAGGCGACTTTGAAATCAGTATGCCGCTTGGTGCTCCCAGTGCCTCCGCTGTCAGCGATGCAGAACTTCCACCGTTCAAGGTTCGACTGCAGGCCGGGGCTGACGGTCGGCTGGAGTCTCTCACATTTAATGGAACAAATCTTGGTAGCGGCGAATCTGCGTTCGCAAAGCTGAACTCTGAAGTTTTAAGGGCTGTGAATGCTTTGGGGGCGATTGGCAAGGAGCAACAGGAGAAGCAGGAAGTGGAGATCGACCCGGATTTCAACCTCAATTATCGCTACATTATCAATGCAATTGGAGCATGTTCCGGAAGGATGCAAAATGGCGTCACAGTGCGCTATATCAGCAAAATAAAATTTGCACCCATCCGACAGCAACAACCGTAGGTAACTTGACTCTCTGAGTCGAGCCAGCCACAGTCAGCCACCATGCCGAAAACTGAATCGCCGTCCGCCCCATTTGTCGTCCTGTGCTCTACAGATCTGATGCTCATCAGTTCAGTCGGTGGTGCGGCGGAAGCGAGCGGTTTCGGATTTGTCTCCGTAAGTTCACTGCAGGCTGCCATCGACAAAGTTTCGAACGTGAGCAGCATCGTCTGTCTGGATCTTGGGGCCTCGTTCAGCGATCCTCATGAATTTGCGCTGACCGCATCGCCGGAGCTGTTGGCTCGCTCGATCGCATTCGGACCGCACGTGCATACCGCCAAACTCGACGCCGCCCGCGCGGCGGGAATCGGTCGTGTGATGAGTCGCGGACAATTCGATAGCGGCCTCGCAACGCACTTTCGTTCTTGCGGCGGATCAGTGCCCGCGTGACGAGCAGATGCACTCGATGTCAACGATTATTGGTCGCTCGGCGTTGTTCATATGCCTTCGTTCATAATCATAATCATAATCTTAATCTTAATCGATTTAGAGCAATCGCGGCGACTGGATCTTTCACGCGGTAAACAACTCTGTCTGCAGAACGGGAGCAAGATTA
>CAZFDW010000626.1:0-3789 GCA_964517865.1 uncultured Chitinophaga sp.
GCACGTAATTGGTGCGAGCACAAAGGTGATTGCTGCGATTCCGGGCCAAAGGCCCTGCCATTCCAAAAGCCTGGCCCGGGCGGAGCGTCGGACCAGATCGGTTAAGAGTTTTGTCAATTCGCGTCAATGTTGTTTGATTGACCAATTCCGGTTCAGCAGTTCGATTCAATCGCAAGTGCGGAGGGTCGCCCACATGTCAGATTTCGCCCGGGCCATGAATGTTTTTGCGTCCCTGTCCGCCGCTGCGGAGAGGAACATCATGCAGGGATTGCTGCAGGATCTGCTTGACCGTGACGGACACGTTCGATTCAAATCGACCGTCAGCTTCAACGACCATATTTGTCGCCGATACAGACTGACTCTCGTCCAGAATGCGACGTTTGGAGTTCGACCCAATGGACGGCACCTGTTTTACAGGCACGGCAACATCCTACTGCGTGTGAAGACGACGGGCACACAACGGCGGCCGACACATCACATGACCATCAGCCTCGCCACCGGGTTTTGAAGTTGCGCTATGCAGTCCCTTCTCCCCCGAAATCGGGGGAGAAGGTGGCCGACAGGCCGGATGAGGGGGCAGTCGAGGAACGCAGCACACACGCAAGCGTGCCATTTTGACTTGGTCAGCGGATTTGATGCCTCAGGCGCTGTCGCATTACGAGTGCTCTGACGATTCTGTTACCTGCATCGTGCCGGGCAATGAAGGCGAAGCCTTCGTCACCGGAAACCGCCACAAGAAGTCGCTCATGCTTGCTGGGAATCCGACTTGCAGGTTCCGCCAATTGGCCGACAATGACTTGGTCAAGTCTTCTGATTTCCTTTTCCGGTGAGATAGTGGAATTCGTTCTCAAACCCGTGGAGTGGTCGCATGTCGGTCGTCAACAGCACTCACATCTGGATCGATGACCGGGGTGTGGCATGGATTGATCAGACCAATTTGAAGGTGACTGAAATCGCACTGGAACGGCTTGCCCACGGTTCGAGCGTTGAAGAAATCGTAGATCAGCACAAAGGACTGATCACTCTTGCTCAGGTCCACGCGGCTCATCGGGCACCTGAAGCTGGCGAAACTGGATGGCGAAACTGGATGGCGAAACTGGATGGCGAAACTGGATGGCGAAACTGGATGGCGAACAACTGGTCAACTGGCAGGCGACCCTGAGGTGGAAGAAATTCACGGCGAACATGCGATTGCGTGGAATCAGGGTACTGCGGAACGCACTCAACAAAGCCGTGAAGTTGCGAATCCTGCCCTACAATCCGATCGCCGCACTGGACAAACCAAAGGTGATTCGGAAGGAAGTGATTCCTTTGGAACCGGACCAGTGTCATGCTCTTTTTGAAGCCTGTCAGAAACATCGGCTCGGGGACGTGATGATATTGGCTGCGATGACCGGACTGCGGAAAGGCCGACTGTTCGCACTCGAATGGAACGCGGTCAATCTCGACGAAGGGGTTTGACAAATGCTCATGACGGCGGAGCGTGATGGCCACTTTGGGTTGCGGGCGAAGCACGCGCCAAGTTCGATTTGCGATTGAATCGCAACGTACCGGCAAGCTGACGCATGCCGCTCGCCGGTTTTGTGGCAATGTGGCTTTCCGGTCAATGTTCAGTCACGCCTGCTTGAGCAACCAATCGACAATCGCAGAATCGTTTTCGCTCGTTGGCAGAAAGTCGGTCACTGCGGCGCTCGCCGCATAAGCCGATTTCATCAACCCAACGGAATCGGCGGTCTCACCTGCTACCGCAATCTTCGTCGGCGCACACAGCGCGAGAATCGCCGGAGTGTCGCCGTACTTCACGGCTCCGGGCAACAGATTCACGTCTCGAATTTCAGTAATCGACCTGAACCGGAAGCCTGCCGTATCAACCGCGATCGAACTGACTGCGTTGCCGGCCAGCGCACCCGCAGCGGCCGCAATCACGCCAGCACCGTTCACGCCTACGATGTGAATCTTTGACGGATTCTGTTCGTGATACTTCGCGGACGACAGACATGTCAGCACATCATGCACGCGCTGAGCGCACAGTGGGTGATTGTAGCCTAACGTGAATCCCGCAAATTCTCTTGGGTTTTTGACAACGGGCATCTGAGCCACTGGTTGATGATCGTCGGTAAAGTCGCCGGTCAGGTACAAGTCCGCCCCAGCGACGGCGAAACCGGCGCTGACAAGTCTGGAAATTTGCTGGTTCGGCTGACCATCAGCCGCGAAGAGCTGATTCTTGCCTTCCAGATCGAACCACAGCACCACCTGCTTGTTCCAGTTCTGCGGCAACAGAAACACGGTTGGCAATTCTTCCCCATGCGATTTCAAAGTCAATGCGCCTTTGAACTCAAGAAATCCGTTTCGAGCAAGCTCATCCGATTTCTCGAAGTGCGTCGATCCCGCAGGCGGCAGCGCGCGGCCAATCATCACTTCCAGTGCGCCCCCGATGACGCGACGGAATTCTTTCAGGCTGGCGGCATCACGCGGTGCCAATGCCGCGATCAGTTTCTGCTGCGCGGCATCGAGCGCATGAAGCAGAGCCACTTCCGTGGCTTCGGTCTTCACAGGTGCCGGATGCTCTGCATCAAATACCGTCGCTTCTGCAACAGTCAATGGCACGTAGTCACGTTCCACAATTTCATCGACGCCGAGGTTCAGCGTCCGATTGAAGAAGTCGTACATCATCATGCGGCTGTGCTGATTGTAGTTGTGCGGAAATTTGAAGTACTTCGCATGCACGTTCTCGGGCACGCCAAGCATCGCATAATGTTTCTGCAGTTCCGGCAGGCCCTTTGTTTCGATGTCCACCGTCCAGTCATCTGCTCCGCTCATGGCAATTGGGCGCGGTGCCACGAGAGCTGCAATTTCAATATTCCCCGTGTTGACGCGCAGGTACGAAGCATTTTCGCACGTGCATCCGCCCTGCATGGCTGTGGAAACCATCACAGCAGGAAAGGCGGCCGTGACTCGTTCGTCAAGTGCCGCAAGAATGAATGTCTGCGTGCCGCCACCGCTAGCGCCTGTCACGCCGATCCGCGTGGTATCACAGTCAGGCCGAGACATCAGCCAGTCCGCGGTGCGGATCGAATTCCACGTCTGCAGACCCAGTGCATTCCACAATCTGAGTTCTGACTGCGCGCTGAACAATCCCCAGGTTTCGGGAGAACTCAATGCGGGCCGCTGTTTCGCAAATCCATGCGCCAACGGTTGCGTCAATGAGCTGCCGTCAGCGTAACCGAGCATGTCGTACAGGAATACCATGCAACCCATACGTGCCAGCTGGACGCAGCGGGCCTGCAACGGATGTCGTCCACCGATTTCAAACTTTTCACCATCGGAGGCAATTTCATTCTTAATGGAATCGCCATGATCATGAAACCGACCGTTCGCCCAATGACCGTGAGGACACAGGATCGTCGGCAGCTTTCCGACTGCATTCTTCGGGAGGTACAGACTTCCTGTCACCAGCAAGCCAGGACTGCTTTCAAAGTAAACGCGATCGACCGTGTAGTCATCCCGTTCGACGCGACCATGCACGGTGGCTTCAATCGGAGGTCGTTCGGGCATCGGCCACAGACCACATGCGACGTTCAACTGCCGCAGCAGAAATTCTTTGCGGACGTTCCATGCTTCCACCGATGTCGATGGCGTGAACGGGAAATATCCGTCCAGATCCTTAAGTGCACCAATGCGGACATCACCCGGAACCAGCGTCAAAGAATTCGAACTGATCGCGCTGGCGAACAGCATTTCAGACGGCAGCAGACTGGCGACAGCAGCCGATGAGGCAAGTTGCAGCAT